>CAZRMP010000021.1:5294-17299 GCA_964601235.1 uncultured Ruminococcus sp.
ATATTATAAACAAGAAAAAGTGAGCTAACCGTCCACCGTTTTAGGTCCGCCTTATTCCAAATGGATTATACCATTATATATAAGCATTTTCAAGTGTGATTATTTGCTTTTGTAAAAATTTTAAAATATTAGGTATATAGCTATTGTTTATTCCGCGGAAATGTTGTATAATAATCTATATATAGTTATAGGGAGCAGTACAATTTTGGAGCATATCGCTTATCTTGACAACAGTTCTACCACAAAACCGTCAAAAAAGGCGGTAGAATATATAGCCCGCACACTTGAATCAAACTGGGGAAATCCCTCCTCACTTCACAAAATCGGAATGGAGGCGGAAATTGCCCTTAATGACGCGAGGGAAGCTATCGCTCATACAGTAAACGCAAGGGCCGATGAAATCTTTTTTACGGGCAGCGGTACCGAGGCCAACAATACCGCGCTTTTATCTGCACTTAAAGCGAAAAACAGGGGCGGAAGAATTATCACCACGGCTATCGAACACCCCTCGGTGATAGAGACGGTAAAAAGACTTGAAGCTTACGGCTTTGAGGTTGTGTATTTAAAACCCGACAGTAACGGAATTATTCCGCTGTCAGCACTTGAAAATGCCCTTACCGATAATACTCTGCTTGTTAGTATAATGCTTGTAAATAACGAAACGGGGGCAGTTCAACCTATAAAAGAGGCAGTATCCCTTACAAAGCGGATAGCGCCCTTAGCGCTTTTCCATTGTGACGCGGTGCAGGGCTACGGAAAACTTCCAGTTAATGTAAAGCAGTTGGGCGTTGACCTGTTATCTGCCAGCGGTCACAAAATTCACGGTCCTAAAGGCATAGGCTTCCTATACTGTAAAAAGGGTGTGCATATAAACCCGCTTATAACCGGCGGCGGTCAGGAGCGGGGTATGCGTTCGGGAACAGAGCCCACCCCTCTTATTATGGGTCTTATGGGTGCTATAGAGGAACTGCCGAAGCCTGAAATTCAGCTTAAAGCCATGCAGGAACTTTTTGATTACACAAGGGACAGGTTGCTTAGAATCGGTGCGGTAATAAATTCGCCCGAAGGGTGCTTGCCTTACATTTTAAATACTTCTCTTGCGGGCTACCGTTCGGAAACGCTCCTTCATTTTCTTGAGAGCCGAAATGTATTTGTTTCAAGCGGGAGCGCCTGCGCTAAAGGTCACGGCAGCTATGTACTCAGCGAAATGGGATTTGAACCAAAGCGTACCGACAGTGCGCTTAGAATAAGCTTTTCAAGGTATAATACCAAAGAGGATACGGATATGCTGGTCTCAGCTCTTGAAGAGGCGAAAAAACAGCTTAGAAAGGCAAAATGATGAAAGAGATAATTTTGATTAAAAACGGGGAGCTTGCACTTAAGGGGCTTAACCGCTGTAATTTTGAGGATATACTTATTAAAAATATAAGACGCCGATTAAGGGAATTGGGCGAAATAGAAATTCGCAAGTCCCAGTCCACCATTTACATTGAGCCCAAGAGCGAGGACTACGATTTCTCTGAGGCGCTGTCCCGTGTGGGCAAGGTTTTCGGTATAGCGGGATTCAGCCGCGCCTGCGTTTGCGAAAAAACGGTGGCGGATATACTTTCCCGCTCGCCTGAATATCTTAGAACAGAAATGGAAAGAATAAAAACATTCAAGGTAGAGGCAAAAAGAGCCGATAAGCATTTTCCCCTTACCTCGCCCGAAATATGCCGCGAGGTGGGATCGGTGATGCTTGAAAACTTCCCCCACTTAAAGGTTGATGTTCACAATCCCGACCGCGTTGTATATGTTGAAATCAGGGATTTTGCCGCTTATGTAAGGGCGGAACAGATAAAAGGAGCGGGGGGTCTTCCGGTTGGAACTGCGGGCAAGGCTTCGATTTTAATTTCGGGCGGTATTGACAGTCCCGTAGCCGCATGGACTATGGCTAAGCGCGGACTTCGCCTTAATGCGATTCATTTTGCAAGCCCGCCCTATACAAGCCCCCGGGCAGAGCTTAAGGTGCGTACTTTGCTTAAAAAGGTGGCGGAGTACAGCGGAACCATTAATCTTGCAATAGTACCCTTTACCGAGATACAGGACGAGATAGGCAAAAACTGTCCCGAGGATTATTTCACCCTTATAATGCGCCGTATGATGATGCGTATATCGGAGCGCTTGGCAAAGAATTCGGGCAGTCTTGCACTTATTACGGGGGAGAGCCTCGGTCAGGTCGCAAGCCAGACCCTGCCTGCCCTTGTCACAACAGATACTGTTGTTGATATTCCCGTCCTTCGTCCCCTTATCGGAATGGACAAGGAAGAAATAATCAAAATTTCAAGGGATATTGACACCTTTGAAACCTCAATTTTACCTTATGAGGACTGTTGTACGGTATTTACACCTAAACACCCCAAGACAAGACCGACCCTTGAGTCCTGCCTTGAAGCGGAAAAAGGGCTTGATGTGGAACGGCTTGTGGAAAAAGCGGTAAGTGAAACTCAGTACTCCTTTATTGAATAAATAATTTTGCAAAGCGGTAGAAATATGAACCATAAGATTTATCAGCTCGGGCTTAAGGCTGTGGCTATGTTAAAGGAAAATGATATGACCATCGCTACGGCGGAGTCCTGCACGGGCGGGCTTGTTTCCTCGTATATTACAGCTGTTCCGGGCACTTCATCTGTTTTTGAGCTTGGGATTGCCTCTTATTCCTGCCGCATAAAGAATAAGATTTTAGGGGTAGAGAAAAAAACGCTTGAGGCCTTTGGTGCGGTAAGCTATGAAACGGCACGGCAGATGGCGGAAAATGTTAGGAATTTGGCGGATTCAAGCATAGGCGTTTCGGTTACCGGCGTTGCGGGACCGGACGGTTCTGAGGGGCATGACCCGGGGCTTGTGTATATAGCTGCGGCGTATGACGGCGGCACTTATGTAAAGGAGCTCAATATTGAACCGCTTTCGAGGGACTATGTCAGGGAAACGGCAGTTTATGAAATATTTAAGCTTATAATCCAAATAATCGGGGAAGTAAAAAAATGAAGCACGCAAAAGAAAAGGACAATTTTTTTTACAAATTGTATTTGTCATATATTCCGAACGGACGGGATAACATTAAGCAAATAATCATCAAGGTGTTTTTCCTTATATCGCTTATTGTCTTTATAACTTCTGCCGTATATATTACAAATTATTTCCTTTCGGCAAGGCATCAGGACAGCATTATTGAGCAAGCGCGCTCGGTATGGCACGAAACGGGTGACGAGCCTGAGCTTTCGGTAATCGAGCAACTACTTCAAGAAAACAGCGATTTCAAGGGTTGGATAACCGTGCCCAACACTAAAATAGATAATCCGATTTATCAAACCGATAATAATGATTTTTATTTAACCCACAATCAGCAAAAGCAAAAAAGCGCATACGGTGCACTGTTTTTTGATAGCAAAAATGTGATAACCGAGAGAGAGACCGATAAGAATCTTGTAATATACGGCCATCATATGAAAAACGGCTCTATGTTTGCTAACCTTACAAAATATAAGGAGCTCAGCTTTTATAAGCAAAACCCAACGGTAGAATTTGCCACACTTTATGGGAACGGTACATATAAGGTTTACGCGGCGTTTGTGCTTAACGCTTCTAAGGCGGACGATAATGACTATATTTATAACATTTCAAGAAAAAGCTTTATAGACGATAACGATTTTGATGCTTGGGTGGGCGAGGCACGTGAGCGCAGTCTTATTAATACGGGTGTGGATGTTAAAAACGGAGATAATATAATAACGCTTGTCACCTGCACCTACGATTTTGACAATGCCAGATTTGTTGTAATGGCAAGGGAGACCCGCGATGGCGAGGAGCCTTCGGTAGACACTTCAAAAGCCACTGCAAATTCATCACCGAGATACCCGAAGCGTTGGTATGACGACCGCGGAATAGAATATCCGTTCAACTGATAAAAAGGGGGAGCATATATGTTGCAAAATCTTAAGGTGGATATAATCTATTATAAAACCAATACCGATTTTGAAATGGAGTTTAATCTTTGCGGCTGTTGCCGTATGAGACTGCTTACAGACAAGGCGGCGGATAAAAAGATGCTCGTCCATGACCTTGCAAGGGCAGTATCCCGCAGCCGGGTGATAATTATTGCGGGTATGCTTTCAGGCGAAGAGGGCATTATCGATATAACGGCAAAATCCATCGCTAAGACCGTAACCGAAGTTGATAAGGGTAAGTACGGCATTAAGTCCGAGGAAAGCGTAGGCGTTATAAACGGTGCCACTCCGCTTGTTACTCCCGACGGCGAATTCGGCGGCTGTGTTATTGAGAGCGGTCCGCAGTCAATGATACTTCTGCCTGACGACAGAGAGCTTCGCAAAACGGTGATGAAAACCCTCATTCATCCGTATATTGAGGAGCTTTGTACTCTGGAAATCAAGGCAAAGGCGAAAAATACCGAGCCGGAGATAGCTGCTGTTATCGCTCCGCCCGAGCCTCAGGCTTACGAAATGCCTGAAGAAAAGGACAAGACCGACGCTGATATTAACGAAGCCGAGTCTTGTATAGAGGAGAATCTTCAAAAGGAAGAGACAGCGGATGTTGAAGTAACAGAGAAAGCTCAAGATGATACAGCTGAGCCTGAATCCGAAACCGAGACGGAAGTGACTGAGAATAAGCCCCTTTCCGACTTTTCCTCTAAACCTTACGGTGTTACGCTTGAGGGCGGTATGAGCTTTGAAACCGATGATTACCGTGCTACTGCCGAATCGGTAGAGGGCGGGGAGAATTCAGAACTGTTAATAGAGCCTGAAAGTTTTAAAAAGAATCGTTTAGGACGTTACAATCATAGCTTCGAATCCGAACAAAATGACGATTCGCCCTACACTACACCCGATAGGTCAGAAGAAAAGCATAAATCCGTATTTTCAGGCAATATTCCCATTTTGATTATATCGGTATTACTACTGGTTGTTTTGGCGGTGCTGTGCTACTGTATATTCTATGTCCCCGCAAAGGACGGAGTATCCGCTTCGGCGTATATAAGCGAAACATTTAACACGCTGTTTGGCAAATAATAGGAAAAATTAAAAGAGGAAAAATATGTATAGTAAATATGTCGAGCGCTTTTTCGATATTACGGCTTCAATAACCGTGAAAGAAACAGAAAAGGCGGTAATTCTATGGTTAGTGTAATTATAGCAACATATAGGCGTGAAAGCGCACTGGCAAGGGCAATAGAATCTGTGTTGAACCAAACATACGACGATATAGAGATAATAGTAGTGGACGATAATGCCAATGCCGAATGGAACGAAAAGGTTAAAAGCATTGTAGAGCGATTCGAAGGTGTAAAATACATACAAAATCCCAAAAACAAAGGCTCGGGTGCTTCAAGAAATGTCGGAATAGAAAGTGCCAAGGGCGAATATATTACATTTCTTGACGATGATGATGTTTATTTACCGGAAAAGGTGGAGCATCAGTTGGACGCTCTTATTAAATCCGAAGCCGACTTTTCTGTTACTGATTTATTTTTGTATAACGAAAATGACAAGCTTGTTGATAAAAGAATCCGCAGCTACATTAATTCCTACAATAAAGATGAGCTGTTTATCTATCATTTGATGCATCATATAACCGGAACAGATACCCTGATGTTCAAAAAGGAATATCTGATAAAAATAGGCGGTTTTCCGAGCATTGATTTCGGCGATGAGTTTTATTTAATGAAGGAAGCGATTTTAGGGGGAGGAAAATTTTTATATACCCCCGGGTGTTTCGTAAAGGCTTATATACATTACGGGGCAGAAAGCGGTCTTTCAAGCGGCTCGACTAAAATACAGGGCGAAAAAGATTTATACCAATATAAGAAGAAATGTTTTAACCTGATTGATAAAAAAACTCGGCGTTATATAATATGCCGCCATCATGCGGTTCTGGCTTTTGCGTATCTCAAAATGAAAAAATCAGTACCGTTTTTAGCCGAGTCTGCAAAAGCGTTTTTTGTTTCGCCTGTGTCATGTGTTAAAATATTAATCGGAGTAGAGCGATGAAAAAGGTCGGAATTTCAACAGTTTTTACGGGTTATAATTACGGGTCGGCGTTGCAGGCGTACGCCACAAAATATTTACTCAAGCAAATGGGATATAACGGCGTGATACTTAAGTTGTCCGGAAGTATGGTCAAGGGACGTGATGTGCGACTTAAAAAAATTGCGGTGATCGCGGTTAAGACTGTCTTTAAACCAGGCGGTGCAAAGGGCGGCATAGGGGCTTATTATAAGGCTTTGTCCGCCGATTATCCGACCGAAACAAAAAAGGCTTTTGAGGAATTTACATATAATTATTTAGAGCCGCAGGTTATAAGCCTGCACAGCCTAAAAAAGCAGGCGTGCGGCGACGAATACTGTGCATTCATCTGCGGAAGCGATCAAATTTGGAATGCGGATGCTTACTATGTAGATCCTTTTTATTATTTAAGGTATGCACCCGAGTGTAAAAGAATCGCCTTTGCTCCGAGCTTCGGGCGGTCACAGCTTCCTGAATACAATAAAAAAATAATTTCCGAATATATATCGGGAATTCCCTTTCTGTCAGTTCGAGAGGAAAGCGGAGCCGAAATAATCGCGGATATTACTGGCAGAAAGGCGGAGGTGTTAACCGATCCGACCTTGGCGCTCTCAGCCTCGGAATGGGAGGAGCAATTCGAGCTTTGCAGTATTGTAAACGGGGATTATCTGCTGGCTTATTTTTTAAGCGAGCCGTCCGTTGAAATAAAAAAGGAAATACGGAAATTTGCCCGTGAACGAGGGTTGAAAATTATCGGAATACCGTATCTGTTTAAAAACGGCGGTTTTATAGACGAGCTGTATTTTGGAGGACCGAAAGAGTTTTTAAGTCTTGTTAAAAACGCCGCTATGGTATGCACCGATTCCTTTCATGGAACGGCTTTTTCTTTGAATTTCGGAACGCCGTTTTACACCTTTGAACGCAATTACGGTACGGCGGGTTCGCAGTCAACCCGTATTATTTCCTTGCTTAAAATGACCGACACAACCGACAGATATTATAAGGGCGGCGCGCTCGGCGATTCAAAAACCGATTTTAACAGGGTAGGCGAAGTCCTTAAGACTGAAAGAGAGAGGTCGGCGGAATATTTGTCACGAGCGCTTAAAAAGGTGAGCGAAAATGGATAAGGATACATATGATTTTAAGGTTTCGTTTATTGTTCCCGCCTATAACGCCGAAAAATATATCGAAAAATGTATCAGGTCAATATTGGGTCAAACCCACAATAATATTGAAGTAATTATTGTGAATGACGGCTCTACCGATAACACCCAAAATATTATCGGGGCATTGGCAAGGGAAGACAGGCGAATAATTGTTAAGAATATTGAAAACGGCGGCGTAAGTAACGCAAGAAATATCGGAATTTCCCTTTCAAGCGGGGATTATATTGTCTTTGTAGACGCGGATGATTATATATCCGAGGATTATGCGGAATATATGTTAGGTATGGCAAAGGCGGCAGACGCGGAGTTTTGTCTTTCCAAAAAATGCTTTACCAAGAAAAATGAAGAGCAGACCGAAAACGACCGACTATCTGTTTTAACCTCTGAAGATGCCGCCGCTCTCCTTTTATCGCCAGAGGTTATTGTTGGCTGCTGGAATAAAATTTTCAGGCGCTCGTTTTTAACCGAAAATAATTTGAGCTTTTGCGAGGATTTGTTTTACGGAGAGGGTCTGTATTTTATTGTAACGGCGGCACTTGCGGCACACCGCGTTGCCGCAGGAAACCGAAAGGTTTATTATTACCGAAGAAACAACGAAGAGTCGGCAACTACAAGGTTTAATATTGAAAAGCTAAGAAACGGCGAGAAGGCTTTACTGAAAATCAAAGATAATATTTCGGTAACCGATAAAAAGGTTGAGACGATGTGGGAGCTTCATTTCAAAACCTTCTGTCTGGGTGCGGCGGTTAAAATAAAGCAGAACCGTATAGATAAGGAGTACGGTGTGGATTATAAAAGGTACAAAAGCCTTTTCCGCCGTAATTTAATTAAGCTTGTATCAAGCAAATATGTGCCGCCTTACAGAAAGGCGCTCTTGCTGGCAGGCAGCATTTCGCCGTCCGTGCTTGGCAGACTTGATTATTTCAGAAGAAAAAGAATTTCTGAGAACAGTGTTACTGATTAAAGGAAGGAATGTATGAAAACATTAATAGTCAGCGGAGTTCCGATTCGTGATGATACTAACAGCGGAAAAACGCTGCAAGCCCTATTTGCCTCTTTTGAAGCAAGTGAAATTGCACAGCTGTATTTCAGCCCTGACATTCCTAACAGCAAAATATGCGGCTCCTATTACCAACTGTGCGAAAAGCAGATGATAACAAGCTTTTTCGGCATAATTAAAAATCGCTGCGGAGGGAAAGTGGAGCCGCAGTTATTCGAAACAGCAAACGCGGCATTTAACAGAAATCCTTTAAGCATAACAAGGAATAAGCGCTCTTTGCCGGTCAGGCTGCTGCGGGAGATGCTATGGCGTATATCCTTTTGGAAAAACGGCGGCTTGAAATTATGGCTGAAGGAAGAAAATCCTGATATAATTTTTGCCGTAATGCAGGATACAAATGCTTCTGTAAGAACACTTAATTGGCTGGCAAAGCAGACCAAATGCAGTATAATATTATATGTAACAGACGATTATTATTATGATCCCGAAAACAGTCATAATCTTTTCAGAAGACTGTATTACAAAAAAAGACAAAAGCTTTATAAAAAGCTGTCCGGAACAATAGTAAAAATAATCGGATGCTCTGAAAAGATAACCTCCGCTTTTACAGAGGTTATGGGAATTAAAAATAAAGGCAACACAATATTTACGCCATCAGCCGCCGCACTTTTAGATATACCGTACAAACAACAGACGGAGAAAGAAATTATAATAATGCGGTATTTCGGCAACCTTGGACTGGGTCGCTGGCAGATGTTAAGGGCTCTCGGAATGGTAATCAGTGAAATTAATCATAACAATATTAGGGTGATTCTTGAGGTCTATTCTTCTGATATTGATGAAAACACTCACAAAGAGCTTACAGTTGAAAACGGTTGTGTGTTTAAGGGATGGGTGCATGGTCAGGAATACTTTGAATTGCTGAAAAGCGCAGACATAGCGGTTCATATTGAATCGTTTGAAATAAATAACATAAGAAGAACATGGGGCTCTGTATCTACTAAAATTGCGGATTATTTGGGTGCAGGAAAGTGCATACTTGCAATAGGACCGAAAAGCGTTGCATCTATAGAACATATCAAAGATTCAGCATTTGTAATTGACGATTTCTTAGCACTAAAAAGCGGTGTCGAAAAATTGATTAATGATGCAGATTTGAGGACAAAGTTGCAGGTGCTTGCGCGTGAATCGGCGCTAAAACAGCATAATATTAAAAAAATCAGTTCGGATTTAAAGAAAATAATTAACAGTAATGATTAATATGTATTTTATGCCAAGAATCAAATATAAAAACGGCGGTGAAAACGATGAAGATTATGCAGATTAACTGCGTTTATAAAACGGGCAGTACAGGAAAAATTATATATGATCTGCATAAGGTGCTTACCGAAAGTGGAATAGAGTCGGTTGTATGTTTCGGCAGAGGGGAGAAGGTAAAAGAGCCTAAGGTCTACAAAACCTGCGGGGAGCTTTATGCCAAGTTTAATAACCTGCTGTCAAGAATCACGGGAGTTATGTACGGCGGTTGTTTTTTTTCGACAAATCGGCTGCTTTCAATTATTAAAAAGGAAAATCCCGATATTGTTCATTTGCATTGCATTAACGGATATTTTGTAAATATATACAGGCTCATAGGTTGGCTTAAAAAGCATAATATAAAAACCGTGCTGACTCTTCATGCCGAGTTTATGTTTACCGCTAACTGCGGACATTCCTTGGATTGCGACAAATGGAAAACGGGTTGCGGTGATTGTCCGAGGAATAGGGAAGAAACAAATTCGTTTTTCTTAGACAGTACGGCAAGGTCTTATAAAAAAATGAAAAAGGCCTTCTATGGATTTGATGATAAGCTTACTGTTGTTTCGGTTTCGCCGTGGCTTATGGATAGGGCAAAGCAGTCGCCCATATTAAAGGATAAAAAACATACGGTTGTTATGAACGGACTTGATACCGACATATTTCATATTTACGATACCGAAAGCCTTAAGAAAAAGTACCATATTACAGATGAAAAAATTATATTTTATGCCGCACCGTATTTTACCGATAACCCTAATTATATAAAAGGCGGAAACTATATAATAGAGCTTGCAAAAAGGCTTAAGGACGAAAATGTTAGGATTTTTGTTGCGGGAGAGTACGATTCGGGTTTAAAAGTTCCCGAAAATATAGTATTACTCGGAAAAATTGAGAATCAACGCGAGCTTGCCGAGTTTTACAGTATGGCTGATGTCACAGTGATTACAAGCAAAAAAGAAACATTTTCGATGATATGTGCGGAAAGTCTTTGCTGCGGCACGCCTGTTGCCGCATTTAAGGCGGGCGGTCCAGAGACGATTGCACTCGCAGATTACAGCGCTTTTGCGGATTACGGGAAGCTTGACGAGTTAATATTATGCATAAATAATTTTCTTAAAAAAAACTTTTCTCCCGATTTAATATCCAAGGCGGGAAAAGCTATCTACGGCAGAGAGCGGATGACAGTCGAAATGATTTCAGTTTACAATAAGCTTATGAAAGGAAAAACAGAGTGATAAAAGTAATAGAACCGGGAATAAATAAATTTTTTATATCGGAATATGCTTTGTGTGGCGTAATAATACTTGCAACGCTTCTTCAAAAAACAGTATTGGCGTCTGCGGCTTTTATGGCATCGTTTGTACTGCTTATTATCTATTTTCTTAAATATTTGCTCATCGACGGAGAAGATCACTTTCTTTTAATAACTTTGATGATTGCATTTATATCGTTTTTATCTGTTTTGTGCAGTAGCATTATTAACAGAAGCACGATAAGTTTAGACTATTTAAATGAATATTTCATATTTCTTTCATCTCTGTTTTTTATGTGTATAACGGCAAATGAGAGTATAAATAAAAAAACGGCAAAGGCAATTTTGTTGTTAAATATATTGGTTGCATATTTGTATCCCATTGCGTACAAATATTTTCCGCAAAAATATGATGGCGATTTGCTTTATTTAAACTTTACCAATCCGAATTTGGCGGCAATGTGGATTCTGCAATCTGTTTTTTATGCCTTTCTCGCCGTTGTTATTATTGAGTCAAAAATCATTAAGTTTGTTGCCGCCGTTTCTATTCCCATCAATGTTTCATTAATAATTAAAACAAGCGCAAGAAATACATTGTTGGCTTTGGCTTTCTTCGCCGTTCTGTGCATTTTGGTCATAATCAAGCGAGGTAAAAGCTTTTCAAAACCATTTATATTTCTTATTGATATTATACCTATTGCTTTTGTTCCGATTTACCTTACCTGTATTGACACTGTGCAAAGAAGCGGTCGTCTTGATTTTTTCGTTGACGAAGGTAAAAAACTCACCTCAAGAGTCGGCGTATGGGAAGGAAGATTTGAAAAAATTCAGGGTCTATGGCTTACGGGGAATTACGCCGAGGCAGGAGGTAACGCACATAATTCGCATTTAGTGCTGCTTGCTTCTTATGGGATTGTAATTCTTATACTTATGATGTTTTTTTTGTACAAGCTTTGCGTAACTGTTAATGACGAGTCAACCGATAAAAAGAATTTATTTGCTTTAGTGGCCTTTTTCGCAGTTTTGTTTATGGGATTAGGCGAGGGCGCGCTTTTTTCAGGCGGACAGGGTATATTTATAATGGCATTCGGATTTTTACTGTTAGCAAGGTGCGATTATAACGGTTATAGATAATCGAAATAGTGGTCAAATACACTATTTCGACACCAAATCTTTGATTTGGTAGCAAATTTTCAAAGAAAATTTGTCTATACCCATTGCAATGAATA
>CAZRMP010000022.1:0-16701 GCA_964601235.1 uncultured Ruminococcus sp.
GCAACCCAGATTATAGCTCAGGTTGCGTCCTGCCAGTACGGCGGTCAGAGCATAAGCCTTACCCACTTAGCGCCCTTTGTTGATGTAAGCCGCAAGAAAATATATGCGGAAGTATGTGAAGAGTTCCGTGATATAGGTGCCACGCTTAACGAAGAGAAGGCAAGGGAAATCACCGAAAAGCGCCTTTTAAACGAGGTTTCAAAGGGCGTTCAGATGATACAGTATCAGGTTGTAACCCTTATGACCACAAACGGTCAAGCTCCCTTCGTAACTGTATTTATGTACCTTAACGAGGCTAAGAACGAGCAGGAAAAAAGCGACTTGGCACTCATCATAGAAGAGGTTTTAAGACAGCGCTATCAGGGTGTTAAGAACGAAAAGGGGGTTTGGATTACCCCTGCTTTCCCGAAGCTTATCTATGTGCTTGAGGAGGATAATGTAACCGAGGGCAGTAAGTACTGGTATTTAACCAAACTCGCCGCTAAATGTACCGCAAAGCGAATGGTGCCTGATTACATTTCCGAAAAGGTAATGCTTAAAAATAAAATCGATAAAAACGGCGATGGTCATTGCTACACCTGTATGGGTTGCCGCAGCTTCCTTACCCCTTATGTGGACGAAAACGGCAAGGCTAAGTATTACGGTCGCTTTAATCAGGGCGTTGTAACCGTAAACCTTGTTGATATCGGTCTTTCGGCAGAGAAGGATATGGATAAATTCTGGGAGATTTTCGACAGCCGTATGGAGCTTTGCCACAGAGCGCTTCAGGCACGCCACGAACGCCTTACAGGCACAGTTTCGGACGCCGCTCCTATTCTTTGGCAGTACGGTGCGCTTCTGAGACTTAAAAAGGGTGAGACTATAGACAAATATCTCCACGGCGGATATTCCACACTTTCCCTTGGTTATGCGGGACTGTGGGAATGTGTTTACAGTATGATAGGTAAAAAGCTTACAGAACCCGAGGGCGAGGAATTCGGCCTCCAAATTATGAAAAAGCTTAACGAATACACCGCTAAGTGGAAAGCGGCGGAGAATATTGATTATTCGCTCTACGGAACACCCCTTGAGAGCACAACCTATAAATTTGCAAAAAGTCTGCAAAAGCGTTTCGGCACGATAAAGGGCGTGACCGACAGGAACTATATAACCAACAGCTACCATGTTCATGTAACCGAGGATATTGACGCCTTCGATAAGCTGGAGCTTGAGTCTAAGTTCCAGGCGCTGTCGCCCGGCGGAGCTATCTCTTATGTAGAAGTTCCGAATATGCAGAACAATCTCGACGCGGTGCTCTCGGTTATGCAGTTTATCTATGATAATATTATGTATGCCGAGCTCAACACCAAGAGCGACTACTGCCATAACTGCGGTTATGACGGCGAGATTGAGATTAAGGAAAACGAGGACGGGAAGCTGGTTTGGTGCTGTCCCAACTGCGGAAATACCGACCAGGATAAAATGAATGTTGCCCGCCGCACCTGCGGTTATATAGGTACTCAGTTCTGGAATCAGGGCAGAACGCAAGAAATTAAGGAAAGAGTACTGCATCTGTAATATTTAATATTAAACGGGACGGTGTCCGCACCGTCCCAAACTTATATTATTTAGGGGTTCTTAAATGAATTACGCAGCATTAAAAAAATTTGATATTGCAAACGGTCCGGGTGTCAGGGTTTCGCTCTTTGTAAGCGGCTGCCGTCACCATTGTAAGAACTGCTTTAACCGCGAGGCTTGGGATTTTGATTACGGAAAGCCATTCACGGCAGAAACAGAAAAAGAAATTCTTACGGAGCTTGACAAGGATTATATTAAGGGCTTATCATTATTGGGCGGCGAGCCGTTTGAGCCTGAAAACCGCAAAGCTTTAACCGAGTTGCTTAAAAAGGTTAAACATAAAAATCCCGAAAAGCCGGTTTGGTGTTATACGGGTTTTGAATTTGAAAAGCTTACAGACCCCACTGCCGCCGAAATGCTGTCTTTAATAGATGTTTTGGTGGATGGAAAATTTGTTGAGGAGCTTAAAAGCCCGGACCTTATTTTCAGGGGCTCGTCAAATCAAAGGATATTGGATGTAAAAAAATCTCTTGATGAGGGAAAAGCCGTATGGCTTGAGGGCGTTTGGCAAAGGAAAATGGGCTCGGGAAATATTTATGAATAGGAAGTTGTAATTATGGTAAAGGTTAATTTTAAGAAGCTTGATAAAAACGCGCACGCCCCGACCTACGGTTCGGAATATGCGGCGGGAGCGGATTTATACGCTCTTACAAACGGTGAAACGGTACACTTTGCCGCAGGTGAGACTAAAATGATACATACGGGTCTTGCTGTGGAAATACCCGAGGGCTACGCCGGTCTTATTTACGCCCGTAGCGGAATTGCGACAAAGAGGGGGCTTGCCCCTGCAAATAAAGTAGGCGTTGTGGACAGCGACTACCGCGGTGAGGTTATGGTATCGCTCCATAATCACTCAAATGAAGAGCAGGAAATCGCCGACGGCGAGCGCATAGCACAGCTTGTAATAGCACCATTTTTATCGGCGGAGTTTTGCGAGACAGAGGAGCTTTCTGATACAGTACGCGGCGAAGGCGGCTTCGGCTCTACGGGTAAAAAATAAAATATTGAAGTTAGATTTGCAAATAATAAAAAGCTGTTGTATGGGATTTGTCGGCTTTGCTTATGTAACAGCTTTTTGGTTCTGTTCCTAATTGTAATATGCACATCAAAGGTTAGATACTTTTGGTGTGCATATTTTTTATTATAAGAAAATTTTTTTCTCAGGTTTACAAATTAAAGGCTTTTATCTTTCTGTTTATAAAGGTAGGGGGTAGTCTGCCTTAATGTCGGCACAGAAAGGATGAAAAGCTTATGATTTATATTAAAGTAAATGAAAACGGAACCCTGCATACTTTTGACAGCACCGTTTCGGACGGCGTAAAATACGAAACGGTAAAATTTGATTTTCCTGAAAGCTGGGAAGGCTATACCAAGACAGCGGTATTCAGCAATGGGAAAAATATGCTGAGCGTAATTTTAAACGGCGGCGGTGATTTATGCACGGGTGTGAATGAGTGCTACATTCCGCATGAAGTTATTAAGTACCCCGAGCTTACCGTTTCGGTCTTTGGTGTTTCGGGCAATAGCCGAGTTACCACAGCTCCTGCTGTAATCAGGGTGATACAGAGCGGCTACGGCGAGGGGGAAGAGCCGAAAGCGCCGACACCAAGCGAATATGAGCAGCTTTTGAATCTTGCTAATAAGACAAAAGAAATTGCAGACTCTGTCCGCTTGGATGCGGATAGCGGCGCTTTTAACGGTAAAGACGGCTATACACCTGTATTAGGTGTTGATTATGTCACGATTGACCAAAACACGGAGTTTATATTTGAGGGAGGAGATGCTAAGCAAGCAATCCCAACGGATATTGTAGTTGATAGTGAGTTATCAAAAACTTCAACAAATGCCATAGAAAATAAAGCGGTGGCAACAAGGCTTGAGGAAATAACAGAGGCTATTGAGCAAGCGAAAGCCGATGTATTGTTATCCGTCTATCCTATAGGGGCAATATATATATCTGTTAAAGACCTATCGCCTGAGGCCTTATTCGGAGGAACTTGGGATCGGATAAATGATAAATTTTTGCTTGCGGCAGGAAGCTCTTATCCGGCAGGCGCAACAGGCGGCGAAGCTGATCACACGCTTACGGTTAATGAAATGCCTACGCATAACCATTCGTTCGGTGCAGGCATAAATGAAACCGAACAGGGGATAGCAACCGATGTATTTATGTATCAGGGCTGGCAATCAAGCTATTCACCGGCATATGTCACATCAGTAGGCGGCGGACAGGCACATAACAATATGCCGCCGTATTTGGCAGTTTATGTTTGGAAAAGGACAGCTTAAGGGGGTAATTAAATGGCTACAATACGGGTGAAATCCGCAAATATTATGCGGAAAGATACAGCTTCAAGCTGGAGCGAAAATAATCCTGTTTTAAGAGAGGGAGAAGAAGGATATGAAACCGATACGGGAAAGCGTAAGGTCGGAGACGGCAGTACCGCTTGGAATGACCTTTCCTATACAGTGGACCAAGCATACAATCCTGACAGCGAAAACGCACAGAGCGGTAAAGCTGTGGCAGAGGCTTTAATGCGGATTGAAGCTCAAATTATGCACACAGCTCTAATGACCGGTACACTTATAACTGATGAAGAAAATTCAGCGAATACATTACGCATTGGAGATGTAGTAAAATGACCGAGGCGTTAATATCTGCAGGGGCGGCGGTGGTTGTGGGTTTGCTTTCGCTGGTCGGGGTAATGATAACCAACAGCCGCGCGAGCAGTAAGATGCAGAACGATATTAAAACCGCTCAGGCGGTGACCGATGAGCGGATAAGCGAGCTGACAAGAGAGGTTCGTATGCATAATGATTTTGCGCGGCGAATACCTGTAATAGAGGAGCAGATAAGGGTTGCAAATCACCGTGTGGCAGACCTTGAGCAGTTTCACAAACCAAATAATTAGGAGGAATAAAAATGGTAATATTAAGAAAAGTTGAATGTCCGAGCGACAAGCTAAACATCAAATGTCCGAACGCTATGACACCTACGCGAATAGTAATACATAACACCGCGAATGACGCGAGTGCGGCAGAGGAAATCTCGTATATGCACCGCAATGATAAAGAAACCTCTTTCCACTTTGCCGTGGACGATAAGGAAATTGTGCAGGGTATAGAGCTTAACCGCAATGCGTGGCACGCATCGGACGGCAACGGCGAGGGTAACCGTGAGGGTATAGCGATTGAAATTTGCTATTCAAAGTCGGGCGGAGAGCGTTGGCTTAAGGCTGTGGAAAACGCCGCTGAGCTTACCGCAAAGCTTTTAAAGGATTACGGTTGGGGCATTGACAGGGTGACAAAGCACGCCGACTATAAAGATAAGCACTGCCCCCACAGAATACTTGACGAGTACGGCTGGGATAATTTTCTTAACCTTATTAAGAGTTTTATGGGAATTGAAGCAGTTACGCCCGCACCTACTCCCGCACCGTCACCGACCAAGCCTGATGTTATATATCAAATATGGGACGATGTAAAAAATAAGTGGCTGCCGAATATCAAGAACGACAGCGACTATGCGGGAATATTCGGCCACGATATATGCGCGGTGTTTGCCAATCTTTCAATAGGCAATATTTTTTATAAGGTGCATTACAAGGGCGGCAAGTGGTTGCCCGAGGTCAGAAACCGCGAGGATTACGCGGGACTGTTTAATAAGCCGATTGACGGGCTTATGATGAAGACCGATACAGGTACTCAAATTTATTACCGTGTGCACCTGCGCCGTACAAATAAGTGGCTGCCGTGGGTTGCAGGCTATTCCGAAAATGACAGCAACAACGGCTATGCAGGTATAATCGGTCAGGAAATTGACGGTATACAGATTAAATTTTAGGAGGAATATGTATGAAAATTTCAGCAAATGCAAAAAAGTGGTTAAAGGCGGCGGCTGTCCGCGCGGTTAAAACCGTAGCACAGACAGCAGTTGCGACAATTGGCACATCGGCTATCCTCTCTGCCGTGGACTGGCGTGTAGTAATCTCCGCCTCGCTCCTTGCAGGGCTTCTCTCGGTGCTGACGAGTGTTGCAGGTCTGCCGGAAGTTAAAGAGTAAATAAACCCCGCCTAAACCCGAAAGGATAAGGCGGGGTATTAAAATGTTTTATATGTGAGTGAGAAAGCCATAAAAAAAGAAGAACCTATTCTGCATGTCTGCGTGTCGAGGCACCGGGCTGTCAAAAGGTAACGAAAAGATGTTGCTTGCGGTCGTGCTTCAAAGGTAAAAAAATAACGCTGAACCCAAAACGAATTGGGTCCAGCGTCACGCTGGTGAAGACAAGTGGACTTGAACCACCGACCCCCTGCATGTCAAGCAGGTACTCTAACCAACTGAGCTATGCCTTCATATGATTTTAAAAGTGAGAGTGAAAAGTGAAGAACTAATCCCCAAAGACTCGCGCCTTTGGGGATTTGGCGCGCTGAGAGGGACTCGAACCCCCGACCCTCTGCTTAGAAGGCAGATGCTCTATCCAGCTGAGCTATCAGCGCATATGATATTCACAGCAAGTGCTATTATATCATATTCATTATAAATAATCAAGCAAAATTTACTATTTTATGCGAGATATTTTTTGTGGAAGCTCAAAAGTGATGTTGCTAACGCTTTTTACCTGTTATTGCAATAAGGCGGATAAGCTGTGCTAAGGAGACAAGCGCGGCGGCAATATAGGTCATAGCTGCGGCAGTAAGCACCTTTTTAGCATACTTAATATCATTGTCTGTGAGCAGAACAGCTCCGTTTTTAAGTGAGGATATAGCACGGCTTGAGGCATTAAACTCAACAGGCAGAGTAATAAGCTGAAAAATAAAGGCTCCGCAGAAGAAAATAACCCCCAATTTTACCAAAAAATAAAAATTAAAGATAAGCCCGATAATAAGAAGAGGCAGGGAAAGCTGTGAGCCTAAATTGCAGACGGGAAGTATAACCGAACGCAATTTGATGGGGAAATACCCCTTTGCGTACTGGACGGCATGCCCCGCTTCGTGTGCGGCAACTCCTGCAGCGGATATGCTATAGTTGTCATAAACAGACTCGGAAAGTCTTATTGTGTTGGTACGCGGGTCATAGTGGTCGGTAAGATTGCCCGAAACCCGCTCGATTTTAACCCCGTAAACGCCGTTTGATTCAAGCACACGGCGCGCCGCGTCCGCTCCGCTTATGTCGGTACGGTAGGCGGAATATTTTGAAAAGGTGGTCTTTACCTTTATCTGCGACCACAGCGCAATAATAATCGCCGGAACTATAAGATAAAGATAAAGGGAATCAAAGCCGTAGTAATATAATCCTCCCAAAAGGTTTCACTTCCATAATAATTGATAGTATTATTATATACCCAAATAATTAAGAATGTATAAAATATTTTTAAACATTAAAGCGGAAAAGAACGATGTCCCCGTCCTCCATAACATAGTCCTTGCCTTCGCTTCGAACAAGTCCCTTTTCTTTGGCGGTCACCATATTGCCGTCACATTCGTTTATAAACTCATCAAAGCCTATAACCTCGGCGCGGATGAAGCCGCGTTCAAAATCCGAATGAATTTTACCCGCCGCCTGAGGGGCTTTTGTGCCCTTAGTTATAGTCCACGCTCTGACCTCGGGCTTGCCGGCGGTGAGGTATGAAATAAGCCCTAACAGGCTGTAGCATTTCTGAATCATACGGTCAAGACCCGAGCGTTCAAGTCCCAATTCCTCTAAGAACATTTCCTTTTCCTCATCGGACAGACCTGAAATTTCCGCCTCTAAAGCGGCACATATTGGGAGAATTTCCGCCTTTTCAGTTTCGGCGATAGCTTTTACGGTATTGTAATTTTCGTTTAAGTCAATGCCGTTTGTAAAGTCGTCCTCGCTCATATTGCAGGCGTAGATTACAGGCTTTGCGGAAAGCAGGGGAGTATCGTTAAGCACTGCCTGCTCGGTCTCGTCGTTAATTTCAACCGAACGGGCGGGGAGACCCTTTTCAAGGTGTTCTAATAACCGCTTTAAGAAATCAACCTCTCCCTGAAGCTTTTTGTCACCCTTTAACGCCTTTAATGTGCGGTCAAGACGGCGCTGTACCATCTCGATATCCGAGAAAATCAGCTCTAAATTAATTGTTTCAATGTCACGCTTAGGGTCAACCGAGCCCTCAACATGGATAATATCATCGCTTTCAAAACAACGAACGACATGAACTATTGCGTCAACCTCGCGTATGTTGGAAAGGAACTTATTGCCGAGGCCTTCCCCTTTGGACGCGCCCTTTACAAGACCTGCAATGTCTACGAATTCGATTACTGCGGGGGTAAATTTATCGGGCTGATAAATTTCCGCCAGCTTTTCGAGTCTTTCATCGGGAACGCTTACCATTCCCACATTCGGCTCAATAGTGCAAAACGGATAATTCGCCGACTGCGCGCCCGCGTTTGTTATTGCGTTAAATAAGGTTGATTTTCCCACATTCGGAAGTCCTACCATACCTAATTTCATATACTTATTTCTCCTATTTATTTTTCGTATTTATATTCATTATAGTCTGTATTTACTGATTTTTCAATTAATTATTTAATGCTTTTTGCTCTTTCGAGTGCGGCGTCAATATTTTTGCAGAAGTTTTCCTCGCCCACCTTATCATAAAAGCCTGATTTTTTCATAGTGTCGAGAGGTTGGGGGTTAACATGGGACAAAATAAGGGTTACGCCGCTTTTTTGGCATTTGTTGTAAAGCGCCTCAATTTGATTCATAGCGGTGGCATCAACCGCGGGAACGGCGCGCATACGGAGAATTAAAACGCTTGTAAAATCCTTTAGCTTTATGTCTAAAATTTTATCCGCAACGCCGAAGAACAAGGGACCGCTTATTTCGTAAACACGGACATTTTGAGGAACAACCCTTAATTCGAGGCTTTCATTATCCTTGTCGCTTTCTATGTAATGCCAGCCTGTAACGGTGGTTTCATCGCTCATTCTCTTTATAAATAGAAGCGCCGCTAAAATCATACCGATTTCAATAGCAACAACCAAATCGAAAATAACGGTCAAAAGGAAGGTTATAACCATAACTGTGATGTCGCTTTTAGGAGCGGTTTTTATTATTCTTATAAATTTCTTGTACTCGCACATGTTAAAAGCAACCATAAAGAGGATAGCCGCAATAGTAGGCATCGGGATAAGGGCGGCATACGGCATTAAGAAAAGTAAAACCAGCAACAGCACAACTGCGTGAACCATACCGGCTATAGGTGTTCTGCCGCCGTTTTTAACATTAGCGGCAGTTCTTGCGATAGCGCCTGTTGCGGGTATTCCGCCGAAAATAACCGAGGCTATGTTGCCAAGACCCTGAGCGGTCAGCTCGGCATTTGAATTATGGCGGGAATTAACCATACTGTCAGCCACAACACAGGAGAGCAGAGACTCAATCGCCGCCAAAACAGCAATGGTAAAGGCATCGGGCAAAACCGCCGAAATCTTAGAGAAGCTGATTTCCATACCCTTTAAAGCAAAGGGTGGCAGTCCTGCGGGAATGGTGTATAAATCGCCGATAGTGTTGACTCCCGAATCAAGAGTTGGAATGAATTTCACCATAACAGCACCCACTATTACGGCTATAAGAGACGGCGGTATTTTCTTTTCAAATTTCGGGTAAATTACAAGAATGGCAAGGCAAACTGCACCGACTAAAAGCGACTGCCAGCTAAAGGTTGAAATCGCCTCAATATTAGCGGTGATTTTTTCTATAGTTTCAATGGGCTTTACCCCAGCGGCATATGTAAGACCTAAAAAGTCTTTGATTTGACCTATGAAAATCGTAACGGCGATACCTGCGGTGAAGCCTGTTGTTATAGTATAAGGTATAAACTTAATAAGCGAGCCGAGCTTGAAAACACCCATCATAATCAGGAAAATTCCCGCTAAAATTGTTGCAATAATAAGTCCGTCCATACCCTGAGTTGCAACAATACCCGCAACAACCGTTGCAAAAGCGGCGGTGGGACCGGCTATCTGAACACGGCTTCCGCCGAAAAGCGAGACGGTAAAGCCTGCAAAAATCGCGGTATAAACACCCTGTGCCGGCTCAACGCCCGAGGCTAACGCTAAGGCGATAGAAAGGGGCAGAGCGATAATCGCAACAATTATTCCCGCAATCAGGTCGTTTACAAACTGTTTCTTACTGTAATCCTTCATTACCGAAAAAAGCTTCGGTTTAAGATATGTAAGGTTCATTTAAAGCTTCCTCCTCAAGAAACCCGCAATTACAGTTATTATAGCATAATCCTTAAAATAACGCAACCGTTTTGATTTTTAATTGCTTGACTGAAAAGTCACAAAATGATATACTTGTTAAAGAATAATATTTGGGTGGTTAATATGGAGAACGCTTTATTACATAAATTCGATAAAATATTCGATTATTGCTTTGACCTGTTTAAAAGCAAAAACAGCGATTACGGACCTACTTGGCTTTTATATAGGTATCAGTCCCTAAACGATGAAATCTGGCGTAAGGCAAAGCGCATAAGAACCCTTGAGGAGCATAACGATAACGCCTGCATACCCGAGGGCAGAGATGTTGAATATGTGGGAATTATTAATTACTGCATAATGTTTTTAATAAGGCTTCAGGAGATTAAGGGTATTCCCTCGGTAGCCGAAATAACCGAGAAAGCCGCAGATTTTGATAATATTGACGCTGATACCCTGTATAATGCCTATAAAGAAAATGTATCGCAAATAAGAGATTTGCTTGTAAAAAAGAATACCGACTACGGCGACGCGTGGAAAAGTATGTCGATTGTATCAATGACCGATCAGGTAATTATAAGGGTTTACCGTATAAGGAAGATACTTTCAAACGGCGGAAAATGCTTAGTTTCCGAGGGGATTGCTTCACAGCTTAACGATATAATCAATTACTGCATTTTTGCCCTTATAAAGATGGATTCGGGCCTTATTTCTTTTGAGTGATTATGAAATATGTATTGGTGACGGGCGCATACGGCGGAATGGGACGAAAAACCGTAGAGCTTTTTAAAAAACAGGGCTTTTGCGTCTTTGCTCTGGATAAAAATGTTGGTATTGCGGAAGAAAATGTCATTCCTCTGTTTGTTGATATTACCGACGAAGATTCTGTAAAAAACGCCTTTAAAAAGGTAAAAGAAGTCACAAACGAGCTTTATGCTATAGTGCATTTTGCGGGTGTTTATATGCTTGATTCACTTGTGGAAATGCCCGCCGACTGCTTTGAGAAAATCTTTAAGGTTAATCTTTTAGGCGCGTTTCTTGTAAATAAAACATTTCTTCCGTTATTAAAAAACGGCGGCAGAATAATTATTACTACAAGCGAGTTAGCGCCCCTTGACCCTTTGCCTTTTACGGGAATTTACGCCGTTACAAAGTCCGCTTTGGATAAATACGCCTACTCTTTAAGTATGGAGCTTCAGCTGCTCAGGATTAAGGTTTCGGTAATACGGGCGGGTGCTGTCGATACTGGTATGCTCGGCGTATCCACCGATTCCCTTGACAGGTTTTGCCAAAATACTAAGCTTTATTCCTGCAATGCAAAGCGTTTTAAAAATATAGTGGACAGGGTAGAGGCGAGGAGTATTTCGCCCGAAAGGCTTGCACAGAAGGTATATAAGATTTTACAAAAAAATAGTCCCAAATTTGCATACAGCATAAACCGCAATCCGCTTTTACTGCTTTTGAATGCTCTGCCTAAAAGGCTTCAGCTGTGGATTATCGGGCGGGTGCTAAAATAAAAAAACGGGGCTGTAGCATTAAAAGCATTTTGCACAAAAATGCCTCCCAAGCCTTACGGGTAGGTTCAGATACAAAAAAGATACAACCCCGCTGTATAATATTATCGAGGGGGTTTGAAAATTGAACCGAATACTGATAATAGAAGACGAAAAAGCAATTGCGGATATGGTTAAAATGTGCCTTACCAAAAACGGATACATATGCGAAACGGTGAACGACGGTATCGCCGCGGCGGGGAAAATAGAAGAAATGCGTTACGATTTGGCGTTGCTTGATATTATGCTCCCGGGAATTGACGGCTACGACCTTATCGAATATATAAAGCAGTATAAAATCCCCGTGATTTTTGTTACGGCTAAGTCTTCGGTGTCGGACAGGGTAAAGGGTTTAAGGCTCGGTGCAGAGGATTACATAATAAAGCCCTTTGATTTAGACGAGCTTTTGGCGCGGGTGCAGGCGGTTTTGCGCCGCTGTAATAAGGGCGAGAGGATAATCGAGGTCGGTAAAATAAGGATAGACACCCTTTCGAGAAGCGTTTATCTTGACGGCGAGAATATTCAGCTTACCGCAAAGGAGTACGACCTGCTTTTACTGCTTGTCAGAAATCAAAATATCGCCCTTTACCGCGAATACATTTTTGAAGAGGTCTGGCAGGAGCCCTATTTCGGCAACACAAGAACCATAGATTTGCATATTCAACGGCTTAAGAAAAAGCTCAATTTGGGTGAAGCCGTTGAGGCGGTTTATAAGGTTGGCTATAAATTTATTGCGGAGAAGCTTAAATGAAATTGTCTTTAAAATTCTTCTGTATCGCGTATTTAATAGTGCTTCTATCTACGGGCGCCGGCGGCTTTTTTATAATAAGAAGCGTAAACGACGCCGTTTGGCAGGCTCAAACAGATAGAGTTAGTGCCGCCGCGTATTACGCTGCGGACAGCTTTTCGGCGTTGACTGAGTCGGTGTTTATTGAAACAAATACCGAAATGCGGGAGCTGACACAGCAGATTAAAAGCGTGCTTGACAGGGCGGTAAACGACCTTACAATCTATACACCGCAGACCGTAAAGGAAGAATACGCCGCCTTAAAGGAGAATGAAGGCGTTTCATCGTTTTTTGAAAGCGGCGGGCGGCTTTATATGGAATCGGTATGCAGAGTAAAAAGCGGCACGCAGGTATATTATGTCGCCGTCCGTTCGGATTTTACCGAAATAAAGAATCAACAGCGCAGATTTTGGAGCCTTTACGGGGTGACAGTATTCACTATTTCGGCGGTAAGCGGATTTTTGCTATTTCTTTCGGCGAAAAAAATCACCGCTCCGCTAAAACGCCTTGCAAGGGCGAGCGATGAAATAGCTCTCGGAAAATACGGAAAAACGGTTGATGTTAAAGGCTCGGATAATGAAATTTCCGTGCTTTCTAAAAGCTTTAATACAATGTCCCTTGCGGTAGAGCAGAATATCAAAGAGATAAAGGAAGAGGGAGAGCGGCGCGACAGGTTTGTCGCCGACTTTTCCCACGAGCTTAAAACACCTATGACCGCGATAATGGGTTATGCACAGCTGCTTGATTCCTATGAGCTTGAGCCGCAGGAGAGAAAGGAAGCCGCCCAAGCCGTATACGGCGAGGCAAAACGGCTTGAAAGACTTTCGCGGCAAATGCTTGACTTGTATGTATTAAGGAATGAAAGTGTGGAATTTGAAGAAATCGGGCTTTCCGAAATAGGGGAACAGCTTAAAATTACCCTTGAATTTTTATCCGAAAAATACCTTGTGCCTTTTTCGGTCGAGTTAGGGAGTGAAACTGTGCTTGCAAACAGGGAGCTGTTGCTTTCTCTTTTATATAACCTTGCGGACAACGCCTTTAAGGCATCCGAGCCTGAAAGCCCGATTAAAATTTACTCCGCTTTTGAAAACGGTAAGGTAAAAATCACCGTCCGCGACCGCGGCAGAGGAATATCAAAGGAAAGCATTGCTCTGATTACCGAGCCCTTTTACAGGGAGGATAAGTCCCGCTCAAGGGCTTTGGGCGGCGCGGGACTGGGTCTTTCTCTTAGCAGGGAAATAGCGGAAATTCACGGTACAAGCCTTTGTTTTGAAAGCGAAAAGGGTAAGGGTACGGCGGTTTCATTTACCTTAAGAAAGGTTGGTGCGGAAAATGAAAATGCTTAAAAAGGCGTGCGTTTTTTGTCTGCTAATTGCCTTGACCGTAACAACCGTCCTTTTGCCGCGCGCAGCGGCAGAAAGAAGCGAAAAAGCCCTCCTTTCAAAAAAGACCTATTGGAATTACAGCGGTAGGGCGGGAGTCGAACTCGACAGTGCAAAGGTAGCGGAGCTTTTTTATAACAGCGATACAAGCACGGTGATTTATCATTCTAATGATTATGACTCTCAAAGTACTCAGGGTCTAAAGCTTCGTGAAAGCACAGAGGCTCTGTTTGACAAGGTTTTTGAAAACGATTCCTATGTGTGCGAATATATGAAAAAACTGCTCAGCGACAGAGAGCTTTATTATATACAAAATAAGCTTATGACCGCCTTTAACGGACGCTCGGTTATCCTTGACATAATAGAAGTTCAAACCAAATCGGGAAGTTCGGATATTTTATTATCTTTTGAAGAAAAAACAAAAACCCTTATAAGCTTTTCATATGCTACTAAAAGAGATACCGAAAGCTATGATTCGTCATTCTCATTAAAGGGCTTAGAGCAGGCTATAGAGGATTATTATGCAAATCAGCTTAAGCTTTCAGCGGAACGGTATTTTCATCAAAGCGATAGCGGAAAGGATTACAGTATTTTTGAATCAGGCATTAATAAGCGCCAAACAGACTATTTTGAGCAAGTGGAAAAATAATATACATAACTGATACAACAAACAGCAGATTATGATACAAGCCTCCCTTATGATTATAGGCATAGGGAGGCTTGTATAATGAAAAAAGCTTTGTTTTTAGTAATTGTAGGTATTGTTATAATTATTTTGATTTTTATAATGTTTAAGGATAAAAAGGAAGAAAGCTCTGCCAATGTTATCCCCGAACCGAACGAAAAAATAATCAATGTTCCGAACCTTTGCCAATACCCCAATTTGCCCACAGGGTGTGAGGCGACAGCGGCGGCAATGGCGCTTAGGTATTACGGCGTGAATATTACCGCTGAGGAATTTGCGGGTATGTGGCTTGATTGCAGTCAGGGCTTTTACACCGCGGGTGGAGCTCTTTACGGACCCGACCCCAACGAGGTTTTTGCGGGCGACCCGTTCAGCGAAAGCTCCTACGGGTGCTACGCCTCGGCGATTGTAAAGGCGGTAAACGGCAACAGCACGGAATGTACCGCCTTAAAAATAACCGACAAAACCTTATCAGAGCTTTGCAATGACTATATTGCAAGGGATAAACCGATTTTAGTTTGGGCGACAATGAGTATGAAGGAGTCAAAGCAGGGGAGAAAATGGAGACTTAAAAACGGATCGGAATTTACCTGGATTGCGGGCGAGCATTGCCTTGTGCTTGTGGGGTACGGCGAGGATTATTACTATTTTAATGATCCACAGTCGGGCAGTACGGTCGCATATCAAAAAGCGCTTTCGGAAAAGCGCTTTAAAGAGTTAGGCTCACAGGCGGTTTATATTTACAAAAGGTAAGCCTTATCTTCGCTTGTAAAGCACGATTTCAGGCGCACTGCCGTCCACGCTGTAGCTTGAAATAAGAATAAAGCCCGCGTCGGCAACAACGCCGTAGCAAACACCTAAATCGGCATATTCTATCTGACAGCCGAGATAGATGTTTTTATCGTCTAATAATTTCACGGTTTTGCCGCTTGGCAGGGGATATTCAAGATTAACAAAATGCCCCGCAAGCTCATAAAGCTTGTCAGCTGTGGGAAGTCCCTCGGCTTTAAGCAGACCGTTTATCTCCGAAAGCAGTTTTTCCTTAAAAGCGTTGTAATTATCAAGTCCGCCCACCTTTATGTATTCCGCGGCGATACACCTGCCGCCAAAGGGTCTGCCGCAGGTTTTTTCACAGCCTGCACATTCGCTTTTAAAATTACATTCCGAGCAATTAGCTCCGCATATTGAACTCATTTGAAACTCCTTGAAATTATTTCTTTTGAAGTAGCTTTTGCATAATATCGGGGCCGTGGTCTACAAAAATTCCGCTTAACGCGGCGTTCTTTTCGGTAAAGGAGGGAACGCCGTCCTTTTTTACCCTGCTGTCGTAAATAAGGTAGGGGACAGGCTCTGAGGAATGGGTCATAGTCTCAAGGGGTGTCGGGTGGTCGGGCATAATAAGTATGCGGTAATCATCGCCGCAGTTATCAAGATAATCAAGCATTAATTTAAGCGCGCGGCTGTCGATATACTCTATAGCCTTTACCTTGTTTTCAGCCTCGCCCCGGTGGCCGCACTCGTCGGGAGCTTCAAAATGCAGATACACAAGGTCGGTGCCGTTTTTAAAGGCATCTATTCCTGCCTGTGCCTTGCCCTCGAAATTCGTGTCAATATAGCCTGTTGCGCCATCTACCGACGGGGTCTGCATATTAGCGCAGATGCCGATACCCTTAAGCAGGTCGACCGCGCTTACAACACAGCCCGAAACGCCGTTCTTTGCCTTGAAGTCTTCAAGCGCGGGCTTTCTGCCCTCTCCCCAAAGCCAGATTGAATTAGCCTCGTGCAGACCCTTTGCACGGCGGGCAAGGTTTACGGGGTGGTTCTTTAAAATACCGTAGCTTTTCTTCATAAGGTCAATTAAGGGAGCGGCGTTTTCAGATTTGCTCAAATACTCGCCGATAACCCTGCCGCTTATATCGTGCGGGGGAGTCATTGTGCCAAGGTCGGTTGTGCCGTTATCTACCACCAAGCAATGGCGGTAGCTGACTCCGCCGTAGAATTTGTAAATCTCGTTGCCAAGCTCCTTTTCCACAGTCTCTATTATTTGGTGCGCTTCCTCGGTGGAAATATCCCCCGAGCAGTAATCGACCATAGTTTTGTCCGCATAATTTTCCTCGTCCGAAAGGGTTACTATATTACATCGAAGGGCTACATCGGTAGGCTTTAAATCAACCCCGATTGACGCCGCCTCAAGGGGAGAGCGACCCGTGTAGCAAACATTGGGGTCATAGCCCATAACCGAAAGATTGGCGACATCACTGCCAGGCTTTAATCCTTTAGCTACCGTGCGGCACATACCTGTCTCGGAAACCGCCGCCAGCTTATCCATAAGCGGCTTATTCGCACACTCCATCGGGGTTTTTCCGCCGAGAGCGGGATTAGGTGTATCCGCCATTCCGTCACATAACAAAACAAGATATTTCATATAACATTCCTCCAATTTGTAACTATT
>CAZRMP010000023.1:0-2645 GCA_964601235.1 uncultured Ruminococcus sp.
ACCGTCAGCCCTTCCCCGGCCCCGGTCTTGGTGTTAGAATCATCGGCGAGCTTACAAGAGAGAAAATCTCCATTTTGCAAGACGCGGACGCTATCTTCCGCGAAGAGGTTGCAAACGCAGGACTTGACCGCGAAATCGGTCAGTACTTCGCCGTGCTTACAAATATGCGCTCGGTGGGTGTAATGGGCGACTTTAGAACCTACGATTACACCGTAGCTTTAAGAGCGGTTATGACCAGCGATTTTATGACGGCCGATTGGGCGAGAATACCCTACGATGTTCTCGACGCCGCCTCCCGCCGCATAGTAAACGAGGTTAAGGGCGTAAATCGCATTGTCTACGACATAACCTCCAAACCCCCCGCCACAATCGAGTGGGAATGATATAGTAAATCCCCGAAGCCCGTTTAATAAACAGGTTTCGGGGTTTTCGTTAAATGTTTATTTTCCAATAATACTTTCGGTTTGATTTCGGGAAGTCGTCAAGCACGCCGTGCTCGGGGTCAAGGAATTTATCCCTAAAATACAACGACCAATGCCAACATCGGGGTGTTTCAAGGCTTAAAATGCAAATCTCGGGGAGCTCGGATTTATCATTCACCTGCACGCGGCGGTTTTCAACAGAAATCCCCTCGTTTTTTAAAAACGAAAACATATCCCGAAGCTTGGTTTCCCGGTCAGTTCCGACAAGTTCCACAACCTCATCCACCGTTTTTCCGCTGAGCATTGCAAGCACCGCCTGACCGCATTGGAGCGGTGTTGGCTCGTGAATATACTGTGGTTTTTCGCAAATCGGCATTTTTTCACCTCATTCAATTACCTTGTAAACAAGCGTCTTTTTTGGGGGTCTGCTCCCCTCTATCGAGTATGCCTCTAAAAGCCTTTCTCTTGCATATTCTATCCGCCTAGGCTCGCCGTAAATTGTAGCCAAAAGCTCCCCTTTTTTCACATAATCGCCGTACTTCTTTGAAAGAATTATTCCGGCGGAATAATCTATACTGTCGCCGAGCCTTTCCCTACCCGCTCCCGCAATAGCCGCCGCCTTGCCGACAGTTTCGCTGTTCATAGCGGTTATATATCCGTCCGCAGGGGAAAGCAATTCTAAAAAAGCCTGCGGTTCAGGAAATTTATGCTCCCCTGTTAAAAGCTTTTCATCGCCGCCCTGCGCTTTAACGGCGGCGCACAGAGCTTTGAAAGCACTTTCATCGGATATAGCTCGCTTTGCCGCCGATAGACTTGTCTTTTCGGAAACCCCAAAGCTTATTTGATACATTTTCGCCGCCAACAGTAGGCAAAGGCTTGTCAAGGCTTCTTCTCCCTCGCCCTTTAACACCTTTACCGCCTCGGCAACCTCTAAAGCGTTGCCTATAGCAAAGCCCAGCGGTACATCCATATCGGTAATAACAGCGGCGGTTTTTCTGCCCGCGCCCTTTCCGATCTCAACCATTTCACGCGCAAGCTTTTCGGCATCATCGGCAGTTTTCATAAAAGCACCGCTGCCGAATTTCACATCAAGGACTATCGTTTCCGCCCCCGCCGCGAGCTTTTTGCTCATAACACTTGAAGCTATAAGCGGTATACTGCTTACGGTGGCGGTAACATCTCTAATGGCGTACAGCCGCTTATCCGCAGGGGCAAAATTACCGCTCTGCCCCGTAACGCACATTCCGTGGTTTTTGGCGATTTTCTTAAATTCCGTAGTTTGGAGCGAGGTTTTATAACCGGTTATCGATTCCAATTTATCAACCGTGCCGCCGGTAAAGCCGAGTCCCCTGCCCGACATTTTAGCGACAGTACAACCGAGAGACGCCGCAATTGGGGCTACCGCAAGGGTGGTCTTATCACCAACACCGCCTGTGCTGTGCTTATCCGCCGTATGGGGTAAGTCTGACAAATTGAGCATATCTCCGCTTTTTGCCATAAGGGCGGTAAGGGTCAGAGTCTCGCGCCTGTCCATACCGTTTAAAAATATCGCCATCAAAAGGGCGGAAATTTGATAATCGGGTATGCTCTTATCGGTAACGCCCGACACAAAAAATTCAAGCTCTTTATCACTTAGCGTTAGCTTATCCCGCTTTTTTTCAATTATATCGGTCATCAGCATAGCTCATCACTCCCGAAATTATGAGGTAAAAGCTCCTTTAATCGGTAGCTTTTAACCGTTTTGCCGTTATACAGCAAAATTTCAAAATTCTCACCGCAAAACTCGCTTAATACCTGACGGCATATTCCGCAAGGCGGGCAAAAACCGGTAATTTCGCCGTTTTTACCGCCGACTATAGCGATTTTCACAAATTCCCTTGCACCTGCTGATATTGCATTTCCTATTGCCGAACGCTCGGCGCATATCCCCGCGGGGTAGGCCGCATTTTCAATATTACAGCCGCAAAAAACTCTGCCGTCCGCCGTCAGCAAAGCCGCACCAACCTTAAAGTCAGAATAGGGCGCATAGGCATTATTCATTACCTCAACCGCATTTAGGGTAAGTTCTTTATCGGTCATAGTGCTACACCTCTTTAAAAAAATCATAACATATTATTCCCTGCTTTACAAGGAAAATAATAAAAAACCGAGACTATCGCATTAACGACAGCCTCGGTCTAAAATTAAATTTTAATTATTTTGCCATTGCGGCAACTTCAGCGG
>CAZRMP010000023.1:2655-16623 GCA_964601235.1 uncultured Ruminococcus sp.
CGCGCTTCTCGATTCCCTCGCCCTTTTCAAAGCGAACGAAAGAGGTAAGCTTAACATCTGCGCCGAGAGCCTTAGCGGTATTCTCTATATACTTGCCTACAGTAACATCGCCGTCCATAACGAACTGCTGCTCAACAAGGCAGTTTTCCTTATAATACTTGCCGATTTTACCCTCAACAATCTTGCCGAGTACAGCCTCGGGCTTGTTTGCCATCTTGGGGTCTTCCTTCATCTGAGCAATAAGGATTTCCTTTTCCTTATCTAATACCTCAGCGGGAACGGAAGCCTCGTCAAGATAGGACGGGTTCATAGCAGCAATCTGCATTGCAACATTCTTTGCCATTGTTACGAACTCGGCATTGTCAGCGTCAAGAGAGGTATCGAAGTTAACGAGAACACCGATTTTTCCGCCTGCGTGAACATAGGAAACAACCTTACCCTCAAAGCGGGCAAAACGGCGAACCTTAATGTTTTCACGAACAGCAAGGAAAAGCTCCTGAACCTTCTCCTCAACGGTCTTTCCGTCCTTAGTGCAAGCAAGAAGTGCATCAACGTCTGCGGGGTTTTGCTCTGCAATAACCTCTGCAATCTCATTGGCAAGAGCCTTAAAGCCGTCGCCGTTAGCAACGAAGTCGGTTTCGCTGTTTACTTCTACAACAACGCCAACGCCGTTACCTGTGTAAGCGCTTACGGTACCCTCAGCGGCAACGCGGCTTGCCTTCTTAGCCTGAGAAGCAAGTCCCTTTTCTCTTAAATAATCGGTTGCGGCGTCCATATCGCCGTTACACTCGGTAAGGGCCTTTTTGCAGTCCATCATACCGCAGCCTGTCTTTTCTCTTAAAGCCTGTACATCTTTAGCAGTAAAAGCCATTGTATTTTCCTCCTAAAAAGCTAATTATTCAGCTGTCTCCTCTGCGGGAGCCTCTTCCTCGTCAGTCTCCTCAGCGGCAGTTCCCATCTCAGAACCCTGTCTGCCCTCGATAACAGCGGCAGCCATAGTCTCCGCAATGAGCTTAACCGCACGGATAGCGTCATCATTACCGGGGATAACTGCGTCGATTTCGTCAGGATCGCAGTTGGTATCTACGATAGCGATAATCGGAATACCAAGCTTCTTTGCCTCTGCTACAGCGATTCTCTCTTTGCGCGGGTCAACGATAAAGAGCGCGCCGGGGATCTTCTTCATATCCTGAATTCCGCCTAAGAACTTCTCGAGTTTTTCAATTTCGAGGTTGAGCTTAACTACCTCTTTCTTGGGGAGAAGCTCAAATGTTCCGTCGTCTCTCATAGTGCGAAGCTGGTTAAGTCTTGCAATACGGGTGCGGATTGTTGTAAAGTTTGTAAGCATACCGCCGAGCCAGCGTGCGTTTACATAAGGCATACCGCAATGCTCTGCCTCTTCCTTAACAGAGTCCTGAGCCTGCTTCTTTGTGCCGACAAAGAGAATGTCGCCGCCTTCTGCCGCAATGTCGCGAGCGAAGATGTAAGCCTCGTTAAGCTTCTTAACGGTCTTCTGAAGGTCGATAATGTAAATTCCGTTACGCTCGGTGAAAATGTACTCCGCCATTTTCGGGTTACAGCGTCTTGTCTGGTTTAAGAAATGAACGCCTGCTTCAAGAAGCTGTTTCATTGATACTACTGATGCCATTTTTTATTCCTCCTGAGGTTTTTCCTCCATCCCGACATTTTACGGCGAATTCCCAATGGAACACCTGACCGCTTAAGACGGAATGTGTGTTTTATTACTATGCGTACCGCACAGCTGAAGTATTATACCATAAAGAATCCCGAAAATCAAGCTTTTTTTAGATTTGTTAAAAAAATCCTTAAAAACGGGTGAATTTAAGAATTTTATCGGTTGACAATCCGATTTCTTATGGTATAATTATAAAAATATATAAATTATGAAAGGGAGTAATAAGAATGGCATATTATTTCAAAGAAGAGTCGCATACCTTTAACGACTATCTCTTAGTTCCCGGTTATTCATCTGCAGAGTGCATCCCTGCGAATGTAAGCCTTAAAACACCGCTTGTTAAGTTTAAAAAGGGCGAAGAGCCTGCAATCACTATGAATATACCCCTTGTTTCGGCTATAATGCAGTCGGTATCGGGCGACCGTCTTGCCGTAGCGCTCGCACGCGAGGGCGGAGTTTCCTTTATCTACGGTTCACAGTCGATTGAGGACGAAGCGGCTATGGTTGAGCGTGCCAAGAGCTACAAGGCAGGCTTTGTTGTAAGTGATTCAAATGTTACTCCCGACAGTACCCTTGCCGACATTTTAGCCCTCAAGGCCAAAAACGGTCATTCCACCGTGGCGGTTACCTCGGACGGAAAATCGGGCGGAAAGCTTTTAGGAATTGTCACCAGCCGTGACTACAGGGTAAGCCGTATGTCGGAGGACACGCTTGTCAGCGACTTTATGACCCCGCTTGGCTCTCTTGTTGTCGGCAACGAGGATACAACCCTTAAGCAGGCAAACGATATTATATGGGATAATAAGCTTAATTCACTCCCGATTGTTGATAAAAACGGTTGTCTTAAATATTTCGTATTCCGCAAGGACTATGACGCTCACAAGGAAAACCCCAACGAACTGCTGGACAGCCATAAACGCTACATAGTGGGTGCGGGAATTAACACAAGGGATTATGAGGAGCGCGTGCCCGCCCTTATAAACGCGGGTGCGGATGTGCTTTGCATCGACTCTTCGGAGGGCTTCAGCGAGTGGCAGTCAAGAACCCTTAAGTTTATACGCGACAAGTACGGCGACACCGTTAAGGTAGGCGCGGGCAATGTTGTTGACCGCGATGGCTTTATGTTCTTAGCCGAGGCGGGAGCTGACTTTATAAAGGTGGGTATCGGCGGCGGCTCTATCTGCATTACCCGCGAGACAAAGGGTATAGGCAGAGGGCAGGCAACCGCACTCATAGAGGTTTGCGCCGCCCGCGACGAGTATTTTGAAAAGACCGGCATTTATGTTCCCGTATGCTCGGACGGCGGTATAGTTCACGACCACCATATGACCCTTGCGCTTGCAATGGGTGCGGACTTTATGATGTTAGGCAGATATTTTGCCCGTTTTGATGAAAGCCCGACAAACCGCATTACAATTAACGGCAATTACTATAAGGAATATTGGGGTGAGGGCTCAAACCGCGCAAGAAACTGGCAGCGGTACGATTTAGGCGGCGATAAGAAGCTTTCCTTTGAAGAGGGTGTTGACTCCTATGTGCCTTATGCGGGCAGCCTTAAGGACAATGTAAGCCTTTCCCTTGCAAAGGTTAAATCCACAATGTGCAACTGCGGTGCGCTTACTATCCCCGAGCTTCAGGAAAAGGCGAAGCTTACACTTGTTTCGGCAACCAGTATTGTTGAGGGCGGCGCTCACGATGTTATTCAAAAGGATACCTCGGCAGGCGTTATTAAATAATTTGATATTGAATTTATCTTATTAAAACGGATAAAATAAAGGGGTCGGCGGAAACTTCAGGGTTTCGCCGACTTTAACATAACCGACAAAGGAGGAGCAATTATGAATAAAACTATGAAAAACACGCTTATCTGGGTGGGCTCGGCGGTTGCAATCGGAACGGCGGCTGCGGCGGTCACCTACGGTGCTATGAAAAGCCTTGTAAAAATCGCCCTCGACCGCGAACAGCCAAAGATTTATCAAAAGCAGAAAGCAAAGCTTTCGGGAACGGGCGGTCAGCAAGAGTTGTTCAAAGATCTTTCCGAAGCATCGGAGAAGCTTAAAAACAGCGGCTGTGAAACTGTGGAAATTACCGCACAGGACGGTGAAAGGCTGGTAGGTCATCTTCACCGCTGTGAAAATACAAAACGCCTTATTATCGCTATGCACGGCTGGCGCTCCTCATGGTCCGGCGATTTCGGGGTTATATCGGAATTCTGGCACGCGAACGGTTGCAGCGTGCTTTACGCAGAACAGCGCGGTCAGGGCGAAAGCGGCGGCGAATATATGGGCTTCGGACTCACCGAGCGCTTTGACTGCCTTGACTGGGCAAACTGGGCAAATCAAAACGGCTTTGCCGATTTACCGATATACCTTTGCGGAATTTCTATGGGTGCATCAACAGTCCTTATGGCGGCAGGGCTCCCGTTGCCCGAAAATGTACACGGCATTATGTCGGACTGCGGCTTCACCTCACCCCACGCAATATTCAAGCATGTTATGGAAAATAACCTGCACCTGTCCTACAGGGGACTTGCCGCCGCTATTGCAAACGATATGTGCAAAAAGAGAATTCAAATAGGCACTAAGGACTATTCCTGCACCGACGCTTTAAAAGAATGTAAGGTTCCGGTAATTTTTGTTCACGGCACAGACGATAAATTCGTCCCCGTTGAAATGACGTATGAAAATTACAAAGCGTGCTCCGCTCCCAAGCGACTGCTTATAGTCCCCGGTGCAGAGCACGGCTTGAGCTATCTTGTAAATAAAGAGGAGTACCAAAAGGCTGTTCTCGATTTTTGGCACGATTTTGATTAATTAAAATATCAGTACTTGAAAACCGCGAAAAATGCATAAAGGATTAGATTATCATATTTTTTCCTTTCCACACATTTTATTCCTTATGGCTATATATCACAAATTGTTAAGAATATCAATAACTGTTTCAAGCTGGTCGGGTTTCACTTTGTCGGGACAGGTATTATTAATAACACAGTCAGTGAAGTAATTAATTTCGTTAGCGTAAGCATTACTTGCCGGCAAGCCTATATCGCCTGTATCGAGGTTGGAAGCAGTTGATATGGGGCACCATATTTTACCGTCTGTCTCATAAATCTTCATTTCACCCTTTTCCCAGGCGACAACAGCCCTTTCGAACTGGAAACGGAAATCCGCCGCAAACGGATAGGGCGCATCATACCACGAAGCCTCGGTTGTTAAAAAGAAATCATCATATTCATATACCGCGTTAATATAATCCTGTTCGGGTCTTTTTGCCCTAAAATTTGTAACCTTATTAGGATTTCCGAAAGCGTAAACTATAAAATCAGAATCGTGAATATGCAAATCAAAGGGCACTAATCCGCTACGGTTTTCGTCTGCCATCCAATTATCCCAGCTCCATTTGGGTCTAAGGCCTAAGCGTCTCATAGAGCCCGACAAAAGCTTGCCGTAGGTGCCCTTATCGTATATATCCTTTACGATTTCATACTCAGGCCAGAAACGGAGAACCTGTGCTATCATAAACTTAACATTATTTTTCTCTGCACATTCGTAAACCCGTTTCACATCCTCTTTTTTAAGAGAAACGGGCTTTTCGCAGATAACATTAATTCCCTTCTCCATTGCCTTAACCGAAAAATCGGCGTGAAGATATGTAGGAAGACAGATGTCAAGAATATCTATCTCTTCTTTGTCGAGCATTTCGTCAAAATCGGTATAATGCCTTATTTGGGGGTATTTTTCCATCTGCTCGGGACGGATATCGCAGAGAGCAGTAAGCTCTGCATCCTCCCTTGCCTCCCATGCAGAAATATGTGCGCCGCTTATACCGCCTACGCCTACAAGTGCAATCTTTAACATAGCTTTAACCTCCGTAAACCTCGGCTATAATATCGCCGAGATATTTTTTTGCGTGTCTTATATCCTCAGTCTGCTGTTCTCCCTCTATTTCGCGCTCGATTGTAACATAAGAATCATACCCGAGCTCGTGAAGCTTCTTGAATAAAGCCTTGAAGTCCACCTTGCCGTCGCCCATGCGAACCTCGCGTCCCAAATCGTGACCGTTTGTGGGGTAAAGGCCGTCTTTGGCGTGAATATTCATAACATATTTGCCGAAAACATCAAGTGCGTCAACAGGATTTGCCTTTCCGTAAAGAATAACATTAGCGGTATCAAGATTTACACCTAAATTGTCACAGCCAACCTTTTCAAAGCAACGAAGCATTGTAACAGGAGTTTCCTGTCCTGTTTCAAACAAAAGATACTGACCGTTTTTCTTTAAATGCTCCGCAACCTGACGAACTGCAACACAAAAAGGCGCAAACTGAGGGTCGTTAGGGTTTTCGGGTATAAAGCCCATATGCGTTACAACATTTTTAACACCTAACTTGTGGGCAAAATCCGCACCGTCGCATAGGTTTTTAATACGCATAACGCGGTATTCAGGGGGAACAAGCCCTAAGGTTATCTGCCCGTCATAAAAATTCCAGACACACGGACCTTCCCAACCGCACCAAAATGCAGAAATTGTTATACCGTTTTCCTCGGTCAAATTTTTAATAATTTCTAAATTTTCGTCGGTCCACAGCTCGGGCTTCCACGAAATCAACTGACAGTTATCAAAGCCCTCTGCTTTAAGATTTTTGAATTTTTTTGACATATCGTCAATTTTATTGAAGTTAACACAAACACCTATTTTCAACTGAATCACCTCAAAATTTAATCGTTTTACACTTATTCTTTATTAAAATACCAAACAGGAACGGCAGACCAACCGTGACACAGACTTCCCGCATAACCGAAGGCATCCGCGCCGTCTAAAGTCTCCCAAAAAGATGTTGCGCCCTTTAAAAGCATACCGCCCCATTTTTCCTCAATTTCGGATTCTAAAAAATCTTTATACCGTTCTCCGAATCGCATAAGCGCCTGAAACTGAAACAATGCACTGCCGAGGGTTACGGGTACAAGGTTTCCATCCTTTTTAACGCACAGGTCGGAAATTTTCATTGCCCGTTCCTTCCCTACTGCTCCCGAACAAATCATCAAATACTGGGTCAATTCAGCATAGTTCAAAAATCCGTTTTCGGTAATATAAGAAGCATATAAGTCCCGCTCTTCATCCCAGAAGGCTTCAAGCGCAGTAATAATACCCTCATACTCTTTTTTGCATTGCTCGGCTTTATCGTAAGCACCGAGCGCTTTATAAATCTGCTTAGCATCCGACAACGCCATAGCCATAAACGCGTTTATAGGCGCTTCGTATTTTATCAGATGACCTTTTTTTGCGGGAGAGCCGTCAAGGTCATTGCTCCACTCGTAAAAATTCCAAATTCCACCGTCACCGATAAACGAAATCAGTCCGCTGTTATCAATCCTAACACGGAAAAAATCAAGTATTTTTTCTATTGCGGGCAGCAACTCTTTTACAAAATCACCGTCACCTACATTTTCCAAATATTCCTTTACAGCAGTAACGAAGACCAGAGAAAAAGCCGGAATAGTAATACTCGATTCGGCAGGCGCGCACAGCTCCAAAAGTCCGTTTTCCTTTTGTCCTAACGCTAAAAGCCTAAGACTTTCACGCGGAAGCTCCGGATTATCAAAGCAGGTATATCCAAACAGCATTTGATTTCTTGAGTCCATAGCATACAAAGCCTGTTCCCGCCACGGGCAATCCTCGTAATGCTCATGTGCACACAGCTCTAAAGTTCTCATTGAGGTTTCGGCAATTTTCCGATGCAATGCGTCCTTTGGCGCGCTCACTTTTTTATATTCAAAAGGATACGGGGTCGGATGCAAGCCGGCATAATAAAGCCGAATTTGCCTTGCATAAGCATATACCGAAATATATCGGCAACCCATCCTTTTAAAATAATGAGTAAAACGCTGTCTGCCCGCCCGAGCGGTATACACGGCGGCGAATTGCCTTCCTCCAACGCTTGTACGGACACGAAGATCGTCCAAATGCTCGCCGAAACCGACTAAAATCTCCGCCTGATGAGGTAAATCGATTTCAAGCTCAAATACTCCCGATTCTTCACGGCCTATGTCAATTATAAAATAAACACCGTCACCCTGATCCTCGCTTTCAAGCAAATAACCCTCATGCTTGGGCAATTGGGTGCTCGGACGCCCGCCAAAGGATAAAAAGGCTGTCTGCATCCTGTCGCCGCAAGGGGCGGATTTTGGTAACAAGTCCTTAAAGATGCCGCAAAGCAATAAGCGTGTGCGGCACACCTGTTCAAATCGAAGCGGCCTTATCGGTCGCGGGAATAGCTCACATTCATATCCGGTTTCGACAGCCGAACTCCAACCCGAGGACGGCAAGTATCCAATCTCACGCCAACCGTCATCCCCGTTTGCGTCATACCTAAAGGAATAGGACAGCTGTATCGAAAGCTTTTCAACAGCGCCCGAGGTATACTCGCCAGACGGTCTGCACAGTACTCTGCGGTCACTAACTGCAACGGCTTTTCCGTCCCCGTCAATAACGGCAAAAATCAGTCCCGCACGACCTTTATAATAAACCGAAGAGCTTTCACCCTGATAATACCCAACAATAGACAGTACATTTTTGCCTATATTTACCCTGTCGGTTATATCCAGCTCGTCATAAACCTTATAATTAGGATAATCCGCATACTGAAACCCGAGCACATACTCTCCGTTCACAAAAACTGCATACCGCGAATCAACGCTTATGATTAGCCGTACACGGTCTGTATTATGGATATTAAACTCACTGCGAAAATCCACATATTGATTTATTTCTTCCGCTTCAGCCCAAATCCAGCGCGCATTATTATTTAATATCAAACATTTTTTCAATTCAACCGCCTCATATTTTTATTGCGCTTTTTATACTTTTATGATAACATACAATAAAGCATAGCTTTAGGATTATTTTGATTGTTTTTAGAACTATTTTGACCTAAAGGAATGATAATATGAAGCTGGATTATCAAAAAGAGTTGATCCCTGTACTCTACGGAGACAGTGCGGTTAGAATTCTTGAAGAAACGAATATGCCTGCAAACAGGTATTGCTTCGGTATGCATTGGCACGAGCGTATGGAGCTTCTTTTAATATATTCAGGAAGCCTTAAACTTCATATAGGCGGCAAAGAGCTTACCGCCGAACAAGACAGCCTTGTTATCATTCCCCCCGAAAGGGCTCATATGGGTATTTCGGGAAATGACGGTGTGAGATACCGTACTGTTATGTTTGATTTGTCTGTCTTTTATAACAGAGCCGGTGCCACTGAAAAATATCTGAAACCGATATTAAAACAAGGTACAAATTTCACTCCTGTTACCTACGATGCAGAAACAGTTGCTCATTGCGACTCGCTTATAAAGGAACAGCTTTCGGGAAAGGAAGCTTCTGCGCTTATTGTAATCGGAAAAATATATGAGCTTTTGGGATTTTTATACCAACGCTGCTTATGCGAGCCTGCCCTGTCCGCACCCGACAGCAAATTTAAAAATGTACTTGATTACATAGGAAACAATTACTGCGAAAACATTTCCTCCGCCGAGCTTAGCCGCCATTTCGGATACGATGAAGCTTATTTTTGCCGCCGATTTAAATTGGTAACGGGACTTACACCTATGAATTATATACAGATATTAAGGCTCGAGGCCGCAAAGTCAAAAATAACGGAAGGCAGTCTTAAAATATCGGAAATATCTGCGCTTTGCGGTTTTAAAGACGCAAGCTACTTTACCCGATGCTTTAAAAAAAGGTACGGAATGACACCGGCCCAGTATGCCGGAGTAAAAAAGTAATAGGTGTTCCGTGATGAATTTGATTAGTTAAATTAAAAATATTCGGACTTGCAAAGGGCAAGCCGTACCGCTCATATACTTTACAGAAGGAGTGGTACGGCTTGTTTTTCAGTTTATTAATGCAAATCGCCTCAAGTATTTATTATTTCGCCCTGCATGTTACGGGCGCGGGGTCTTTTCCCCCGCCTCTCTCTGCGGCGAAGGAGGAGGAGCTGCTCGAAAAAAGCCGAAACGGCGATTTAGAGGCTCGGAATAAGCTTATTGAACACAATCTGCGGCTTGTGGCGCATATAGTCAAGAAATATTATAAATCGGGAGCGGATCAGGACGATATGATTTCAATCGGCACAATAGGGCTTATCAAGGCGGTTTCAACCTTTAATTCCGATAAGGGAATCCACCTTGCGACCTATGCCGCGCGGTGCATTGAAAATGCAACCCTCTCACAAATGAGTTTTTGATTACAAAAAGAACTCCATATTGGAAAATCACCGCACAGACTGCGGAAAATATGTATATAATGTCCCACACCGAGAACGGCGAAATGAAGCATTCGCCCTTATTTGTTCTCAGCTTTAGACTTATGGCACCGAGAAAACTGCTCGAAGCACAGTTATTTAACAAGCAATATCATTCTTACGAAGATATTGATAACATTCCTGACCGTTTACGCTTCTGCCGACACAAATTAGGTCTTATGCAAAAGGAGGTTGCCCAAACTGTCGGTATTGCCCGCAGTACATACATAAATCTTGAAACAGGAAAATTTAACGGCTTTGATAAAACAACAGCGGACAAGCTTTCCAAACTCTATAATATCCCCGTAGATGACCTTCTTGATGATTACAGCCGCTTTCTGTCTTGCGGCCAAGGAAAACTCATCCGTGAATACAGAGAAAGCTTAAACCTCGGTAAAAGACCGTTTGCAAGGCACATTGGAATAGACGCCAATATGCTCCGCTTGTGGGAAAACGAGCGAAAACAAGTCAGTCTTAAATCTTGGGAGAAATATTTTAAGGATCGTATCATACTTTAACGGACGACCGCCCCGCAAAGAATGTGAGGCGGTCACTTTTTAGACTACTATTTCTGTTCAGCTTTAATCTGTTCTTTTGTATCTTTTATAATTGCATTAAGCAGTCTTTCCTTTTCTCTGATTGGGCAATCTAACTTAGAAATGCTGTTAAGTACTCCATCGGCGTGAACATCGGCAACCCGCCGTCTTAATTCTCGCCAACCTTCTTCTGTCTCGGGATAGTGAACAATTATGTTGATCGGTGCAAATGTCTTCATACCGAGTACCTCCCCTGTGCATAAACTATATGCACGAGGTTTTGTCCGCTATTCCGTTGTGTGTTTACGAAAGATGCCCAAATCAGATAATGCATATAAAAATACATCATGAGATTTCCTTTCTACATATCTCATTTTAAATAACTCCTTCTTGTCCTTGCCTCCTAGATTTGCAAGGTATGTAAGATATGTATGCTTGCAGGCGGGCAACCTGCAAGTCCGAATCCATAAAATTTAGTTTTCCTTTACTTCCTAATTGTCCCTATATATCAATCCTGCAAAATTAGTCAGCAGGATTTTATCGTCAATTCAAATCTCTCCTTCATCATTTTAAAAAACAAATTACTTTTTCTGTGGCTTATCTGCCAAATAAATTCTTGTAACCTCGGTTCGATGATGACCTAAATTCTCGCTAACAATCTTGCGGGCTTTTTTCGGTCTTGCTTTTAATTCATTTTCATAGGTTCTTTGTGCGTAAGTATGACGAAGTCCGTGCCAAGAAATTGTCTCGGTTCTTCGCTTTTTACAGTCTTCGCTTATGTCTGCTCGATTTTCCACTATGAAATATTTTCGGTTATAACTCATCCAATTCTGCAACGACCGCATTTCACGCTTAACGCCATTTTTCTCACTGCTTGAAATCAAATAATCTTTAGGGTATCGACCTGAGCATCGTGTGTAATCTAAATATTTAGTAATAATACTGCGTTGCTTTTCGTTCAAATCAATAGACCTTGTCTGACCGCCTTTGCCTTTTATAACAAGTTGTCCTGTCTTTAAAGCAGACATAAGATATTCAACTCTAAGTGTACAGATTTCTTCAAGCCGTAAACCAAACTCACTGGCGAAATCTATGGCAATAACTACATCCTGTCTGCCTTGCTCGGTAGCTAACTGGCGCATACCGGCAATTTCGGTTTTCAGGAAAGAATGATCTTCTTTTCCTGTCGCTCTTTTCGGCAGATTTAACTTGCTATTGGGTGATAGCCTGTTTTTACTGCCGGACTTTCTATGAAAATACCGTATGCCTGATAGATCGGATTGTATAGTCGCAGCGGAGTTATTATCTTTTAGATGCTCCACGTAGGCTTTAAAGTGTCGGTCTTCCACGTTCTTAAAGTTTTGCAGACGAAAATTATCGGCTAAGAACTTACAGAACCTTTTAGTTGCTTCATAGTATCGAGCCCTTGTTTTAAAACTAAGCTCGTTACTGTGCTTATAGATAGACTCGACTTGAGCAAGCAGGTTTTTATACAACCCCGGGTTTAACACTGTAATATCATTAGAATCTGACATAGCAAACCGTCTCCTTTCTCCAAAAATTTTATTTCAACGCAAGTGTAGGGACATTGACACTGCGTAAAATGAAGTGTACGAAAAATAATGTTAATAGCAAATTTTCGTCAATAAATTTCTTCTATTTTTATTGACCAAAATAATTTTGTGGACGAAAATTTTGCCGCCCTCATTTCAAAATGATAGTCATATATCATATCGAAATGATTGATTAACACCAAAACAGCTATTGGTTGAAAAAAATTAAAATAGTTGTATATGGACGTTGTGGCTTTTTCTGATATAATAATATCAGAACCGGTTCAATAAATAACAAAGGAGAAAATATATGAGCGCAAACTTTTCAAATAATTTCAGAACAATGCGAAAACAACGTAATTTAACACAAGAACAGATCGCCGAAGCTTTGGGCGTGTCTTGTCAGGCGGTTAGTAAATGGGAAACCAACTCTTCTTATCCAGACATTTCGCTTCTCCCGATTATTGCAGATTATTTCGAAGTATCTGTAGATTTTCTTATCGGTCACGATACAAGCAAAAAACTTGAGGAAATCGATAATACTTGTAAGTTTGCTGATAATTTATTTACTGAAAAGCGTTACATCGAGGCTATTCCTGTTTTGCGTGAAATGTTGATCAAGCATCCGGGCAACGAAAAACTTATGTACAAACTCGCTTGGGCACTATCAGGCACATTACACGAATCAGAGGAAAATTATAATGAAGCAATTCTTTTATATCATAAGATTCTTGAGATTAGCACCGATACTGAAATGAGGAATATAGTATCAAGGGATTTGATGTATCGTTACTATACTAAAGAGAATGTAGAAAAAGCTTTTTATTATGCAAATACATTGCCAGCCTTCGAGTGTTGCCGCGAATATAATCTCGGTAGAAGTAACCTTTTGGAAGGCAGACAATTGTCTGAATATTTGCAGTCAAACATTCAACTGTTTGGAAAGGCAATGCTCGAATGCTTAGAGTATTTTGAATGTCCCAACATACTTACAGAGAAAGAAAAAGCACCATACGATACCGAAACGGCAAAAAGAAAAATTGCTCTACTTAAAGAAATTATCAAGTAAAAAAATTGCATTAATAGTAGATGTGATTCTCACATTTTTTGCCGCCCTCATTTCGAAATGAAAGTCATATATCATTTCAAAGTGAATGGCATAATAATCAATTTGCAGATTGTGCTGACCCAAACTCAAAAAGAAAGTAATTTCAAAATGACGGTCAGCACAATCTTTTTTAATGAAAATACTTTCAAAATATCATTTCAAAATTATAAGCATATAGCATTTCAAAAAGTAAATCATCAATCTTACAGCGACCATATTTAGTAACATCATAAATACAAACAAATTCATCATTAAAAGTAATCTAATATTAATCTATATAAAATCTATATGGCTCTTAAAAGGATAGTTCCGCAGGGCAAAATACACCCACTGTCAAAGGACTGTACAGACCTTCATTTCTTGCTGATTCTTCTTTGACGCGGGTGTATTTTGCCCTGCTCATCCCGGCTCTCCGGCTGCGCCTCCGAGCCGTTTCTATCTGACTAAAGTCCAATAGAAACGTCTCGGCTCCCAAAAAGAGAGTCATAATCATTTCTAAAGGACAGTCATTTGTCATACATAGGTATGATAGTCATAGCACCTGCTTTGTAGCTTGTTGATTACTTTCTTCGGCTTCCTGCAGCTTGTCATTCACAAAAGCGAATGACAACTTGCAGAGAGCCGAAAAGCTTTAATCTTGTCCAAGTTTTGATTAGGTGCAGGTGCAACTTTCTCTCGAAAAGTAAATCATATACTCTCGAAAGGATAGGCATATATCATTTCAAAATGAAAGTTCTTTTCCGGTATTCTGCTGTAAAATAAGGTTAGTACTTG
>CAZRMP010000024.1:0-16111 GCA_964601235.1 uncultured Ruminococcus sp.
CAATAGGCAAAAAAGAAGAAGCGGATTACTACAAAAAAATAGACGATACCCAAAAGCAGTATTATATAGCCAACTTTGTAAATAGGGACGGTTCGCTTAATGCCGAATCACAGCAAAGCTATCTGCACGCATTATATCTTGACCTTTTGCCTGATGAAAATTCGGTAAAAGCAGTAACTAAGCAGCTTTTGGATAATTTGGAAAATAATCGCATAAGTCTTAGAACAGGTTTCCTTGGTACAGGTATACTGTTGCCTACACTTACAAAGCTCGGCAGAGACGATTTGGCATATTCCTTGCTTTTAAGTCACAATTATCCCTCATGGTTATATGCCGTCGATAACGGAGCCACCACAATGTGGGAAAGATGGGACACCTTTGTTAAAGAGATAGGCTGGAATAATTCGGGTATGAACAGCCTTAATCACTACGCCTACGGCTGTGTTGTAGGCTGGATTTTTGAAAATGCGGCAGGAATAGGTTTTACCGATGAAGCCGCGGGCTTTAAGAGGATTGAATTCAGACCCAATCCCGATAAAAGGCTTAAAAATATATGCGCCGAATATGAATCGGCTTACGGTATGATTTCTGCTGAAAATTTATACTCCGATGACCGTTTCGGCTATAAAATATCGGTTCCTGCTAACTGCTGTTCGGCAGTCTATCTTCCAGTAAATGAGGAATATTGCGAGAATATAACCGTAAACGGAAAAGCCTTACAGGAGCTTAATATTTACACCGACGGCATTGAATATTTAAGTTATCAGAACGGCAGAGCTGTTTTTAATACAGTATCGGGTGAATTTAATTTTATGACAAATAAATAATATCCCTTGATAAAAGGCTTGAAAGGGCGGTTATCCGGCGGCTTTTGCCGTTTAGCAGCCGTTCCAAAACCGAGTGCCTCGGTACGCAAACGCGTAATCGAGGTACTTCTTTTTTTTTGCAGTTTTTTCTCGCGCGTCAAGGCGGCATCTTTTTGCTGCATATTTAAAAATTGTTATTTTATTATTGACATTGATTGCTAATTGATATATAATATCATTAAGATAAGATTGCAGGGATTGAATATCTATGATGAAACGAAAAACGGTTCAGCGTTCTTTGGTGTTGGAAGCTGTGAACAAATTGCATAATCACGCAACGGCGGACGAGATATACGATGCCGTTATCATTGAACACCCCAACATCAGTAAGGCGACAGTATACAGAAACTTAAATACTCTATCGGAAATGGGAGAAATCCGCAAACTGGAAATCCCAGGCGGGGCTGACCGATATGACCACTGTACACATAATCACTGTCACATAAAATGCGATAAATGCGGCCGCCTTTTTGATGTGGATATGGACTATATTTCGGGCTTGGAAAATAACATCAGGGATACCCGCGGATTCGATTTTACAGGCTATGATATTATTTTTCGCGGAACTTGCCCTGAATGTAAAAAGCATTCGGTGTCTCAAAAAGAGAAAGATTTATCACAGAAAAACCGCGACTGAGCGTTTTTCATATAATAAATATTTAGGAGGATTGTTATGAGAAGCATTACCACATTAGATTTGCAGTACGCGCATCGATTTTACGGATTTAAGGGAGAAGCACAGTATTTGCACGGACATACCGGTGTTCTTACCATTGAAGTTGAGGATACCGTCGAGCCGGGCGTAAATATGGTTTTCCCCTGTAATGAAATCCAGAAGACAGCTTGGGAGGTTCTTAAAAACTTTGACCACGCATTGATTTTGAGAGAGGACGACCCTCTCCTGCCCGCTATCCTTGATGTTTACGAAAAGCAGGGAATCAAAGCAGGTGCGCCTACAAATAAGATGAAGGGCCCCGCGTTTAAGACAGAGCTTGCAACTGCTTATCCCGATTGCCGCTTGGTAGTCACCAAAGAAACTATGACGGTTGAAGGTATGATTAATATTGTATATGACCTTCTCAAGGATAAGCTTAATATTGCCAAGCTCACCTTTACAAGCGGCGTAAATGCGGCATCCGAGGAGTTTGAGACAAGAAAAGAAATTGACCGCTGTCCGTTGTGCGGCATAGCGCTGAATGAAAACGGCGTTTGCCCCAAGTGCGGATACAAAAAGAACTAAATTATTTTAATCGGGTGAATAGAGGTCAATAAAATCAATAATGCCGTTATTGATTTTTTCAACTTTGAGTTGGAAGAAATTTTGTAAAAATGCCGCCTGCATAACACAGGCGGCATTAACTAATTCTTTTCAACCTTTGCCATATCGGCTTCATAATTACTGCGATCTTGTGTACCCAAGGCATTTCGGAAAATAACGGTTCCGTTTTCGTCGCTGTCAAAGGTATATTCAACAGAAGCGTGCCAACCGTTGCCGATTTCGGTCGGTTCGTATCGTCGGAAAAGGCCGTCATCAACAGGAAAATAACCGTCACCTGTTCCGCTGTAATCGGTAAGCTCCCAAACCGCATTTACTGTACTGTCTTCGTATGCGGAAGTAAATTTAACGATTCCCACATCTGGCGCAAACCAATAATTCTTTATTCCGTTGCAGTAATTCATACCGCCGTTATAGCCTTTTACGGTTAAATGGATATGTCGGCAATTTTCATAGATACCTGATTTTACGGTAACAGTATCGTCCTCTAAAACATCAAAAACTACCTCAATACTATTTTCGTATACCATCCGTTTTTGTTCCGAATGATAGCCTACCGTCCAGTCATTTGACCATACCGCACCCACGCTTTCGTAAAACATAGAGTATAACCAACTGTACAATGCCTTATATCCTTCATCGCCGCAGTATCGCATATCATTTTTCAATTCAAAACAGTATTCTCGGTTTTCATTGAGGATGATTTTGTTGCCTCTGTTTTGAAGCTCATAAACATTAAAGAAATTCCAACGGCCCTTTTCAGTATAATCGGGATTAAAGGTGCTGTCGGTTTCAAATATCCTTTGCATTACCTTTTTCGCAATTGCTGTATGTATTTTTTGGCGTTTGGTTTCGGCTAAAGCTTCGGCTTTCGGGAAACAGTCAAGAACATCATTAAGAGTTTCTTTTTCAGCACTCCAATATTCTTTACGGGCTTTCAGCATATTTCCCGCCCAGGTATCTTCTTTGTACCCTAAAATCTCGCTTATAGAATATTTTTTGAGAATAGCCGTATCTTCCGTAACGCTGATTACCTCAAATGAATTTTGAACCGCATAATTGATCCCTTCCTCACCGTCACAGGTATAGTCCCATCGGTTGCCTTTGGCAAAAGGCAGTATACCTTTGCCGCCGTTTATCCTATAGCTTTTAAGCTCCCACACCCTTAAACCGTGTCTTCCGACAACCGACTGCTTTACAATACCTATACCCGGGCAAAACAGCGTTTCACAATAGCAACAACCGTAGAATGTCTCATCAAAATCGAAGAAGACGCTCATACAATTTTCAAAATCTGCGGCACAGGTCTTTACGGTAAGACCTTTCTCCTTACAATACATAGTAATTTTCCCGTCGGACGAAATCACTTTTTCTCCGACCTTCATATTTTCGTCGGGCATAAGATTATCACAAGCACTGCAATTCCAAAACACAGCACAATCTAATACATTATTTCGTGAATATCCCGGCTGCCGCCAAAAATATGTTTTGCCGTTAATAAGCTTGAAGGATTCCGCTGTGGCACAAACTGCGATATTCTTCGGATTTTTCACAACCGATTTAAAGGCCTTTTCCTCAACCTCAATTGCCGATAAAGCATTTGCGTAGTAAATATCATTTTCGTTAAGAATCGTAAGCACCTTACGGTAGGCATTTAAGCCGTCCTCAAACTGATTTTCACAAATGTAGGCGTAACCTAACCAAAACCAGCTGTAGCCCAAGGTCTTATTAAAGCCAATTTCTTCCAGATGCGGTATTTTAGTATTAAGCAGAAAATCAATCATCGCCTGTCCTTGAAATTTATTCATTTCATAGCTTACTACCGATTGCATAACATCCTCGTTATGGCTTTTTTCCGCTGACTCTTTTATCCTTTTAAAGGTCGCATCATTCTTTTCGCCGGGCAGCCACCAATACCCTCTTAAAAGAACATCGGCAAGGGCGTGGTGCTTATCTGGGGACTCTTCTAATTTTTCTACATTTTTAAGCACCCTGCGGTAGTCTTTTTCAAAACCGGTTTTATCGTTTTTTAAAGTCCAAAGCTTTAGCTGCTCGACCTGATACATAACCTTTTGAACAAAGGTTGTGTTTTCATCATATCTTTCCATAACACCGTATTCCTTTCTGAGTTGTTTTCGTCCTTCATTCAAGCGCCACTTAACCGTACCAATCGGTATATTTTGAGAAACTGATATTTCTTCTACCGAAAGGCCTTGAAAGTAATGTAGTTTTACAGTCATACGGATTTTTTCACTTAGCGCTTCAACAGCTTCTTTCAGCTTTTCGTCGCGCTCCTGCTCGGCAATGCGGCCGATATCAAGAATTTCTAAAAGGCTCTTATCCTCGGTATCCGAAAAGACATTGTTTTCAAGAAGATGAAGACTTATATCGGCTGAAGCGCTTTTGTAATGCACTATAAGATTTCTCGCACAGTTTTTTGCAATAGAGCAAACCCATGAGCCGAACTTTTCAGGTTCGCGCAGGCTGTCAAGCTTTATCCATGCGGATACAAAAGCGTCCTGAGAAGCATCCTCGGCAGAAAACTCGTTTTCGGTCACCTTTAGGGCAGTACCTTTAACTGATTTTTCGTAGCGGATAACAAGTTCTTCATAAGCTTTCTCATTTCCGAGTAAAGACAGCTCCACTAATGCACCGTCTTTTATGTCCTTATAACCGTTCATTTGCATTTCCTTTCATTTTTGAAGCTTCATATATAAGACAATAAAACTCAGGAAAAGGTTGGGTATATGGAAAATTTCTGCTTTTGTCCTTTATTTATTATATCATACCATTAATAAACCATCTACCTACACAACACAGGGGACTGTCCCCTGTGTTTAATTTTAAAACATTCCTCATCATTGATAACCGTCATATTTCTTAAGCAATTCAATTAATCGCTCTTCGGTGAGGTTGTATTCATTATCAGCTGTGTAAATCTCATAAGGGACTTCGGACTCAGGAATACCGCTGTCACCGCACATTTCCTTTTTTGCTATACTGCCGTCTTTTAAAAGATACATAGTTGTTTTAGAACCGTTTACAGTAGCGGTAAATACACAGTAAGACGGAAAAACATATAACTCATGTAATCTGTCTGTAGGAAATCTCCCGTCATATGTATAATTCAGTAAAAATTCAAGGTCATTTTTATCTGTAATAAAAACCGTATCGGCACTGTTTTCATAATTGATTGCAAAGCTTTCTATTTCACCGACATTCTCGGTTGCTGTCAAATTACGAATTAGGGTGGGTTTATATTCTTGGTTATTACTTGCAACCGAAGTGTTGTTTTGGTTGGGCTCTGCTTTTTTACAAGAACATAGTCCAAAACACAGCCCCAAAACCATTACTAATGCAAGTATTCTTTTCATTTTATTTCATCCTTTCTCTTTTGTACAGCGGTTTTCCGAAACTCGGCGGGGGTGGTGCCTGTTTGTTCCTTGAATATACGCCCGAAATGTTGGACGGTTTTAAAGCCTGTCATATTTGCAATATCCTTTATCGGCACACTCGTAAATTCAAGCTGTTTTTTTGCTACGGTAATACGGTATTTCATTAGATACTCTATTGCCGTGCAACCGAGTTCCTGCTTCATAAGCGCAGTAAGGGTGGTATGATTTAAACACGCGTTTGCCGAAATATCCGCAAGGGTAATGCCGTCTGCGTAATGCCCCTCTATATAAAGCACCGCGTCGCGAAGTTTGGGATTTTCGATAACGGGGAAGTTATCGGCTTTATTATGCTTTATTCCGTAGCCAATAAGCCCGTACATTCGCTCGAGCGTGATTATAATTTCCATAAAATAGGAACGCCCTCTGCAAGACCAGTACCAGTCCCTCTGCTCCTCTAATTCCCTTTGCATATAATCGGCGGCGCGCTCTGTTTTTTCAAGCTGACTTTCGCAAATAGGAATAACCCGCGCATTGGCGGTAAAGGGCTTTAGTAAAAACATATCGTGAGTAGAGGCAATATCTCTGTACTTTTCTGAGCGCAAAAGCTCAAAGGTCATATTGATATTAAGGAATTGCGGGTGAAAATATATACAGGTATACCGCGCCTTTGATTTTGAGACAAGGACAGGGTTTTCGGTTTCGTCAAAGCACAAAAAAGACGGAGCGGCAGCGCTGATTTTCTCGCCGCAAACCTCAAACTCCAATTTTCCTTTAGTTAAAATAATCAGCAGAAAACACTTGTCCTTAATATCAATATTTTTAATCGAGCCGTCTCTTATACATTCAACAAGCGCAACCTTGCTTGCGTTTTTCCTTCTGCCCACCGTAATATGTTCCATACTACCACCGCCTTTAACTGTTTTCATTTTACCATAATATACATACCCGCGCAACAGTCAAGCTTTATCTGATTTCAAATAAATTTTATCTAATCTTAAATTTTTTATTCTTTGTAAAAAACAACACAGGGGACTGTCCCCTGTGTTTATGTTTACTAAGTGACTTTCAGTTTTTTGAAAGATTTGACATAATTCGCAGAATATGGTAGAATACACATAGTGCTTAAAAGCACTCTTAAGGCGTTGTCCTTAAACGGTAGGCGGTTAAGTTCTGCCCTCGAAAGGGGGCGTTGCTTATGGATCAAGCGGCTTATATAATTTTAATTATTATATTCGCTACAGGCTACATAATAGCAATAAAAAAGAAATAAACCGCCACTTCCCCAAGTTCGGTTTATTTCTTTAAACTAACTTATGAGGGCTAACCGTCTATCGGATAACGCCTTCTGTATATATTATATTCTTACAATTCCGAATTGTCAAGTTAAAACCTGTAAAAACTGAAAGTGACTTTCGGTTTTTTGGTTCTATTCAAAATGTTGAGGTTTTAACAATTCTCGCCTCCCTCTGACGAGAGAGCCAAATGGGACTCCAACTTTTGCAAAAGAAACTATAAAAAGCCCACCTGACAAAGCTCTTTGGCTTTATCAGGCGGGTTCTGTTTTTAAAAATCATATTAAATTGGTATATCCCATTAGATACTCGTCAATTTCCTTTGCCGCCGCTCTGCCCTCGGCTATAGCCCAGACCACAAGGGACTGTCCGCGCCTTGCGTCACCCGCGGCGAAAATCTTGTCGGCATTTGTTTTATAAGAGCCCTCGGGGGTTGAAATATTGCTTCTTGCATCCCTTTCGGTTCCGAATGCGTCGGCAATATAGTCCTTAGGTCCTAAGAATCCCGCGGCGATAAGCAGTAGGTCGCAGTCGAGCGTTTTTTCACTGCCCGAAATCTCGCTCATAACCGTTCTGCCTGTCTTTTCGTCTTTTTTAGGCTCTAATTCTACAATTACAACCGCCTTGATATTTCCCTTTTCATCGGGGATAAATTCCTTTACGGTTGTGCAGTAAACGCGGGGGTCATCACCGAAGACGGCTTTTGCCTCCTCCTGACCGTAATCGGTCTTGCAGACGCGCGGATATTGAGGCCAAGGATTGCTTTCCGCCCTTGAGTCGGGCAATTTCGGCATCATTTCAAGCTGGGTTACAGACCTACAGCCGTGGCGAATACAAGTACCTACGCAGTCGTTGCCCGTGTCGCCTCCGCCTACAATTATTACATTTTTATCCTTTGCCGAAACAAAGCCCTCTTTAAGCCCGTTATCCAAGAGAGCCTTTGTTGTGGACTTTAAGAAATCCACCGCAAAGTACACGCCGCCCACCTCGCGGTTTTTGACATTAAGGTCACGCGGCTTGCCCGCACCGCAGCAAATCACCACGGCGTCATATTCTTTTGTTAGCTCCTCGGCGGTTATATCCTTGCCGACATCTACCCCCGTCTTAAAGACAACGCCCTCTTTTTTCATCAAATTAACCCTGCGGTCAACGATGTTTTTTTCAAGCTTCATATTAGGTATTCCGTACATTAAAAGCCCGCCTATACGGTCGTCCTTTTCGTAGACGGTAACCGAATGTCCCCGTTTATTAAGGCGCTCGGCACAGGCAAGCCCCGCGGGACCCGAGCCTATTACCGCCACCCTTTTACCTGTTCTAACCTCGGGGGCAACGGGCTTTACAAAGCCGTTTTTAAAGCCGTTTTCGATTATCGCAAGCTCATTTTCCTTGACGGTTACAGGGTCATCGTAGAGTCCGCAGGAGCACGCCGCCTCGCACAGCGCGGGGCAAACTCTGCCCGTAAACTCGGGGAAAGGGTTGGTCTTTGTAAGCCTTTTAAGGGCGTATTCCCAATTGCCCTTGAATATCTCGTCATTCCATTCGGGGATAAGGTTGTGAAGCGGACAGCCTGATACCATACCGCCGAGCTTCATAGCCGACTGGCAGAAGGGCACGCCGCAGTTCATACATCTCGCTCCCTGCGCCTGTCTTTGCGGTTTCGACATACCCGAATGAAATTCCTTAAAATTCTTAATTCGCTCATTAGGCTCTACAGCCTTATTTTCTTTTCTGTCATAATCTAAAAATCCTGTTGCTTTTCCCATCGTTATCCCCCCTTAATTCTGTACCGAGTAGAAGGCTTCAAGCTCCGCCTCGTCACGGGAAAGTCCCTTTTCCTCAAAGCGGCTGATTTCGCCTAACATACGGCTGTAATCGTTGGGCAATATTTTCTTAAAGTAAGGCAGGTAATTCGCAAAATCGTGCAGTATACGCTTGCCCTTAGGAGAGCCTGTCGCCGCGACATGCTTTTCAATCATTGTGCGAAGCTCCTCAATATCGTGCTTTTCTTCAACCGCCGTCATAGTTACAAGCGATTTGTTAAGGCGCAAATAGAAATCGTAATTTTCGTCAAGCACATAGGCGATACCGCCGCTCATACCAGCGGCAAAGTTCTTGCCCGTAGGCCCTAAAATAACGGCTCTGCCGCCCGTCATATATTCACAGCCGTGGTCGCCCGTACCCTCGCAGACGGCGTAGGCGCCCGAATTACGCACGCAGAAGCGCTCCCCCGCGATACCGTTAATGTAGGCCTCGCCCGAGGTTGCGCCGTAGAGAGCTACATTACCGATGATTATGTTTTCCTCCGCCTTGTAAGCGGCGTTTTCATCGGGCTTTACAATAAGCTTACCGCCCGAAAGTCCCTTGCCGAAATAGTCATTACTGTCCCCCGTAAGGCTTATTGTAAGACCTTTCGGAATAAACGCGCCGAAGGACTGACCGCCGCCTCCGTGACACTCTACCTTATAGGTATCATCAGGCAGGGTGTTTTTGTACTTCTTGGTGATTTCCGAGCCGAAAATCGTGCCGACAGTACGGTTTGTGCTGGAAACCTCAACCTTTATAGTCTTGGGCTTGCCTGTTTTAAGGGCGGTCTTAAAGGCGGGGATTATAATGCTTTCGTCCACCGTCTTTTCAAGCTCGAAGTTGTAAGCATTTTCTTTTCTGAAATGCTTTTCCTCCTCGGGTGCGGGGACATTGTAAAGTATCTGTGAAAGATCCGCCATAGCCGCACGCTTTGTAACGGTTTTCTCGCGCACCTTAATTAAATCGGTTCTGCCGACCAATTCCTCAACCGTTCTGACCCCCAAAGAAGCCATAATTTCCCGCAGCTCCTCAGCGACATAGTTCATAAAGTTCATTACATATTCAGGCTTGCCGCAGAAGCGCTTTCTAAGCTCGGGGTTTTGGGTTGCAATACCGCAGGGGCAGGTATCAAGATTGCAGACACGCATCATAATACAGCCCATTGTGATAAGGGGAGCGGTAGCAAATCCGAACTCCTCGGCTCCGAGGATTGACGCTATTGCAACATCTCTGCCGCTCATAAGCTTACCGTCTGTTTCAAGAATAACCCTTGAACGAAGACCGTTGCTGATAAGGGTCTGGTGCGCCTCGGCAAGACCTAACTCCCAGGGCAGTCCCGCATTGTGAATAGAGCTTTGGGGAGCGGCGCCCGTGCCGCCGTCATAGCCCGAAATAAGCACGACCTGCGCGCCCGCCTTTGCAACGCCCGCGGCTATTGTGCCGACCCCCGCCTCGGAAACTAATTTTACCGAAATTCTCGCATCGCGGTTGGCGTTTTTAAGGTCGAAAATAAGCTGTGCTAAATCTTCTATCGAATAAATATCGTGGTGTGGCGGGGGTGAAATAAGCGAAACACCGGGGGTTGAATAACGGGTTTTGGCAATCCAAGGGTAAACCTTTTTGCCCGGCAGATGTCCGCCCTCGCCCGGCTTTGCGCCCTGTGCCATTTTAATCTGAATCTCATTGGCGGAAACAAGGTATTCGCTTGTAACGCCGAATCTGCCCGAGGCCACCTGCTTAATCGCGCTGTTGCGTTCGGTACCGAGTCTTTCGGGTCTTTCGCCGCCCTCGCCCGAGTTTGACTTTCCGCCTAAACGGTTCATGGCAATCGCCATACACTCGTGTGCCTCCTGCGAAATCGAGCCGTAGGACATAGCGCCCGTCTTAAAACGCTTTACAATCTCGCTTACAGGCTCAACCTCATCTATGGAAATCGGGGTGACATTTTCGGTATCAAAATCAAGAAGACCGCGCAAAGTGTGGGGACGGTTTTCGTTGTCCACCATGGCGGTGTACTCCTTAAACCGCTCGTAAGAGCCTAACTGTGTTGCCTCCCTAAGGGCAATAACGGTTTCGGGGCTGTACATATGGTCTTCCTTATCGCTGCCCGAGCGGAGCTTATGCTCGCCGACGCTGTCAAGGGTGGTGTCAACGCCCAATCCCAACGGGTCAAAGGCGTGGCTGTGACGGTATTCAACCCCCTCGTTTATCTCTTCAAGACCTATACCGCCGACGCGGCTTACGGTATTTGTAAAGTAGCGGTCGATAACCTCTTCTTTTATACCGATAGCCTCAAAAATCTGGGAAGACTGGTAAGACTGAATTGTGGAAATACCCATTTTAGAAGCAATTTTGACAATACCGTGAAGTATCGCGTTATTATAGTCGCGGATAGCGGTGTGATAATCCTTGTCAAGCAGCTTTAAATCGATAAGCTCTGTGATACATTCCTCGGCAAGGTAGGGGTTTACCGCCCTCGCGCCGTAGCCTAAAAGGGTTGCAAACTGGTGAACATCCCGCGGCTCGGCGCTTTCAAGAATAACCGAAAGAGCGGTGCGCTTTTTAGTGCGGATAAGGTGCTGTTCAATCGCCGATACCGCAAGCAGGGACGGAATAGCCACATGGTTTTCGTCCACTCCTCGGTCGGAAATTACAAGAATATTCGCTCCGTTTTTATAGGCGCGGTCGCACTCCACAAAGAGGTGGTCAAGCGCCCTTTCAAGGGGAGTATTTTTGTAGTAAAGTAGAGAAACGGTCTCAACCTTAAAGCCGGGGCGGTCGATTGCCTTAATCTTTACAAGCTCCGCCGAGGTGATAATCGGGTTGGGAATTTCGAGCACAACGCAGTTTGAAGCCTTTTCCTCAAGCAGGTTTCCGTCCGAGCCCACATATACGCTGGTATCGGTCACAACCTCTTCGCGGATAGCGTCAATAGGCGGGTTTGTAACCTGCGCGAAAAGCTGTTTAAAATAGTTAAATAGGGGCTGATGCTTTTCCGAAAGCATTGCAAGGGGAATATCCGTACCCATAGCGGCTGTAGCCTCCGCGCCGTTCTTCGCCATAGGGATTATAGCGTCCCTTACATCCTCATAGGTGTAGCCAAACGCCTTGTAAAGGCGGTCTCTTGTCTGCTGGTCATACCGCTCAATGCGGCAGTTAGGCATTTTAAGCTCGTCAAGCCTTACAAGATTCTGGTCAAGCCACTCGCCGTAGGGCTTTCTTGTGGCGTAATATTTCTTGCACTCCTCGTCGGATATAATGCGCTTGTTTGCGGTATCAACAAGGAGCATTTTACCGGGTTCTAAGCGGCTTTTCTTTACGATATGCTCCGCAGGAATTTCGAGAACGCCCACCTCCGAGGACAGTATAAGCATATTATCGTCGGTTATATAGTATCTTGAGGGGCGAAGTCCGTTTCGGTCAAGCACCGCACCCACGGTATCACCGTCCGAAAAAAGTATGGCGGCAGGGCCGTCCCAGGGCTCCATCATAGTGGAATAATAGTGGTAAAAATCCCGCTTTGCACGGGTTATGGTCTTGCTGTTGCGCCAGGGCTCGGGTATTGTAACCATTACGGCAAGCGGCAGCTCCATACCGTTCATTACAAGGAATTCAAGGGTGTTGTCAAGCATAGCCGAATCCGAGCCCGAGGCGTTTACGACAGGCAGAATTTTGTCCATATCGTCCTTCATAACGGTGCTTTCCATAGTCTCCTCGCGGGCAAGCATTCTGTCCACATTGCCGCGGATAGTGTTAATCTCACCGTTATGGAGTATAAATCGGTTCGGGTGCGCCCGCTCCCAGCTGGGGGTTGTATTTGTAGAAAAGCGGGAGTGAACAAGGGCTATCGCACTTTCAAAGCTCTCGTCCAATAAATCGAGATAAAACCGTCTTAACTGACCTACAAGGAACATTCCCTTATATACAATGGTGCGCGAGGAAAGGGAAACAACATATGTATTATCGTTGCTCTGCTCAAAGACGCGGCGGATTATATAGAGCTTGCGGTCAAAATCAAGCCCCCTTTTAATGTCTGCGGGCTTTTTTAGGAAGCATTGCATAATGTGGGGCATACAATCCAGCGCCTTTTTGCCAAGCGTAGTGCTGTCAATCGGCACTTCGCGCCAGCCTAAGAATTCAACACCTTCTTTAGCCGCTATAACCTCAAGCATTTTCTTCGCTTGATTGCGCTTTAAGGTGTCCTGCGGGAAGAAGAACATACCAACGCCGTATTCCCGTTCGCCGCCTATGTTAATACCAAGCTTATTAGCGGCTAAAGAAAAGAATTTATGCGAAATCTGAACGAGTATACCAACGCCGTCCCCCGTCTCACCCGAGGCGTCCTTACCCGCTCTGTGTTCAAGCTTTTCAACAATGGAAAGCGCGTTATCAACAACCCTGTGGCTTTTAATCCCGTCCACATTAACAACCGCACCGATACCGCAGGCGTCGTGCTCAAATTGCTGTCGGTAAAGTCCTTTATCCGTCATTTAAAATTCCCCCGTTTTAACAAAATAAAAAAAGCGTTCAAAGATAAGGATTCCCTTATCAATGAACGCCATTGCTCATTTATACTTTTGTCAGTATACCACAAACCTAACCGTTTGTCAATTATTTATTCGATTTTTTGTAGGAATGCAAACTGTAACCTAAATTCAACTGTTATTCAAGACCTTATTCATTAAGGAGCAACTGACTTTCAGGATCATCGGGATTCTGATATACCCTTATATAATCCACCCTCATTTCATAGGGGAATTCCTCGTCCTTGGGTTCTCCCACCGAATTCAGTATAAAATCAGGTGCGTTCTCCGAGGTGACAGCGCCCGCGCCCACAAGCAGATGCATGGGAACTCTGAAGCCCGACATATTGTTATATCCGTCAAAATCGTTTTCATCCTCTAAAAGGAAGCTGTTGTACTCCACACCGTCAACATACATTGACATATATTCAGAGGTCCATTCCCAGCCGTAAACATGGTACTCATTTTTAAGGTTTTCGCTTTCTTTAAAGGTATAGTTATTCTTATACATGCCCTTAATCTCTGTATGTGTCGGCATTCCGTTTGCCTGAGCTGCCCTTGTAAACCACTTATGGATTGAAGGCACAATGGTATCTCCCGAAGCGAAGCACTCAAAAACATCTACCTCAGCCATAAATGTGGGATCAGCTTCGGTATAAGTATTGCAATTAATCATGGTGCGGGTCCACAAGGCAGGCCATGAAGTAGAGGTAAAGGGGAGCTTTGCGCACATCTCAACATATCCGTAACGGAAATTCATAGCATACTTCGTCTGGATAGTAGGCGCATCTGCATATTTAATATCAGGATTGACGGGGTTGGAATAGTGATCTCCTTTAAACACTATTTCCCCATCCTTTACATATAAATGCTCAGGATCCGTTAGGGTTACACAATCCTTGCTGATTCCCATATCATCGGCATGGGTCCATTTACTCATATCAAGCTTATCGCCGTCAAATTCATCGCTCCATACGAGCTTGCTGTATTTTTCGGGAACGGAGGGTGTGCGGTTTGAATTATCAACGACAGGGGTAGCTGCATCCTCGCCCGATGTTGTACTGTCTTTTGAAGCCTCATCGCCCTTGCCGCAGGAAGCAAGAAGCATTATTACTGCTAAGCTTAAGCACAACAGCTTAGCGGCATACCCTCTTTTATTCTCGTTCTTATTAATTAAAAATTTCATACTGTGCACCTCTCATTTTGCAAAGTTCATGATAAATAGCTCAATTAAAGCCTCTTAATTTAGGAGTTGAGCCGTCCAATGCTTCCCATACGTTTTCAAAGTCAAAGCCCTTCATTTTTTCAGAAGCCTTAAGTCCCGTCATTTCCTTGATGTCTAAATATGTTTCTACATTGGAATACAAGCCTGCATTATAGTTATTGGTGCTGCCGGCCATTATGCTGCCTGCGCCGACAAAGGGAATATCACTGCATGCACTATAGCAATTTTGAGCTTTAATTCTAATTCCCAAGCCCACAAAGGCACCTGCGGGCACACCGCTTATCTTAGCGGCTGAATAGCAATTTTCCATTATTAAATAAGGCTCGTCATACATCCGTCCAATAAATCCGCCTGCTTCGCCTACCGATTCGATAATAACCGTATCAGCCACATAGCATTTGGAAATAGTGATATCCTTGGTATTGGGATTTTTGACAACCGGGTAGTTTCTTTTAAGTCCCGCAATCGCACCGACACAGCCGTATACAGTTTGCTTATTGGAGTTTTCTTTTGCGTAAGCCGTTTTCATATACGATGACTCAATGCCGAGGTTTTCAATAACAGCCCCGCCGTTAAGTCCCGGGAAAAGTCCCATAAACTTGTTGTTGATATCCTCGGGTTTTTCTTCTACGGACAAATATATTCCCTTTATAGTGTGAAAGTCGCCGTTGAATGTACCGCCGAAGAGGTAATTCCAATCGGCCATAATTCCGTGTGTCCAGACTTTGGGATTATTTTCTTCTTTGTACCAGTCAGACTTAGAAACATCATTAAGGTAAATATCCTCTGTAAGAATATAATGCGCCTTATTGTATGCTTCGTTATTTTCATTTATGTATTTGCCGAGCAACGCCAGCTGTTCTGCGTTGGCAATCTGATAAGGATTCTCAGCAGTTCCGTCTCCTGCGGCAAAATTTTCCGCTACATTGCCGCTCCATATAGGAGCATTTATTTCCTCGACATTTTGGGTAGTGTCTGTCTGCGCAGAGCTGGTTTGAGCAGAGCTTGTGTCTTTTTTTGAACAGCCGCCGAGCATAGCCGCCAAAACAGCTACAACTGCCAAAACAGCCAGCATATTCTTTTTACTAAAATGCTTGGTTTTCACATAAATCACCTTTCTTGTTTCAATTTACAGACAAAAGCCGTACCCTTGTCTCTGATTGGTGTCTTGGGTATTTTTACCACCCTGTTTGATAATATCATATTACTTTTTCTGTGTCAATAATAAGGAGAAAAAAACCGTTCAACAGCAGTAAATTTACTTATTATTCATTTTATAAAGCTCACCTATCGGTCAATTCTTTAATAAGCTCGTCTGTGCGGTCGGTTTTTTCCCACGGAATGTTAAGGTCGATTCTGCCCATATGGCCGTAAGCAGAAAGCTGTTTGTAAATCGGTTTCCTAAGCTCTAATGTATCGATAATAGCGGACGGGCGCAAATCAAAGACCTTTTTTACCGCCTCGGCGATTTTTTCATCATCATATTTGCCCGTGCCAAAGGTATCCACCATAACCGAGACAGGGCGCGCAACGCCTATCGCGTAGGCTAACTGCACCTCGCATTTTGAGGCTATTTTTGCCGCCACAATATTCTTTGCGATATAGCGTGCGGCATATGCGGCGCTGCGGTCAACCTTTGTGGGGTCCTTGCCTGAAAAAGCTCCGCCGCCGTGACGGGCAAAGCCGCCGTAGGTATCCACAATTATCTTGCGCCCCGTAAGTCCCGTGTCC
>CAZRMP010000025.1:0-15117 GCA_964601235.1 uncultured Ruminococcus sp.
CCGCCGTAAGCTTTAAAATATTTCCTGTCGCCGACCTTACAAGCCCGTTTCTCCCCTTTGCCGCCGCCTCGGACATCTCGGGGATAAGCAGGGTGGATATGGAATTGAGCAGGGTCGAGGGAAAAAAGAGTATCGGCAGAGCCATTCCCTTTATCATTCCGAACTGGGAGAGGGCAAGCTCCCCCGAATGAGGGTATTTGGCGAGATTTTTGGGTACTAAAATATTTTCCGCCGTTCTAAGGGCGGTGTTGAGGTATCTGCCCGAGGTTATGGGCAGGGAAATATGTAAAATCCGCCTTACTATGCCGAAGGGCGGGCGTTCTCTGCCCGAGAGGGTATTTAATTTTTTACGGTCGCAAAGCCAGATAAGCCCTAACATTAGGCAAGAGCAAATTTCCGCTGCGGTGTCGCCGAAAAGCACCGCCGAACAGCAGGCGGCAAGCCCCCTGCGGGCAAATTTTTTAACCAAAGCTACAACAATAAGTATTCTCACCGCCTGCTCGAAGAGCTGGGACGCCGCGTTAGGGGTCGCCCGTCTCCTTGCGATAAAATAACCCCGCAAGCAGGAGGTTATACCCATAAAGGGCAGGGACAGCGGCAGTATTTTAAGGGCGGGAACAGCCCGCATATCCCCTAAAAAGCGATCGGCGATAAACTCCGCGCCGAAGAATACTACCGCTACCGAAATAGCGGCGATTATAAGGGTTAGTTCTATAGCCCGCCTTAGAATTTTGAGGGTTCCCTTTTTGGTGCCTAATGCTAACTCCTCGGCAACAAGTCTTGTCACCGCCGTGCAGATGCCCGAGGTCGCAAAGGTTGCCGCTAAAACATACACGCTGAAAATCAGCTGATAAAGTCCAATACCCTCAGAGCCGATGACCTGTGCCAGCCAAACCTTAAAAATTATTCCCACAAACCTTAAAATTAACGATGACGCGGTTAAAATAAGCGCATTTTTAATAAAAACTGTTTTTTTCACCCTGTTTCCACTCCCATATTTAATCTTATGAGTGAAAGTTTTAGTTAATGAGTTGAAAAAAGGGCGGAAAAATAATATAATATATAATATAGGAAAAAATTACGGTAGGTGAGGATATGAATTCACCCTTGGCGGACAGAATGAGACCGAAAAAAATTGAAGATGTGGCGGGACAGCGGCATCTGCTGGAAAAAGGCAGGGTGTTAAGAAAGATTATCGATTCGGGGGATGTGCCGAATCTCATATTTTACGGCCCCTCGGGGGTGGGAAAAACCACAGTCGCGAAGATTATCGCCGCAAATTGCGGTAAAAAGCTTTGCTACCTAAACGCCACCACCGCCTCCACCGCCGATATTAAGGAAATTATCAACTCCATAGGCGGAATTGACAGCGCGGGCGGGATTCTTCTCTACCTTGACGAAATTCAGTACTTCAACAAAAAACAACAGCAGATTTTGCTGTCCTATATCGAAACGGGGGATATTACCTTAATCGCCGCCACCACCGAAAACCCGTATTTTTATGTATATAACGCGATTTTGAGCCGTTCCACGGTTTTTGAGTTTAAAACCCTCTCTGCCGAAGATATTAAAACCGCCCTCTGCCGCGCAATCGGCATCTTAAGCGAGGAAAAGGGTAAGGAAATTAAAATTTCGGACGAAAGCCTTATAAAGCTTTGCCGCGCCGCCGCAGGAGATGTGCGTAAAGCCCTTAATATGCTGGAATTATGCCTGCTTACAAGCGAAACCGAAACCGAAATCCACATTAAGGACGATACCGCCGAGGAAATTTTGGCGGCGAACGCCGTCCGTTACGACCGGGAGGGCGACGAGCATTACGATATTATCTCGGCCTACCAGAAATCTATGCGGGGCTCCGACCCTGACGCGGCGATTTACTACTTAGGTCGGCTTTTGGCGGCGGGAGATTTGATTAGCGCCTGCCGAAGACTTCTCGTATGTGCTTGCGAGGATGTGGGGCTTGCTTACCCGCAGATTATACCGATAGTAAAGGCGGCGGTGGATACCGCAAGGGAAGTAGGCTTGCCCGAGGCGAGACTCCCCCTTGCAGACGCGGTTATATTAGTTGCGACTGCGCCGAAATCCAACTCCGCCCACGACGCGATAAACGCCGCTATGGCGGATATAGAAAGAGGAATCGGCGGGGATATTCCAAGACACCTGCAGAACAGGCATTTTGACGGCGAGGACGCTGAAATTAAGGGTCAGCACTATAAATATCCCCACGATTATCCAAATCATTATGTAAACCAACAGTATTTGCCGAACGAGATTAAGGATAAGCAATATTACCGCTTTGGGACGAATAAAACCGAGCAAAAGTGCAAGGAATACTGGACGGCGGTAAAAAACAATAAATAGTATTATGTAAACCGAGGTGGAAGAAATGAAGGAAAACCTTTTGCCCAAAAGAACAGTTACTTTATGGCAGATTAGAATAGGGTTTATAGGTATTATTCTGCTGATTGTAGTTTGCGCCTTCGGGCTGCTTACCCGTTGGGTGCTTTTGGGTGCGGCTGTTTTTGCCCTAATACTTGCGGTTTTCCTTTTTTGGTATCTTCCACGCTATTTTAAAAGCTATGAAATCCTCTTTCCTAAGGGTGCGGTGGTGATAAACCGCGGCGTTTTCATAAAAACCACCCACATTATGCCCTTTTCCCGCCTTGTTTACGCCCAGAGCTTTGCAACTCCCCTTGCGAAGAAAATGGGGCTCGCGGCGCTGACCCTTAAGGCGGCGAGGAGCAGTATTATAATTCCCGAGCTTAACGCGGCCGATGTTAATTATTTTATTGAATATCTCACAAAGGAGGGCGAAGCGTGAAAAAGGAATTCCGCGCACACCCCCTGATGATTATACAGCTTGTAAAGCCCTTTCTCTTTGTGCTGATTTTTCCCGTAATCAAAGGAGTATTACAGTATTTTATCAAAGGCGAGGTGACGGGAGTTTTAACCCTTGAGCTTATCGCCTTTGCGGCTATAACCGCCCTTGCGGCGCTCCGCTGTGCTTCCTTCAGACTTGTTTGCGGAAAAAACACGGTCACAATTAATATGGGACTGATATTGAAATCGAAATCCGTAATAAGCATTACCAAGCTTTCTTCGGTACAGACCCGGCAGAATCCCATTGACGCGGTCTTCAAAGCCGTCACCTACCGAATCAATACCGAGGCGGGGCCCAAGGGCTCGGCGGATTTTGAGTTTAAGCTGAGTTTAAAGGACAGTAAAGAGGTTTCCCGCCGTTTATTCGGCGAAAAAAGACCGACAGCGGTGAAATTTTCGGTCTTTAAGGTTGCGGTTATGGCGGCTACCACCTCCTCGGCAGTTACGGGAATGATTATCGGTGTTCCTATAATCAATAAGGCGGGAAAGCTTTTAGGGCTTGCCCTTGACAAAATGCTGTTTGACGAGATAAATAATGTGTCCTCTAAGGTTCAATCCTATTTTCCGCCGATTGTAAACACTATAACCCTTATTATTCTGCTGGCCTACGCAGTTTCCTTTTTTTATTCCCTCTTTAAATATATTAATTTCAAGCTATTTCTTGAGGAAGATAATTTAGAGGTGCGTTCGGGATTTTTTGTACGAAGCCGTACCTCATTTAAAAAGAAATCGGTAAGGGATGTAATTATCGACCAAACACCCCTTATGCGGCTTTTTAAGCGGTACGCTATGAGGGTAAGCGTGGGCGGCTACGGCAACTCCAAAAGCGAGAGGGCGGTTATAGTGCCCTCGGGCAGGCGGGGCGAGATTAAGCGGCGGTTTTCAATGTATTTTCCTTTTTTAGCCCCCGACGGAAAGCTCCTGCACGCAAGGCGGGATAACCGCACAAAAAGGCGGTTTCTCTTTTTCCCGACGGTCTATTTTATCGCCACGGTAGTTTTGTCTACCGTTTTATCCCTGATTTTTGGGAGCTTTAGCCGACTTATTTTCTTTTTAACGGTTGTGGCTTGCTGTATAATAATGTATTACGCCTATCTTTGCATTTTTGAGTTCCGTTTCGGAAAGCTTAAAATGGGTAAAAATATTTTTGCCCAGACCGTAAAGGTCTTTAACACCTGCGAGCTGTACTGTCCGAGGGAAAATGTGGGGCAGATAAAGCTTATCCGCAATATTCCCGATATTCCCAACAAAACCTGCAAGGTGGTGGTAACCGTCTGCTCCGAAAGCGCGGACAGTATTAAGGTAAGGCATCTTAATTACGAAGAGGTTAAAAAAAGTATTGCGGAATGTTACGGCGTTGAGGTATAATTTTGCATTTACGGAAAACACTATATAAAAATAATGTTTCACGTGAAACATAGGAGGTTTTCCGTATGCAAATATTTTTAAACTGTCTTTATGCATTTTTGGTGGGCGGATTTATCTGCCTTGTCGGTCAAATATTAATTGATTACACTAAGCTTACCCCTGCGAGGATATTGGTTTCCTATGTTGTCGCGGGGGTTGCTTTGACCGCAATCGGGGTTTATGAGCCGATTGTTAAGTTTGCGGGCGCAGGGGCTACCGTTCCCCTTACCGGCTTTGGCTACAGCCTTGCAATGGGGGTTAAAGAGGCGGTAAAGCAATACGGCTTTATGGGTGTTCTGTCGGGCGGCTTTACCGCAACGGCGGCGGGAATTGCTACAGCCGTGGTGTCGGGGTATCTGATGTCGCTGATTTTTAAGCCGGGAGACAAGACTTAATTCGGAGTTCGGAATTATATTATAAAAAGCCTCCCTTGTGTAAAGGGAGGTGGCACGGCAAAGCCGTGACGGAGGGATTGCGATGCAATATAAAAGCAACAAAGAACTTGTGCCTTTCGCAAAAAATCTGCGAAAAAATATGACCAAGGAAGAACGGCATCTCTGGTACGATTTTTTGCGTGCCTATCCTATACGGTTTTTGCGACAAAAGGTTTTAGGAAAATACATTGTTGATTTTTATTGTCCAAAAGCAAAATTGGTTATCGAGCTTGACGGTTCACAACATTACGAGGAAAGTGCGAGCGATCATGACAGAGAACGCACCGATTTTTTGCAGGGCTATGGATTATCTGTTGTAAGAATAGCAAACAATGAGGTTAACAGCAATTTCCGCGGAGTTTGTGAGTATATTGATATGCTTGTAAAACAATCCCTCAGTCAGCTACGCTGACAGCTCCCTTTACACAAGGGAGCCTTTTTATTATAAAATACAATCCGCTATTTACTTTTTGTCCTCTAACTGGTATAATAATTAAGCATTAGAATAGCGATGTTTCACGTGAAACATTTTATAAAAGATAGGAGGCTTGACGGTGGGGAAAATTATCGCCATAGTCAATCAAAAGGGCGGAGTCGGAAAAACCACCACTGCGGTAAATCTTGCGGCGGGGGTGGGTCTTGCGGGCAAAAAGGTACTGCTTGTTGACGCAGACCCCCAAGGAAATTCCACAAGCGGCTTCGGAATAAATAAAAAGCAGGCCAAAACCACCACATATCAACTGCTGATAGGCACGGGTAAGCTTGCGGAAGCGGTTATAAAGACCGAATTTAAGGGTGTTGATGTCGTTCCGTCCTCAATGGATTTGGCGGCGGCAGAGGTTGATTTGATAGAGATAGAACACCGCGAGGCACAGCTTAAAATGGCGCTTGCGGCGGCACGGGAAAACTACGATTACATATTTATCGATTGCCCGCCCTCTTTGGGGCTTATCACCATAAATGCCCTTAATGCCGGCGATACGGTTTTAGTGCCTATTCAATGCGAATATTTCGCCCTTGAGGGACTTTCCCAGCTTATGGCTTCTGTCCGTCAGGTAAAAAGGCTTTACAATCCGAACCTTGAGATTGAGGGAATAGTCCTTACAATGTATGACGGACGGCTTAATTTAACGGCTCAGGTTGTGGCAGAAATCAAGAAATATTTTGCAAACAAGCTGTATAAAACGGTAATTCCAAGGGCTGTAAGGCTTTCGGAAGCGCCCAGCTACGGTATGCCCATACAGTATTACGACAAGCGTTCAAAGGGTGCTGATGCCTACAACGACCTTGCAAAGGAATTTTTAAAGAAGAACAGGAGAATGTGATATGGCGGTAAAAAAGGGCGGCCTCGGCAGAGGATATGATTCTCTTTTTGACGAAAATGCGGTTGACAGTACAGGCGTTGTAACAATTAATATAAATGACATTGAGCCTAACCGCGGCCAACCGCGAAAGGACTTTGACGAAACGGCTCTTGCGGAGCTGGCGGACAGTATCTCACAGCACGGGCTCATACAACCTATTGTGGTTAAACCTACAATAGACGGAACATATAGTATAATTGCGGGGGAACGCCGTTGGCGCGCCTGCCGTATGGCGGGTGTAACCCAAGTGCCTGTTATTATAAAGGTTGCGGACGAACAGTCCCTGATGGAAATGGCCCTTATAGAAAACCTGCAACGCGAGGACTTAAATGCGGTTGAAGAGGCGCTGGGCTACCGCTCCCTTATTGAGGGATACGGACTTACCCAAGACGAGGTTGCAAAGCGAATGGGTAAATCCAGGAGCGCGGTTACCAACGCTCTGCGTTTGCTTAATCTTGATGAGACGGAATTAGAGGCCTTGCGAAGAGGTACAATCTCGGCGGGTCACGCAAGAGCCCTGCTTTCCTGCGAGGACGGGGAAATCCGTGGTAAAATGCTGATTGCGGCGGCTAAGGGAGCCTCTGTCCGTGAGCTTGAAAAAATGGCGGCGGCGGCGAAAAAGGCTAAACCCGCAAAGATAGCCGAGAAAAGGCAAAAGCCCACCTTTTACAGCGAGGTTGAGCTTTCCCTTAAAAACGAGCTTCACCGCAAGGTAAATATAACATCGAACGGAAAGGGAAAGGGTACTATTACGGTTGAGTTCTTCAGCGACGACGAGCTTTCCGATTTTGCCCGCCGTTTGGCTGAATAACTATGACAAAAAGGCTTAAAAAAATAATCTCAAACCGACATTTTCGCCGCAGACCCCCTCCGATTTTTATTGCCAACTAAATTTTAGCAATAAAAAGGAGAAAAAATTATGTGGTTTATATTATCTTTAGTTACAATTATGTTCTGGGGCGGCTCGGATCTGTTTTCAAAAATGGGTTCAAATCCCACCGATAAATACAGTCATTGGAAAATCGTTATCGCGGTAGGTACGGTAATGGGACTCCACGCCACCTTTGAACTGCTCACGGGCACCGAGTTTTACCCGATTGATTTTATCAAATACTCCCCCGCGATAATCTTCTATGTTTCATCGATGATTTTAGGCTATGTGGGACTGCGTTACATAATGCTTTCGGTCTCCTCGCCTATCTGCAATTCCTCGGGGGCGGTCGCCTGTATTCTCTGCCTGATATTCCTGCGGCAAATGCCCGACGCTTTAAGCTGGATAGGTATTGTGCTTGTCTGCGTGGGCGTTATAGGGCTTGCGTTTGTTGAGAAAAAGTACGATGACGAGACCCACGAGCTCGCAAGCAGACCCGAAAACAAAAGATTTAAAAGCGGCTTTATCGCGGTATTTTTCCCGATTTTCTACTGCCTGCTTGACGGAATGGGCACCTTTGCAGATGCGCTGCTCCTCGACCGTGGCTATGTAAATGAGGACTCGGCGAATATTGCATACGAGTATACATTCTTTATTTTAGCGGTAATCGCCTTTGTGTATGTTTACATCATAAAGAAGGAAAAGCCCGACCGCAAATGGGATACGCCTAAATGGCTGGGCGCCTGCTGTGAGACGGCGGGACAGTTTGCGTATATCTACGCTATAGGGGACAATCCCACCGTTGCCGCCCCGATGATTTCGGCATACTGCGTTTTCTCGGTAATACTTTCCCGCATTTTCCTAAAGGAAAAATTAAGCGTAAAGCATTACCTTATAATCTGCACCGTTTTCCTCGGAATCATTATGATGGGTATTTCCGAGGGGCTGGCGGAATAATAAAATATATATAACAACCGAAGGGAAGCATTAATATGAAGAAAAAGGGACTTATTATACTGTTTGCGGTACTTGCCGTTATCGGCGTTATCTGCGGTATGGTTGCGGGCTCTTATAACGGGCTTGTTGAGCAGAGGGAGTCGGTGGACAACGCCCAGGCGCAGATTTCCACCCAGCTCCAGCGCAGAGCCGACCTTATCCCCAACTTTGTAGCCACCGTTAAGGGCTATTCCGACTACGAGCAGGCAACCTATACTGCAGTAACCGAGGCGCGCTCCAAGGTATCCGGCGCTAAAACCGCCGCAGAACAGGCAGAGGCTTCCGAACAGCTTGACAAGGCGATTTCGGTTTGGGTAAACGCCGTGACCGAGGCTTACCCCGACCTTAAGGCAAGCGAGCAGTATACGGCGCTTCAGTACGAGCTTTCGGGAACGGAAAACCGTATTGCCACCGCCCGCAAGGATTACAACGCCGCGGCTAAGGAGTACAATGTGGCAATCAAAAAATTCCCGAAAAACATAATTGCAGGCATATTCGGCTTTTCACAGGTTGATTATTTCGAGGCTCAGGCGGGCACTGAAAGCGCGCCCCAGATAAGCTTTGACTGATTAATATGAAAAAACTTATAAACATTATCGCGGCGGTGCTTGCGGCGTGTATACTTATTCTGCCCGTTTCGGCGGCGGAAAAATATCCCTCGCCCACCTCAAGCTTTTTTGTAAACGACTTTGCCGATGTTATAGAACAGTCGGCAGAGGAGGAGATTTACTCGAGCGCCGCCGCACTTCAAGAAAAAACCACAGCGCAGGTCGCGGTGGTGACGGTAAACACCCTTGACGGCGAAGAGCCCGCCGATTACGCGCTGGGGCTTGGTCGGCAGTGGGGCGTGGGTCAAAAGGATAAGGACAACGGGGTTGTTATTCTGCTTGCAAAAACCGAGCGGCAGATTTATATTGCCGTGGGTTACGGGCTTGAGGGCGCTCTGCCCGACAGTAAAACGGGCAGAATAATCGACCTTTACGGGCTTGACTATCTTAAAAAGGACGATTTTTCGCGGGGTCTGCTTGAGATTTTTAAGGCTGTAGTCAACGAGGTATATATCGAGTACGGCGAAGAGCCCGAGGAGGGCTACACCGCCATAGAGGATACGGACGAGGAAAGCCTTGGCGAATACGGTGCAAAGGTTGCGGCGTCTTGGGTGATTATGATAGCCTGCGTTATTCTTTTCGTCCTTATTTTCGGCAGAAGACGGCGCGGATTTTTCTGGTTCGGCGGCCCCGGCGGCTTTGGCGGAGGTTTCGGCGGCGGCTTTAGGGGAAGCTCGGGCGGTTCTTTCGGGGGCGGAGGCTTTTCGGGAGGCGGCGGCTTCTCGGGCGGCGGCGGTTCCTTCGGCGGCGGCGGAGCAGGACACGGCTTTTAAAACATAAATTATGATACTTTAGTAATTGCAACGGAGAATTTTAATGTCTGATTATTTGAACGGTAAGGACTACAGCGATTATTTTAAATCGTTGGAGGAAAGGCTTACGGACGCGAATGAGCCTTCGCAAAGTGAGCAAAAACCTTACAACCGAAGAAGTACCTCCCGTAAAAGGAGGAAAAGACGGGGAATATATAAGGTAATAGCCTTAAGAAAGGTGATTTTACTCTTTGTTTTAACCGCGGCGGTAATCTCGGTCTTGGCGGTGACCTTGCCGAAGCTTGGAAAAAGCAGGGCGGATACCGATGGCGAAAACACCCAACAGCAGATAAGCAGTCTTCAAATTGCCGAAGCTGACGAGCCGGTAATCACCTATCAAAGTGACGGCAATACCGTCCAATTCCCCGGGGAGAACGACTGTGAGGGCGGGATAATAGTAAATACCGCCACGGGCAAGATTGTGGCGGGCAGAAATACCCAAAAAAGGCTTTACCCTGCCTCTACCACAAAAATAATGACCCTGCTTGTAGCCTGCGAGAACATTGAAAATTATGAAGACACCTTTACTATGACCTTGGCTATCACCGACCCGCTTTATGTGGCTGAGGCTTCGGTTGCGGGTTTTTTGAACGGCGAAACCATTACAATGACCGACCTGCTTTACGGGCTTATTCTCCCCTCGGGAGCGGACGCGGCTTTGGCGCTTGCCGAAAAAATATCGGGCAGTGAGGCGGAGTTTGTAAAACTGATGAACCAAAAGGTAAAGGCGCTGGGTCTTAAGGACACCCATTTTGTAAACACCTCGGGACTTTATGACAGCGACCATTACAGCACCGCCTACGATATGGCGGTAATACTTGAGACTGCCCTTAAAAACCCTGTTTGTAAAAAGGTTTTGTCCACCTATCAGTACACCACCTCCGTAACGCCGCAACACCCCGAGGGAATTCCCCTTTCGGCAACCCTCTTTGAGTATATGTACGGCACAGAGCCTGAAACCGCCACAATTTTAGGCGGAAAAACGGGCTTTGTCAATGAGGCGGGATATTGCATTGCATCCTACGGCACGGGTAAAGCCACCAATGACGAATATATAGTTGTCACCCTTAAAAATTCCTCCCGCTGGCCTGCGTTTTACGGGCAGATTGATTTGTATAAGCAGTTTGCGAAGTGATTCGGAATTAGGAACGGCACACAGGCCGTTCCCTACAAAAAATCAATTTAATCACCGTAGGGAACGACCTGCGTGTCGTTCCGCCTACAAAGGCGAATTTAAGATTCATAAAAGAGCAAAAAAATTCGGAATTCCTGAATTTGGAATTCCGAATTAAATAAAACGACAAGATTATTACCTTGCCGCTTTAAAGCAAAAAAAAAATTGTAATTATATTTTATCACCTTTTTGAAAGTTGTCAAGCGAAATATGTAGAAAATATGAATATTTCGTAAAAAATTTATAGTTTGTCTAAAAATTTGCTTTGTATTTGTGAAATATGCAAACAATTTCAGGAGCGAAAAATGCAAAAAAATGACGAAATTGAAATTGAAATAACCGATATGACCAATGAGGGCAGCGGTATAGGCCGATATGACGGTATGGCGGTTTTCGTCCCCTGCACCGCAGTAGGCGACAGGGCGCGGGTGTTGGTGCTTAAGGTCAAAAAAACCTACGCCTTCGGCAAGCTTTTAAAGGTTATATCCCCCTCGCCTGACAGAACAGAAAACGACTGCCCCGCCTTTAACCGTTGCGGCGGGTGCGTCTATCGGCATATAAGCTATGAGGCGGAATGTGGGATAAAATACAGTAAGGTCTACGAGGCGGTAAAGCGCATAGGCGGAGTTGATTTGAAACCGCAAGAGATAATTAAGTCGGCAAGCCCCGACCGCTACCGCAATAAGGCACAATATCCCGTATCAGGGGACGGGAAGTTAGGCTTTTACGCCTTTCACTCCCACCGAATAATACCCTGCGGCGAATGTGCCCTGCAGCCCGAGATTTTCGGTAAAATCACCGCCGCCCTCACCGATTGGATTAGGGATAACTGTATAAGTGTATACAATGAGGAAACACACAAGGGCTTGCTTCGGCATATTTATCTGCGAATTGCGGAGCAAACGGGGGAAATAATGGCGGTCGCCGTGATAAACGGCGAAAGCTTACCCTTTGCCGAGGATTTTGTAAGCCGCCTTTTGTCGGTCTGCGGGGAGAACCTTAAAAGCGTACAGCTTAACATCAACCGCGAAAAGACAAATGTTATTTTAGGGGATAAATGCAAGGTATTATACGGCGGGGAGTACATTACCGATATTCTTTGCGAGGTTCGGGTGCGGCTTAACCCCTTGTCCTTTTATCAGGTTAACCGCACCACCGCCGAAAAGCTTTATAAAAAGGCGGCGGAGTATGCCGAACCGGAAGGCAAGCTGATTTTAGACCTTTACTGCGGGGCGGGAACGATAGGTCTTTCAATGGCGAAAAAGGCTAAGCGGATAATAGGGGCGGAAATAGTGCCCGAGGCGGTTGAGGACGCTAAGTTTAACGCAGGTCTTAACGGCATAGAAAACGCCGAATTTATCTGCGCGGACTCTGCAAAAGCCGCCGCGCTTTTAAAGGACCGAGGCTTAAAGCCGGATGTTGTTATTTTAGACCCGCCGAGAAAGGGCTGTTCCGCCGAGCTTATAAACATCGTAACGAGTGATTTCTGCCCGGAACGGGTGGTTTATGTTTCCTGCGACCCTGCAACTCTGGCGCGGGATATAAAGCTTTTTTCGGAAAATGGTTATACCCTTAAAGAGTACACCCCCGTTGATATGTTCCCCCGCACCTCGCACGTAGAAACAGTAGCACTTTTAGGTCGGCAAAACAGCGATATAAATTCCTGACGGAATCTGTGATATACGCTTCGCGTTCGATATGTGCTTTATGAAATGGAAAGAATTTATATCGGAAAGGAAAAGCAAATATGCAAAAGGGACGGCTTAAATTTAATATAAAAGGATTAGCTTCGCTACACCCTGCTGCGGAGCTTGCAATCGGCGGAGGTATAACACTGTTTTCGGCGTTATTTACTATGTGGCTGTGCCAGTTTTCCTGTGGCTGCAGCCTTAAAGAGATAATGACTCTGTCCGCATTTATAGTTTATTTTTCGTTATACGCCGCCGTATTTGCGCTTGTAACCGTTATAAGCGGTCGATTCTGGCTCGGAAACAGTATAGCTTCGGCGCTTTTATTCGCGGTGACCGTGCTTGACTTCCAGGTGTATTCTTTCAGAGGAACAGAAATACTCCCCGGTGATTTAGGCTCGATCAGAACCGCATTGGGGGTTGCAGGGAACTATCGCCCCCACATTACCGTTCGATTGGTAATATCCTTTTTGCTTTTGATTGCTTACATAGTGGTGCCGCGTCTCTTTCTTAAATTCAGGAAAGGACTTTTTTGGAGGGCAATATCCTCCGCGGTGTTGATAGGCGCGGTTACCGTTTTTGTACTGTTTATCGATAATATACCGCTGATTGTTTTTGATAACGAGGGAATGAAGCTTAACACCTTCCCTGTAAATTTTTGCCGATTGGTACAGGGTTCAAGCGCGGAAGAGCCCGAGGGCTATTCCGCAGAAGCCGTTAAAGAGCTGGAGAATACATACTGTAAGGAGTCCGACACACAGAGACGTCCCACCGTTATTGCAATTATGAACGAATCCTTTGCGGATTTAAGCGTTGTGGGCGACCTGCCTGTTAATGAAGAAATTTTACCGTTTTTTAACTCTCTTCAAGAGAATGCGGTGAAGGGTTATACGCAGGTACCTGTCTTCGGAGCGGGAACCGCCAATACCGAATGGGAATTTCTTACCGGTCACAGTATGAAATTTTTACCTGCGGGCGCAACGCCCTACAGTAATAACGGTTTGTCAGATTCCTATGCTTCTATCGTTTCAAATCTTAAAAGCATAGGCTATTACTGCGTTGCAATGCATCCGTATTATGAGTACGGATACACCCGTAACGCCGTATATCCCCGTATGGGTTTTGACAAAATGCTGTTTTTGCAGGATTTTCCTCAGAAAAAGCTGCTGAGGGATTATGTCAGCGACCGCGAAATGTATGAGGAAATTATTAAACAATACGAATCTCATACCGACGGAACGCCGCTGTTCATTTTCGGCGTAACAATGCAGAATCACGGCGGGTACGAGTACCAAGGCGATAATTACACAAAAACCGTCACGCTTAATAATATGAGCGGGAAATACCCCAAAGCCGAGCAGTATCTATCCCTGATGAAGGAAAGCGACGCCGCGCTTGAGTATTTGATTAAGTATTTTCAAGAGGTTGAAAATGATGTTGTAATTGCATTTTTCGGAGATCATCAGCCATCGATAGAGCAAGAATTTTATGAAGAAATCGCCGACGGCAAGTCGGCAGAACAGCTGCAATTCGATATGCATACCGTTCCGTTTTTTGTTTGGGCAAACTATGACACCGAGGAGCAGACGGTAGAATGTACAAGCGTTAATTACCTGACAAATTATATATATGATGTGGCAGGACTTCCGAAACCGAGCTACAATATGTTTCTCGCGCAATTACAAGAGCATATTCCGATTTTTTCTGTATATAAGGTATATTCCCAATCGGAAAAAAGATATGTCGAATACACCGCGCTTTCGGGTGTTGAAGCAACGCTTATGCGGCAATATCATTATTTGGTCTATAACGCCGTCTATGATGCGGACGGACGAAGTAAGATGTTCAAGAATGTGAACTGAAATCCTCGGTTTTAACGAAGGTGTTTTCCTTATGATAAACATTAACTGCCCCTGCAAAAGAAAAAAATGCGAGAGGTACGGCGACTGCGAAGCCTGCCGAGCGCATCACAAGAATAAAAAGCACCCGCCCGTATGCGAGCGGCGCTTAAATATGAAAGGTCAAGGGTTGAAAACAGATTCGCCGCCCTCTGAAAACAGTCAGTAGCCGTTTTACCAAAATAAACCCCACGCCCCGCGGGATTTGTTAATAATAATTTTTATAATACGGAGGAGATTACTATGCTTAAAACAGGAACAAAAGCACCTGACTTTACGCTTCCCGACCAAAACGGAGCGCTTCGCACATTAGAGGAATTTAAGGGCAAAAAGGTAATTCTTTATTTTTACCCCAAGGACAACACGCCCGGCTGCACAAAGCAGGCGTGCGGCTTTTCGGAGCTTCAACCGCAGTTTGACGAAAAAGGCGCAGTTGTAATCGGCATAAGCAAGGACAGCGTAGCCTCCCACAAGAAGTTTGAGGAAAAATTCGGGCTTAATTTCACCCTGCTTTCGGATACCGAGCTTGCCGCGATAAAGGCATATGATGTATGGCAGGAAAAGAAAAATTACGGCAAGGTATCAATGGGGGTTGTACGCACAACATATTTAATTGACGAAAACGGAATAATAGTAAAAGCGCTTGACAAGGTTAAGGCGGCGGAAAACCCAGCGCAGATGTTTGCGGAGATTTCTATATTTTAATAATACTCATAACGGCAAGATATAAAGCAAGGATAAAAAAGGACAGGTTAAACTGCCCCCTAAAGCAGAGGGTGACAGCCGTTATAAGCGCCGCAAGAGCGACCGAAAAATTGATTATTCGCATAATAAACGCCGCTTTTGACGGTTCTTTTTTACGGCAAAGAATATTAAAAAGCACCGTTCCGCCGTCAAGCCCCGTCACGGGTAAGAGGTTAAAAAGCCCGATAAGCAGGTTGATAAGCCCCACCGTTAAATAACTGTCATTACCGAAGGCGAGATA
>CAZRMP010000026.1:0-7631 GCA_964601235.1 uncultured Ruminococcus sp.
CTCCCTCGGTCCGACAAAAAACACCGTACCGCCCCACAAATTAATGCGGACGGAAAGCACTCTACGGCACTTTTATCGCTCAACCGGTTCTTACGCAAAAAAAAAGAACCTTTTAGAGGTGATAACATTATAGCACACATCACCTCTAAGGTCAAGCATTTTTTATGATTTTTTCTATTTATGATAAGCTCCGCCCGAACAAATCTTGAAAGCGCGGTAAATCTGTTCAAGCAGCATTACTCTGAAAAGCTGATGGGGAAAGGTCATTTTTGAAAAGGAAAGCTTTAGATCGGCGCGGTGTTTTATACTCTCTGAGAGTCCGCAGGAGCTTCCTATTATAAAGGTAACTCCCCTGCCGATATTCATTTTTTCCTCTATAACACCTGAAAATTCCTCGCTTGAAAGCTGTTTTCCCTCAATACAAAGGGGAATAACAGCATCGCCCGCAGGGATTTTTTTAAGTATAAGCTCCGCCTCACGGGATAAGGCAGAATCTATTTCGGCTGTAGAAGGCTTTTCGGGCAGTCTTACAGGGTCAAGCTCTATAATTTTAAGATCGCAGTAAGCGCCAAGGCGTTTAATATATTCAGCCGATGCGTCCCTCAAATATTTTTCCTTTAGCGAAGCCAAGGCTATAACGGTTATTTTAATCATATTACTGTCACCCTGTTTTCTGTAGGTTTCGCAACACTTACAATGCAGTCCCTGCCGTTTTTAGCGCCTACATCCGCAAGCGCCGCCTCAGCAGAAGAAAGCGCCAAAAGCGGCGTATTGTTTTTTTGACTCAAATGTCCTAAAATAAAGCGTTTAGTGCCTGTATTCAAAAGGCGCACAAGCTCTGAAGCGCAGGCGTTGTTTGAAATGTGACCTTTTTCGGACATTATTCGCATTTTAAGCTCGGGCGGATAAGGCCCCCTATTCAGCATATCAACATCGTGATTCGATTCAATTAAAATCGCATCGCTGCCTGATATTGCGGTTCTTACGCTCTCGGTCACCACGCCTAAATCGGTGCAGACAGAGATTTTCTTGCCGTCGGGCATTAAAAAGGTATATCCGCTTGAGCCCTCGCAATCGTGGCTGGTCTCAAATCGGTAGATAAGCGTTCCCCCGTATTCCAAGGGTCTTTCGCTGTTTATGGCCTCAGTTTTTGTGCCCGCAGGGAGCTTATCGGCGGCAATAAGCGCGTTGAGGGTTTTTTGCGAGGCTATAACCGTAAGTCCTGTTTTATTAATTAAAGGTCTTAAGCCCTTAATATGGTCGATATGTTCGTGGGTAATAAGGATTGCGGAAATTTCCGAAAGAGCTCCCCCTGCAGTTTGAAGCGCGGCGGTAAGAGACCGCAAGGACGCGCCCGCATCAACTAAAAAAGAGCCTGCCGAACCCGCGATATATGTACTGTTGCCTGTTGAACCGCTGAAAAGCGGGCATATTCGTGACATTATAATTTCTCCACTTATAAATCAAATTAAAAACCAAACGGATCGGCAAAGACCGACCCGTAAAATTACGCCTGCTTAAGCGCAACTGTATTATCAAAAATCGGAACCCTTTTTATATCAGCTCCGAGGGCTGAAAATTTTTCAACCACATCCTCATAGCCGCGGTCTATGTGGTCTATTTCCTCAATCTCGGTAGTGCCCTCTGCCGCAAGTCCCGCGATTATCATTGCCGCGCCTGCTCTTAAATCAACAGCGCGCACAGGGGCGGCATTAAGCTCTTTTACGCCCGTTATAACCGCCATTTTGCCGTCTACCTGAATATCCGCTCCCATAAGGGTGAGCTGGTCGACATATCTGAAACGGCTGTCCCAAACTCCCTCGGTCACAATGCTTGTACCGTCCGCAAGGCTTAATACGGTTGCCATTTGCGGTTGCATATCGGTAGGAAAGCCGGGGTGAGGCATTGTCTTTACATTACATTTATGAGGTCTGCCTGTCATCTGAACGCGCACCGACTCATCATACTCGGTAATTTTAGCGCCCGCTTCAACAAGCTTTGCAATAATTGACTCAAGATGCTTAGGCGTTACATTTGTAACCAAAATATCGCCCTTTGCAGCGACAGCCGCCGCCATATAGGTGCCCGCCTCGATCTGGTCGGGAATAATGCTGTAGGATGTACCGTAAAGATGCTTTACGCCGTGAATTTTAATAACTCCCGTACCTGCGCCCATAATATTAGCGCCCATAGAGTTTAAGAAGTTAGCAAGGTCAACAATATGCGGTTCTCTCGCGGCATTTTCAATCACGGTAAGTCCGGTTGCCTTAGCTGCGGCAAGCATAATATTAATCGTCGCTCCAACCGACACAACATCAAGATAAATAGAACAGCCCGTAAGCTTTTTGGCTTTAGCGTCCACCATACCGTTTTCTATAGTCATTTTAGCGCCCAACGCCTCAAAGCCCTTAATATGCTGGTCAATAGGCCGAACACCGAAGTTGCAACCGCCCGGAGGCGCAACCCTCGCCCTGTTCATTCTTCCGAGCAACGCCCCCAAAAAATAGCTTGAAGCGCGCATACCCTCTGCCATTTTCTTTGAAACAACGAAAGAATTAACATGACGCGGATCAATTTCCACGGTAGATTTATTTATCAGCTTAATCTGTGCACCTAAGGCCTGCATCGCCTTTAATATGGTGGCAACATCGGATATATTTGGAAGATTTTCAATTACGCAGGGCTCGTCGGACAGCAGGACAGCCGGCAGAATGGCCACAGCGGCGTTTTTTGCTCCGCTTATGCGAACCTCGCCTTTAAGAGGCTTGCCGCCGTTTATTACGAATTTATCCAAATAAGGCACTCCCCGTCAAAAAATAATCTTTGTAAATTGAATGAACCTGATTACGCTATTAGTTTAACCGAATACTCTAAACATTATAAACTCATTTTCACGCTTTGTCAATTTGTATTTAAGAAATACATCGCCGACCAAGGGCAAAAATGTCTGCAATCACGCGTTGTTGCGCGGTTTTTGTGAAAAAAATTTTTCACAAAATAACGAACACGAAAAGTTGAGTTTACAGTCTTTCCGTGTTCGCCGTAAATTTAATTTATTTTTCCGTAAAGCGGCATATCGCTGTCCCGCTTGGGCTCTCTTGCGGGGGCGTCCGAAGAAGGCTTTTGCGGAGCGCGTCTACGTGAATAGCCGTCCCGTCTGCCGTTTTCCCTTCTCGGCGGACGGATATCTCCGCCCTCGGGTGCTATAACAACCCGCCTTGAAGCGCCCTCGCCAAAGGAGTTTGAAACAACCCCGTCAATACCCTGAACGGCGGTGTGAATAATTCTGCGCTCATAAGGATTCATAGGCTCAAGACTGCGGCTTTTACCTATTTTAAGCACCTGTGCCGATACGCGCTTTGCAAGGTTCTTAAGGGCTTCCTCGCGCTTTTCGCGGTAGTTACCTATATTAATTGAAACCTTGTAATATCCGCCGCCGTTATTTGCGGCAAGACCTGTAAGGTACTGTATGGAATCAAGGGTTTCGCCCCTATGACCGATAACTGCGCCTAGACCCTCGCCGTCAAGCTCGATAAGTACGGCATTTTCCTTTTCCGCTACCTTAATTTTAATCTCGGTACATCCTAAACCTTCAAGTATGGTGTTAAGGTATGCAACCGCCTTGCCTGCCTTTGAATCAGCAGGGATTTCCGCCGCATCACAAGCCTCGCCGTAGCCGTCGTGTATATCGTATTTTTTCGGTTGCTCAGCCGGTACTTCGGGTTTCTTTTGCGGTTTTGCGGTTTCCGCCTTCGGTGTCGGCTTATTTTCCTTTTTTGCAGGTTTCGGAGCCTGCTTTTTGGCAGCTTTCGGCTTTTCGTCCGGAAGCTCAATATATACCCTTACCTGAGCCTGACGACCGCCGAAAAGACCCAAGGTCTTCTTTTTAGGGGTTGCTACAACATCAAACTGTATATCTGCCTCATCCGAAGCGTTTAATTCTGCGATTGCATTTTCTTTTGCCTCGTCTATTGTGTTACCGAAGCCTATTGCCTCTTTAATCAAGAGATAACCTCCTTATCAATTTACTGCTTATTCAGCGTTTTCGCCGTTAAGCTTTGTCTGACTGATTTTCTTAAGTTGAGTTTCCTCAAAATCACATTCCTTATTTAATTCCTTAAGTCTCGTGCGGGAGAGCATTTTGTGCGGTCCGTAGAACTGCTGAACGGCAAGCTGAACAAAGCCGCCGATAAGCGAGGAACACGCCCAGTAGAAGGTAACGCCGCCGGGCAAAGAAAATCCGATAAACAGAGATATTAAGGGCATAGTAAGCATCATACCCATCATATTAGGCGCATCGGGATTAATCTTCTTTTGCATCATTGTGGAAAGCACGCTGGTAAGCATCTGTGCTAAAAACGCGATGATTGGCATTACCCATATAAGCTGTGCGTCTTGGAAGATATTTAAAGAAAATTTAGGGGTTTGTGTCAGGTCTATTCCAAAGAAATTGAAATTCAAACTGCTGAGCTTATCCGCAATTTCGGGAACATTAAGGCTTCCGTTACGGACGGCCTCGATAATTTGAAGCTCGCTTCTCGCATTTGCGGCAAGGCCCAACTCTTTTGCAGCATCGGTAATTGTTGCCGAATCAACATGAAGAAGATAGGTGAGCGGCGACATAATAAGCCAATAAATACTCATCATAACTACAAGACGAATAATCATAGGCAGACAGCCGCCCGACATAGAGACATTTTCCTCCTGATAAAGCTGCTGCATAGCCTCGCTGTATTTTTGTTTATCATCGCCGTAACGTTTTTTAAGCTCGTCAAGCTTGGGCTTAATCCTGGTCTGCTGAACTGAGGATTTTTGACTTTTAATAGTAAGCGGTATAAAGGCTAAGTTTGCAAGAAGTGTAAAAACGAAAACAGACGCGGCAAAATTACCGCCGAAAAGTCCTGCTAAAAATTCAAGCACCCAGCCTAAAGGTATATTGATAATATTAAATATTGTTTGCATTTATGCACCGTCCATTCGCGCCGCTTCACACGGCAACGGTTATTTTTAAATTAATTTTGTTAATGCCGCATTCTTTTTTCGGGAACGGGGTCATAGCCGCCCTTGCAGAGCGGATTGCACCTTAAAATTCTCCAAATACTCAGCGCCGTCCCGATAATTACCCCTCTTTTTTGTATTGCCTCAATAGCGTAGGCAGAGCAGGTCGGGGTAAACCGACAGCAGGAAATTTTGCGCGGCGAAATGTTTTTCTGATAAAATTTAATTAAGCCTATCAGCAGCCTGCTCATTTTCTTTTGTTTCGCTCCATATGCCCGCCGATTCTAAAAGCGACCTCATTGAGGCTGTTGCGGCGGTACTTTTAATACTGAGTATGCGGGTTCTTGCAACGATTACAAAATCGTACCCATCGGGAATATTCGGCAAACAAGCCCTGAAAGCGGCGGTGATAACCCGTTTTGCGCGGTTGCGCTTTACCGCACAGCCAAGCTTCTTCCCCGCGGTTATACCAAGCCTTATTCCCCTGCTTCTCTTTACCGCGTAGATAACAAAATAAGGGCAAACAAAGGATTTCCCTTTTTTATAAGCGCGGCGGAAGCTGTAATTCTCTTTCAGTTTAATTATACTATTCATATGCTTAATAAAAGGAAAAGCAACATTGAAGTTGCTTTAGTATGTCAACTTCTTTCTGCCCTTTTCTCTTCGACGCGCGAGCAACTTACGTCCGTTAGAGGTTGCCATTCTCTTTAAAAAGCCATGCTCCTTTTTTCTGTGGAGCTTCTTAGGCTGATATGTCCTTTTCATTTACGAACCCTCCTTATTAAATACATTGCGGTTATTCGGACCAAGTTTAAGTCCCGAAAAAATTCAAGTCATAACCTATCGATTTTAAATTATAACCCAAATTCTATGCATATGTCAACAAAAATATTTTAAATCAAGCAAATTTGATAAAATATTTTATACCCTGCTGTATAAAATCTCGGCTTTTCCCGAAATATTAACCTCAAAATCGGCGGGTATAAAGATACTTCCGCCTTTTTTTGCGGAAAGTGAGCCGCCGTCCCAAGCTATATTAAGCTCGCCGTCCAGCACGAGAAGCGAAATAAAGCTGTTGCTTAAAGAAAGCTTAGTCTCCCCGTTAAGGGACAAAAGCTCGGCGGTGAACAGCTCGCAGGACGCAAGCTTTCTTACACTTCCGAAGGACTCTTGCCTTATTTCCCCTACATTTCCGTAAGGAACAGTCGGCTGTGCGCGGCTTGTAACCTCAAGCGCCTTTTCAATATGAAGCGGGCGGGGCTTGCCGTCTGCGCCGAGTCTGCCGTAATCCGAAACGCGGTAGGTGGTGTTCGAATTCTGCTGAACCTCGGCTATTAATATCCCTGCGCCTATCGCGTGAAGCGTGCCCGCGGAGATAAAGAAAACATCGCCCTTATGAACGGGGACATAGTTGCATATTTCTGGCAGGGTATTATCCTTAATCCTACGCTCAAACTCCTCCTTTGAAACCTCGCGGTTAAAGCCGTAGATAAGCTCGGCGCCCTCGTCGCAGTCAACAACATACCACATCTCGGTCTTGCCGAACTCGCCCTCCTTTTCAATGGCGTACTTATCGTCAGGGTGAACCTGAACCGAGAGACGGTCCTTAGCGTCGATAAGCTTTATCAAAAGGGGAAAATACGGAAATTCAGCCGCTTTTTTGCCTATGGCCTTATTACCCCAAAGCTCAATCACCTCAGAAAGCGTTTTTCCTGAAAGTTCACCGTTTTCCACCATGTCCGCCCCGTCCTTATGGCAGGAGAGCACCCAAGCCTCGGCGGCTATTTCCTTATCGGTCTCATACTTATATTCGGTTTTAAGTCTTGTTCCGCCCCAAAGATAGTCCTTTACGGCGGGCTTTAACAACAGCGGATACATAAATTTTGCTCCTTATATAATAAATTTAATTGACAGCACGATTTCAGCGTGCTAATATATGGAAAAAGAAAGGTTGTGTATTTATGAAACACGAAGTTTTACATTTAAAGGATTATTACCCGTTTTTGGGGGAAAACAACTGCGACCCGACGGTTGAAATGTATCTTCCCTTTAATTTAACCGAAATGGGCCGCCAGAACGACAAAAGGCCCTGTATGATAGTCTGCCCGGGCGGAGGATACGCTTTTTGTTCCCAGCGAGAGGCAGAGCCTATAGCTTTGCAGTTCTTACCCCAGGGCTACAATGTATTTACCATTACATATTCGGTTAACCCCCACCGCTTCCCTACACAGCTCCGTGAGGTTGCGGCATTAATGGAGCTAATCTACAAAAACGCAGATGAATGGAATTGCGATACTTCAAAAATCGCAATTATCGGCTTTTCTGCCGGCGGTCACCTTGCCGCACATTATTCCACAATGTTCGACTGTAAAGAAGTAAGGGAGGCTTTTCCCGAAAGCAAATCGGTAAATGCCTCGGTGCTTTGCTACCCCGTTATCACAGCTGACCCAAAATACGCAAATATGGGAAGCATTCACAATCTGGTTGGAAAAACCGATATTTCCCCCGAAGAAACGGAGTATTTCTCCTGCGAAAAGAATGTCAAAGATACCACTCCCCCTGCCTTTATATGGCATACTTCCGAGGACACCTGCGTGCATGTTATGAACAGCCTTTTATACGCAGGGGCGCTT
>CAZRMP010000026.1:7641-15026 GCA_964601235.1 uncultured Ruminococcus sp.
GCACACAAGGTTCCCTTTGAGCTTCACATTTATCCCTTCGGCGCCCACGGCCTTTCCACGGGTGACGCACAGACCAACGGCAATATGAACGAAAAAATCGAGCATGTAGGCAACTGGCTTACAAGCCTTGAAAAATGGCTTAAATTAATCGGTTTTACAAGGAGTTAAAGTATATCCTTTAACTGTAGGAGATCTGAAATTTCATATTTTGAAGAATATTTAGCCGAAAGACGCGCGGGGTTGTACCAGCAGGTATCAATTCCCGCGTTTTTTCCGCCCAAAATATCCGAGCTTTGAGAGTCCCCTATAATAAGGATTTTTCGCCTGTCCTTTTCAGGAATTTGCGAAATAATATAGTCGAAATACTCCTTTTCGGGCTTTTGATACCCCGAGTCTTCAGAGACAAAAACCCTGTCAAAATAAGGCGCTAAACCCGAGCCGTTTATACGGCGGTACTGGGTGGCGGAAAGTCCGTTTGTGGTGGCGTAAAGCTTATAGCCCTTTTTGCGCAAATAATCGAGAATGTCGAACGCACCCTCGACAGTAAAATATCCTTCGGAAAGCCCCCTGCCGTACTCCTCAGAGAGTGAGACAGGGTCTCCTTTGCAGCCGAAAACCTCTAAAAGCTTTTTAAACCGCCCGACAAAAATCGCACTTTTAGGTATTTCACCCCGTTCAAAGCTTTCCCAAAAGCTCTTATTTATCCTCGAATAGGTGCGGACAGCCTCATCATCAAAAGGCATAGAGTTGTTTTTAAGCACCTTTCTTATGGCCGCGGCCTCCGCCGCCTTAAAATCCAGAAGGGTATCGTCAAGGTCAAGAAACAAGGAGGTATAGCTTATCACAGCGATTTCGCAAGCTCCTTAAGGTAATTCTTTAACTCTTCCTTAATTTCGGGGTGATTTAGCCCAACCTCGATATTCGCCTTTAACATACCGAACTTATTGCCCATATCATAGCGCACACCGCTGAAATCAACGCCTATCATACCGTACTTCACCGCAAGCTCACGCATAGCGTCGGTAAGCTGAAGCTCGCCGCCCACGCCTAAGGGGGTGCGCTCTAAGATGCTGAAAATCTCGCTGTCCAGCACACAGCGGCCTAAGATAGAGTAATTTGAAAATTTCTTGTCAAGGCTCGGCTTTTCAATCATATCGCTGACCGCGAAATTTTTACTGTCAAGCTCTTCTACCTTTAACGAGCAGTACTTAACAACAAGCTCATCGGGAACTTCCTTTATTCCGACAACGCTTTTGCCGTATTTTTCATAAGCCTCGCACAGCTCGCCTATAGCGGGGATTTCACCTACTATAACATCATCGCCGTAGAGTACCGCAAAAGGCTCGTCTCCTACAAACTCCTTAGCGCGAAGCACCGCATCACCCAGTCCCCTTGTTTCCTTTTGGCGAATAAAATATATATTAGCTAAGTTTGCAACCTTATTAAGGGTTTCAAGCATCTCGGTGTTTCCGCGCTTTTCAAGCATTTTCTCCAGTTCTATCGAATGGTCAAAATGATCCTCTATAATTCCTTTGCCGCGATTGGTGATTATCAGAATATCGGTTATTCCTGCCTGTACCGCCTCTTCAACGATATACTGTATTGCGGGCTTGTCAACGATGGGAAGCATCTCCTTAGGAAGTGCTTTAGATGCGGGAAGCACTCTTGTGCCGAGTCCTGCTGCGGGGATAATTGCTTTTTTAATTTTCATAATTATTCCTCTTTCCTGTTTTATATTGCAGAAAGTACAACCGTAACCATAGAGGCAATGTTTTCAATAACTATCATTGAAATAATGCCTACCGCCAGCATACCGCCCGAGACCCCGCCCAAGGAAGCAAGTCCCATTCGGTAATATCTTTGGTCTATTCCGTTTTGCATAAAATTCTTTATTGATTTAACGCAATGATTCTTATATGCGTAAAATCCGAACAAGCCGCAAAGTATACAGGTGGCAAGGCTCGCAAGTTTATCAAGTCCCGAGGCTAAAAGGGTGGTTGCGGTTTCCTCGCTTCCGATTTTTCCGAAGGCGTCAAGCAACGCTTCCTCGTCTCCCTCGGTTATTGATTCAAAAATATTGCTTATGCTTTGGGAATTTGTGTCGTAGGTAAGCGCCGCAGTCGTAAAGGTAAGCACCGTTCCCGCCGCAAGCAATATTAAAGCGATTTTATACATTTTGCGATAAAAGAACCAGAGCGCCGCGCCGAACGGGCCGAAAATAAAGCCTAAAATCGCGGCGGGCCAGCACCATGATACCTTAGAACGGGTAATTTCCATCTTCATAAACTTAGGCATTATCTCCGCCGACTTTTTGCCCACAAAAAACGCTACATCATCGGCGGGAACACCGTCTATCGCATAAGAGGTATAGGTGTTATAGGGCGAATACTGCGTTCCGCCGTAATCAGACGCGCCGTAGGGCGGAGTATAGCCGCCCCCGTCTGTGCCCCTATCAAAATCGCCGCCCGATTTGGTTTCGGACTGTGGGTTGTTTCCTATAAACTCAGGCTCGGCTTCGGTCTTCACAAGCGGAGCGCCGCAGTTTTTACAGTAAATATAATCGTTTTCGTTTGCCACTCCGCATTCGGAGCAGATTTTTTTATCCATACTTCTTCCTCCCTATATAAACATAGCTATAATCGCGGGTAAATACTGTACTGTAATAAAACCGATAAGGAACATAAATATATTGACGCCGCCCTTTTTGCGGTAATCATAATCCATATCCTCGCTCTCGGCGCGGATTTTTTTTACCGTGTCTATCGTATAGCATTTATAAAAATAATCGCCGAAAATTCCGGAAACAAAGCGTATTGCCAAATTTAGGATAAACCCCAGGGCGGCGAAAATCATAACCGCTGCACCTATATCCGAAATATTGGTAACAATACTGTTCATAAGGTCGGTATAGGTTTCGTTCTCGGCAAAACCTAAATTATAAATCGCATTGCTGAGGGGCAGATATAAGAGCGACGCCATCACGGTTAAAAGCCCTGTTACAACCCCGTTTTTATACATCTTGCGGGAGAGCATCCACCCGCAGGGGAATAAAAATGCCATCCAGTTCCAAGAGGAGCGGTTATTTTTATTTAAAATCGCAAATTTCGGAATATAGCGGGGCGTATTTGCCGTAACAAACCGCTTCGCCTCGTCTGCGGTAACCCCCTCGCCGATGTCACAGTCGGCGGGAACACCGCCCAAAAAGTCAAAACTTGCAAAGCTGCCGCCCGCCTTTGCAATATTGGGCGCGCCGCACTTTGGGCAGGCGTTAAGGGAAAAATCATAGCTTTCGCGGCACATCTGACAGGTGATTTTACCTTCGGCGCTTTCGCCCGTATGGCCCCTTTCCGCTTCCTTTGCAGGAACGGTTTCTTCGGCGGACTTAATTTTGTCGTACTGCTTATCCGTGCCGTGGAATTCCTCGAGGGCGCAATGCCCTATTTCGTTATAGCAGTCCCTGTGATGAGGTGCGCCGCAAACCGGACAATAAACAATATCGTCGTCATCGAAGAGATAAGCGTGACATCTAACGCATGTGACACCCTCTGTTTTAAGACTCATAAACCATACCTCTTAAATCTTTGATTTTTTCAAAAACGCTGTCGAAATATTCCTTGCCGTAATTGTGGAATTTTCCCTCGTCAATCATTTTTAAAAGTTCCTTTTCGGTGACCCATCTGGCTTCTGCCACCTCTGAGCTTTGAAGGACAAGCTCGTCTTCGGTAACATCGCTGACTATCGCCCAAACATCAAGAAGTGAGTTTCGTCTTTTAATTCTTTCAAGCTTTTTAAGGCTTTCGCGGTCGGATTCTATTCCTAATTCCTCAAAAAGCTCCCTTCTTGCGGCGGCAAAGGAATCCTCCCCCGAAATTGCCGCCCCGCCTGTGGCCGCCCATTCGCCGGGCATAAGCTTTCTGTTATCTGCACGGCGCTGAATTAAAAACATTCCCGAGCGCGAGACAATCCATATATGCACAACAAGGTGATATTCCCCCGATTTTAAAACCCCCTGACCTCTGAGGGCGGTTTTGCCCGTGGGGACTCCGTTCTCGTCAAACACATCCCATATTTCAATACTCATAACGCTTTTTAGCTACCTCGCCCGCTTTTTTATAAATGCTGTTTTCGGGCACTACGCCGCGCACCGAAGAAAGAGGATAAACATTGGTGTTTTTCCCGATTACAGTACCGGGATTCAATACCGAGCCACAGCCAACCTCAACAAAATCGCCTAAAACAGCACCCATCTTTTTAAGTCCTGTCTCATATTTCTCGTCCCCTGATTTTATAACAACAAGGGTTTTATCCGACTTCACATTAGAGGTGATAGACCCCGCGCCCATATGGGAATGTGAGCCCAAAACAGAATCTCCCACATAATTATAGTGGGGAACCTGAACGGTATCAATTAATATTACATTCTTAAGCTCTGTGGAATTCCCCACAACACAATTATCCCCTACAAGCGCACTGCCCCGTATAAAGGCACAATGGCGCACCTCGGTATGCTCACCTATAATACAAGGACCTGTTATACTCGCGGTAGGTGCCACCTTAGCAGAACGGGCTATCCAGATATTCTCGCCCTTTTGTTCGTAAATATCAGGGTTAAGTGTAGGTCCAATTTTTTTTATATAATCGCTTATAAGACTCAGCGCTTCAAACGGATAGGTTACGGTTTCAAGCAGTGCGTAGCCTAAGCTGTCATTCCGCCCGAAAAGCTCTTTTACAGTTATTCCTTTCATACAACATACACCTTTCAAACTTACTATACACCTTAATTATATCAACATTATGAATTTTTTTCAACATTTTATATGTTTAGTATTGTAAAAAATATATTTTTGTGATAAAATAACCTTTGTCAAGTGAATTTTGCGTGTTTAAGTGTGCGAATGGGCGGGTCCTGTGCGACGGGGCGCTGTGAACCATGTCAGGCGGGGAACCGAGCAGCATTAAGCGGTCTTCCCGTGCGCCGCAGTAAATCGGCTCATTCGTACACTTAAATACGCAATTTTTGTAAAATCATTAAAAGGTGGGTGTAATATGGCTTATCAGGCGCTTTACCGCAAATACCGTCCGCAAACCTTTTCCGAGGTTGTAGGTCAAGAGCATATAACCGAAACTCTTAAGAATGAGCTCGCCCTTAATAAAACCGTGCATGCCTACCTTTTCACGGGAACAAGGGGAACGGGAAAAACCAGCTGTGCTAAGATTTTGGCAAAGGCGGTAAACTGTTTAAATCCCGACGGCGGCGACCCCTGCCTTAGGTGCGAGAGCTGCCTTTCAGTCGCAAACGGCGAAAATACCGATATTGTCGAAATAGACGCTGCCTCAAACAACAGTGTTGACAGTATAAGGGAACTTAGAGATCAGGTTGCGTTTGCGCCCGCATCTTCAAAATACCGCGTTTATATTATTGACGAGGTGCATATGCTCTCCCCAAGTGCCTTCAACGCGCTTTTAAAAACCCTCGAGGAGCCTCCCGCCCATGTTGTTTTCATTTTAGCTACCACCGAGGTGCATAAGCTCCCCGCCACTATTCTTTCACGCTGTCAACGGTTTGATTTCAAAAGGATTGAGGCGGACAGAATCTGCGAGCGCATACAGTATATTGCCGATAAAGAGGGGCTTACAGTATCGCGCGACGCGGCATCCCTTATCGCCGCCGCGGCAGACGGCGGTATGAGAGACGCTCTATCTATTTTAGACCTCTGCGCCTCAGCCGATAAAAACATCGACGAAGAAACGGTGGAGAGCGTCTGCGGAATGGCAGGGGGCGACTACCTTATAACCCTTGCCGACTGTATTAAGCGCAAGGATTCCGAAGGCGCTTTAATGCTTATAGATAAGCTTTACGGAAATTCGGTGGATATCGGCCGTCTTTTAGCCGAGCTCACCTCCCATTACCGCGATTTAATGATAATAAAAACCGTAAAGGGCGGGAATAAACCAATCGTCTGCTCCGAAGCAAGGCTTAAAACCCTCGAAATCCAGGCGGCGGACTACGATATAAAGGATATAATGTATACCCTTTCCCTACTGCAATCGGCAAATGCAGGTATGCAGAACGGCAACCGCCGTTGTGAAATGGAAATGACGGTAATAAAGCTCTGCAACCCTGCCCTTTCCTCCGATGTTACCTCCCTTGAACGCAGAATAAGCGCACTTGAAAACGGAGCCGTAAGGGTGACTGCCCCCGTAAAGGAAACTCCGAAGCCGGTTATTGAAAAGGCTTCTTTTGAAGAAGACTCGGACGAAATCCCCCTGCCCGAGCCCCCCGAAGGAGCAGTTGCAGAAATTCCGAAACCCGCGCAGAACGACGAAATAACCCCCGTCCAAAACTGGGGCGAGGTTTTAAAGCTTTTAAAAACCTCGGCACCGCTTATTGCAGGGGTGCTTAAAGACTCATCGGCTTATATCAAGGGGCAGTACCTTTTAATTGACGCACCGAACACCCAGTTCCGCTCTCTCATAAACAGCGGTAACGGAATGTATAAGGACAGTATAAGAAAAGCCGCTCAGACGGTACTTGGCGCCACCTATAAATTAGGACCTTACACCGCGGCAAAACCGCAGGACGAGGAAGACCCCCTTGCCGCCCTTGCTAATAAGCTTAAAAACTTTGAAATAAATTAAGGAGAATATATATGAAAGTAAGAATACCAAACTCAGGCGGACCTAACAATATGAACCAGATGCTCAAGCAGGCACAAAAGATGCAGGCGGATATGGAGGCTCTTCAGGCAGATTTAGAGCAACGGGAGTACACCGCAGTATCCGGCGGCGGAATGGTTGAGGTTACGGTTGACGGCAAGCACCTTATAAAAGGTATAAAAATCAAACCCGAAGCGGTAGACCCCGACGATACAGAGATGCTTGAAGATTTAATCACCGTTGCGGTAAACGAGGCCATCGGTAATGCCGTAAAGGATTCCGAAACCGAGATGGGCGCTGTCACAGGCGGACTAAATCTGCCGGGAATGTTTTAAAAATGGCAAATAATATAGTACCGCTTACCGAGCTTATCGCCCAGTTTGAGCGGCTGCCTGGCATTGGCAGAAAAACCGCCCAAAGGCTTGCTTACAGCATACTTGAGCAACCCCCCGAGCGGGCAGAAAAATTTGCCGAGGCGTTAGTAAACGCAAGAAAGAAAATTCATTTTTGCAAGGTCTGTCAGGGACTTACCGACAAAGAGGTGTGCGACATTTGCGATGACAGCCGCCGCGACTCCTCGGTTATCTGTGTAGTTGCGGAGCCTAAGGATGTTATGGCATTTGAGCGCACTCGGGAATACACCGGCGTTTACCATGTTCTGCACGGGGTTATTTCCCCCCTTGACGGAATAGGACCCGACCAGCTTAGAATTAAGGAATTAATGGCAC
>CAZRMP010000027.1:0-1765 GCA_964601235.1 uncultured Ruminococcus sp.
TACCATACCGTTCCTCCAAAACGCTAAGAAATTGCCGGCTTTACTGCCGGCAATTCAGTCTGTCAAAAAACCTGTATTTGCAATGGTCGGCGGCGTTAAGCCGCATTTTTGTTTTTCTGCCGACAGTCGCGGCAGAAAAACTCCTTGTAAGCGAAAACCGCTTTATTAGCGGTTTTCAAGGGCGCGTGGGTGGTATTGGCGGGAGTAGAGCGCAGTCCGAAAATCCTTTGGATTTTCAGCGAGCGGCATTCCCGCCAAGAGAGTGGCGACTTTGTCGACACTCTCAATTGCCGGCAATTTCCTTATATAATTTGACATATGCGTTAGCCGAGTTGCCCCAGCTGTTGTCACAGTTCATAGCGCGTTTTCTTAAAATGTCCCAACCGTCCTTATCGCTAAAGCCGGCAATTGCACGCCAGACGGAGTTCTCCATTTCGTGGGCGTTGTAGTTCCTAAAGGTAAAGCCGTTGCCCTCGCCGTCTCCGCTGTCGGAAATCGTGTCGTTAAGACCGCCCGTTTCCCTTACAATCGGGACAGTTCCGTAACGGAGCGCCACCATTTGGGCAAGCCCGCAGGGCTCGCTTTGGCTCGGCATTAAGAAAATATCTGCTCCCGCATATATTCTGTGTGCAAGCTGAGGATTAAAGCCGAGCTTAAGTCCCACCTTATCGGGGTACTTCTGCGCCATTTCGTGGAAGAAGGTTTCATACTCCCATTCTCCCGAACCCAAAATGACAAATTGCAGATCGGCGCGCAGTAATTCTTCAAAAACTCGCTTTACAAGGTCAAGCCCCTTATGCTTTACAAGGCGGGTTACCATTCCGATAACAGGAACCTGCGGATTTTCGGGCAGACCCATTTCCTTTTGCAAACACTTCTTATTATACGCCTTATTCTTTAAATCGTCAACATTGAAATTTTTATAGATAAGCGGATCGGTTTCCGGGTTGTAAACCTCGTAATCAATACCGTTTACAATTCCCGTAAGCTTAAATGTAAACTTTTTAAGAATATTATCAAGTCCGTGTGAATAATACGGCTCTAAAATTTCATTGGAATAGGTAGGCGATACGGTTGTTATCTTATCCGCACACTGAATAGCACCCTTCATAAAGTTTACACAGCCGTCATACTCGATAATGCTTTGGCTCTCATAGGGTATACCAATCACGTCGCCGTTAAGCTCAAGCCCGTATTTACCCTGATACTGAATGTTATGAATGGTAAACACCGTCTTAATATCCCTATAAGTGTCTGTGCCGCGGTACATTGTGTTAAGAAATACCGGAACAAGCGCTGTCTGCCAGTCATTGCAATGAATAATATCGGGAGTAAATCCGATATGCGGGATTATATCCAGTACCGCACGGGAGAAAAAGGCAAAACGCTCGGCGTCGTCATAATATCCGTAAAGTCCGTCGCGGCCGAAATAATACTGGTTATCAATAAAATAGTAAATCATTCCGTCAACATGGGCTTCAAATATACCGCAGTACTGGCGGCGCCATGCAACCGATACCGTAATGCTTTTTATAAAGGTCATTTTTTCCCGCATTTCGGCGCTTATGGAATTATAAAGCGGCATAACCACCCTACAGCCGACAAATCTGCGGCGCAGGGCTTTAGGCAAGGCTCCCGCTACATCCGCAAGCCCCCCGGACATTGCAAAGGGTAAAACCTCGCTTGAGGCAAATAATACTTTCATTGTGATGTTTCCTTTCTAAAGAATCTGATTTTTCTTAACGAATACGCATTTTTCGGGTGT
>CAZRMP010000027.1:1784-14273 GCA_964601235.1 uncultured Ruminococcus sp.
AGCGGCATTTTTATCGGCTATAACATTTTTTATATCCGCCGCAGTTCCGACTGAGGTTTCCTGCATTAATATACAGTTTTCAACCACTGCGTCCTTTTCGACTGTAACGCCGCGGAAAAGCACGCTGTTTTTAACAGTGCCGTTTATAACACAACCGTCAGCGATAATACTGTTTTTAACATTTGCCTTTGTGCCGTAGCGCGTGGGCATATCGTCACGGGTTTTAGTAAATACGGGACGACCCGTACCGAAAAGCTGACGGCGGACATTTGCATCAAGCAAATCCATACTCGCTTTATAGTAGGAATCTGTACCGTCAAGCACGGCAAGAAATTCTTTATGCTCAAATCCGTATATTTTAAGCTTATCGGTCATTTCGGGAAGGACATCAGCCGTGAAGCTCACCTGACCCTCGGAATACGCTTCCTCTACGAGCCGCATTAAAAGCTCGCGGGAAATAATCATACTTCCTGCATAAAAATCGGTATCTTCCTCCGCTTGCGCTTCAAAATCAATACTTTCGATTCTGTTTTGGGCATCCATTTTGAAAAGCATTAAATCCGCATTATTAACAGACGGTTTGCCATTGTGATATACAAGGGTAATATCGGCTTTTTTCTCAATATGGCTCTTAAGAGCCGCACTAAAATTGATATTCGCAATCGTATCCGCATTGCAAAGCACAATATACTGTGCATTACAGCGGTCTATATAATCAATATTGCCGTGCAGAGCGTCAACCGTACCGTTATAACGCTTTGTGCCGCTTGTAAGATAGGGCGGCAACAAATAAAGTCCGCCGTTTTTACGGTCAAGATCCCAGTAAACTCCGTTGCCCACATGGTCCATAAGCGAACGGTAATTCTCCTTTGTGATTATCCCAACGCTTGAAACACCCGCATTTACAAGATTAGAAAGCGGAAAATCAATAAGGCGGTATCTCGCCCCGAAGGGTACCGACGCCATAGACCGCTTGGAGGTAAGTTTTTTTAGCAGAGTATCATTAATATTAGCAAATATAATTCCCGCAACTGCAGAAGTTCTCATATTTTCTCCCCCTCACCGACATTTTCGGTTATCATTTTCTTTGCTCCGACGACCGCCTTTTTACCGACCGTAAGGTTATCTCCAATTACGGTAATTCCCCATTCGCTTGTATCGGTCTGGGCGGGTTCCGTGCCTATTTCGGCATTTTCATCGACAACGGTATTTTCAGCGATTATAGAGTATTTCACCTTGGCGCCCTTTTTAATAACAGCACCCGGCATAACCAGCGAATATTCAACCGAAGCGCCCTTTTCAACCGTCACATTTTCAAATAGGATGGAGTAATCAAGCTTGCCCTCAACCTCGCAACCGTCGGTTATAAGTGAGTTTTCAACCTCGGCATCTTCGGAAATATACTGCGGCGGCATACCTGTTGTTCTTGAGTAAATACGCCAATTATTATCTGAAAGATTAAGGTCGATTTTAGGATTAAGCAGATCAAGGTTAGCCTCCCAAAGCGAATCAACCGTTCCTACATCCTTCCAATAATCGTTAAAGCGGTAAACCTTCATAAGCTCGCCTGCGTTTAACATTGCGGGAATAACATCCTTGCCGAAATCGTTTGAAGAATTAGGTTTAGACTCGTCCTCGGTCAGGTACTTATTAAGTTTCTGCCAGCTGAAAACATAAATCCCCATTGAAGCTAGGTTGCTCTTGGGATTTGCAGGTTTTTCCTCGAACTCGTAAATTGTGCCGTCTTCCCTTGTGTTCATAATACCGAAACGGGAGGCCTCTTCCATGGGAACCTCCATAACGGCAATGGTGCAGGCGGCACCGCTTTCTGCATGCTCATTTATCATTTTAGAATAATCCATTTTATAGATATGGTCACCCGAAAGAATCAAAACATATTCGGGATTATACCTTGAAATAAACTCTAAATTCTGGTAAATAGCATTAGCTGTACCCTTGTACCAATCACCGCCCTGTTGCCCTTGGTACGGCGGCAAAATATGTACTCCTCCGTTTGAACGGTCAAGGTCCCACGGCTTACCCGAGCCTACATAATCATTAAGCTCAAGCGGCTTGTACTGTGTGAGAATTCCGACAGTATCAATACCCGAATTGGCACAGTTTGAGAGCGGAAAATCAATTATGCGGTATTTTCCGCCGTAAGGAACGGCGGGCTTGGCTATTTTACTGGTTAAAACACCAAGTCTGCTTCCCTGTCCGCCCGCAAGCAGCATGGCGATACATTTTTTGCTGTTCATAACAACACTCCTTGTATTTATTTCTTTCTAACTTTACAATATTATGCTTTAGGAGCTGATTTATTACTCTTTGTCCCGGCAGAAGTTTTTCTCTCTGCAGGTACGCGGTAAAAGCTTACCGACATCGCGGGAATATCAAGGCTTATGGAATTGTCATATCCGTGCATCGGTAATTTTTCGCTCTTGTAGCTCACGGGTTTATCATCCGTAACACCGCCGAAGCTCTCGCTGTCCGAGCAGAAGATTCTCTTATAATTGCCTTTCTTAGGTACACCTATGCGGTAGTTTTCTCTCGCAACGGGAACAAAATTGCAAACTGCAATAAGCTCGCCGCCGGATTTATCCATACGCCTGAATGCTATTATGCTCTGTGAGTTGTCGTCATTGGAAATCCAGGAAAAGCCTTCCCAGGAGCAGTCAATCTCCCACAGCGCGGCATTCTTCAGATAAAATTTATTTAGCTCCGCAACATAATTTTGCATCATACTGTGCTTATCGTACTGGAGCAACAGCCAGTCAAGCTCCTGTTTATAGTTCCACTCAATAAACTGGGCAAACTCCTGACCCATAAACAAAAGCTTTTTGCCGGGATGTGCCATAATGTAGGCGTAAAACGCGCGCAGGGAAGCAAACTTCATATCATACTCGCCGGGCATTTTCTCAATCATCGAGCATTTGCCGTGTACCACCTCATCGTGAGACAGCGGAAGTATAAAGTTTTCCGAAAAAGCGTAGAAGAAGGAGAAGGTTAGGCAGTCGTGATTATTCTTTCTGAAAAGCGGGTCAAGGGACATATAACGAAGCATATCGTTCATCCAACCCATATTCCATTTAAAGTTAAAACCGAGTCCCCCGTCCTTGGGCGGTTTTGTAACAAGCGGCCAGGCAGTAGACTCCTCCGCTATCATCATAACCGATGGATTAGCCTCAAATGCAGCAGTATTAAGGTCCTTTAAAAACGCAATGGCTTCAAGATTTTCGTGACCGCCGTAGGAATTCGGCACCCATTCGCCCCCCTGACGGCCGTAATCGAGGTAAAGCATTGAAGCTACCGCGTCAACCCTCAGTCCGTCAATGTGGTATTCCTTAAGCCAGTAAACCGCGCTTGAAATAAGGAAATTTCTTACCTGCGGCTTACCGTAGTCAAATACAACAGTACCCCACTCCTTGTGCTCGCCCTTACGCGGGTCGGCATACTCATAACAAGGCGTGCCGTCAAAGCGGAAAAGTCCGAACCCGTCACGCGGGAAATGAGCGGGAACCCAGTCGAGTATTACACCGATACCGTTTTCGTGCATAATATCAACGAACTTTTTAAAATCATCCGGAGTACCGTAACGGGAGGTAGGTGCAAAATACCCCGATACCTGATAACCCCAAGAGCCCTCAAAGGGATACTCAGTAATGGGCATGAGCTCAACATGGGTATAATTCATCTTTTTAAGGTACTCCGAAAGCTCGTTTGCAAGGGTTACATAATCATAAAAATTACCGTCCTCAAACATACGCCACGAGCCGGCATGCACCTCATAGATATTAACGGGTGACTCGTAAATATTTTTATTTTTCTGTGCTTCAATCCATTTTTCATCCTTCCAGACATATTCGGAAGAGTAAATTTTTGAAGCGTTGGCAGGCGCAGTCTCAAAATGGCGGGCATAGGGGTCAGACTTAAGCACCGTCATACCGTCGCTTGCCGTAACGGCATATTTATAAGTATCAAACTTTTTAAGGCCCTTTATACTTGTTTCCCAAATACCGCCGTCCGATTTTTTCATCGGATTAGCGTTTGTGTCCCAGTCATTAAAATCGCCTACAACCGAAACAGCAACCGCATTCGGCGCCCAAACCCGAAAAGCTGTGCTATCCCCCTTTAAAAACGAGCCAAAGTATTTATACGCTTCAGAAGTTATGCCTGAACTGAAATTTTTAACAAAATCCTTCATTTCGCACCTCTTATCTTATTAGCAACCGACATTTCCGCGCGCGAAATCCTGTTGCAGTATTTTTTACGCTTTTATTATAACAGCATTTGCGGTATTTTTCAAGTAATTTTTGTTAAATTTCCGAAACAAATAAAAAAGTTAAATGTCGATATTTGTTAAATATTAACAAATATCGACATCTTCCTGCATACAATAATAAATTGTGAAAATATTTTACACCTGATTTAAACCATCAACAGTATAATCCTCAGTTGTAAAAATTTGTAATATTAATTAAATTATCACGCTGTTTTTTGTTGAGCTCTTCGCCCGACATAAGCGAAGTATAGGAAAACAAAACATAACCCGCTACGCTTGAGTTTTTATAACAGATTTCCGCTTGCCTTGCTATTATATCCTCCGCCGTATTCCACTCTTTGCTATCATCCTTAGCATCGGTGCCTATTTTGTAGGGCGCAAGTCCTATTTTAAGCTCAACCTCCGTATTTTTCTTAGAAAGCTTTATCCAATCTTTAAGTAAATTCTCAAAGCAATATTGCTTATCAGGGTAATCAAACCCAAAATAAAGCTGAGGAATAATACAGTCAACACACCCGCTGTCCACCCAAGCTTCAACATCCGCATAAAGCTCGTTATAGTTATTTTCAATAGAAGCCGCAGGGCTTACCGAAAATACAATATCCTTACCGTAAAATTTAACAGCAGTATAACAGCCCGATATTAAGGCATTTACATTTGCCCTTCTCCAATCGGAGAGCGAAAGCGGGTTTTCGGTTTCCGACCTATATTTTTCGTAGCTTACAGAATCAAATTCGGGGTCGGTTGTCGGATAAAAATAATCGTCAAAGTGAATACCGTCCACCTCGTATTTATAGAGTACCTCCCGTATGCCGTTTATTACAAGCTCCCTTGCAGATTGCTCGGCAGGATTCAGATAAATGCCGTTAAAAAAACATATATTTTTGTCGTTTTCGGCATCTTCATCACTCAACCATCTATAAGCAGGACTTTCGCGGTCTAAGCTTTCTTTGTCAACAGAAGATGTCAGAACCCTGTAAGGGTTTATCCAGGCGTGTACCCTTATCCCCGCATTGTGACAAGCGCTTATTATGTACTCAAAAACATCATAATCAACAGACTTTACGGCATTTGTTAAGGGGAAGTAATCCGACTTAAAAAGCGAATCGCAAAAAGCCCTGATATGTATATATATTTCCCCTATTTTAAGAGCTGTGCAGTTTTCAACAACCTTATCAAACTCTGCCTTAAAGCCCTGCTCGCTGCTTAACATTGAGTTTATCTCGCTGAAGGACAACCAAACGCCCGAGGTTGAAATATTACTGTAAGGCGAAACCTCGTCTTCTGTCGAAAAACTACTGTTATTTTCGGTTGAACACCCAACAAGCAGCAGAAAAAAACTAAGCAATAAAATAACTGACCTTTTCATAGCACCACCATTTTAAGTTAAACGGTCAACCTGTAATTAATAACAAGCTCACCCAGAGAAAAAGCGCTGTTTGAGCACAGTTTAAGTTGAAGCGATTTCACGGGGCTTAAATGCGGTAAAAGCTTCACCGACTTTAGCGTGCCGCAGGTAGAATCAATATCGGGCTCGCCGAGGTTTACGGAATCAAACCGTCTGCCGTTAATAAAAATTTCAAGTTTGCTGTTAGCCGCGGCAGAAAGGCTTATACTGTCAATAAGCTTTTTTACGGACATATTGCCAAAATCAAAGCTTTTGGTCTCTGCCTTACTCGGAACAAACTGTTTTTTTATTTCGGGAGCATTATTTTTAATAGAAATATCGGTATCCTCCGCACCCGAAAGCTTTGCGGTATAAAACACCCTGCCGTCCGTTCCCGTGCAGAAGACGCAAAGCTCACCCGAAGAAGAAAAACCGCCCAATACATTCGTATTCGGAAAGCTCCAAAAATACCATGCAGGCTCACTTAGACCGCCGTTACCGTAATCCATTATAACAGCTTTTCCTCCGATGAGCAATAGGTAACGGTTTCCGTTTTGAACCGCAAAAACATTTTTAACTTCACTCTCGCTAAGGTTATCAAAAAAGCCGTCAACTGCCTCGGAAAGCTTTGTAATTTCATACGAGGAAATACTAATGGCATAAACCGCTCGGTCGCTTCCAAGCCACAAAATATAATTGCCGCAAGGCAGACAGGCGTATTTGTTTAAAAGCCCTTTGTTATCGCTTATTCTTTTAGCGGTAAAAGAATCACCGTTATAAAATACCGAATCGTCATCCGCTAATAAAGAGTTAGAATTAATCGCTGTGCCGTTTTTTAGTGCAAGGGCATATATTTCATTTTTTCTGAAAGCCAAAATTCCGTTTTTAGTGTTTAAAAGTGCGTTTATTCCGTCTTCCCCCACTATTTTATAAGAGGAATCACAAGGAAAATAAAGCGGATTTTCTGCGCGTACGCTTATAACTCTCCCCTTATCAGTTCCGCCCGAAAAGACAATTCTTGAGCCGTTTACCGCACAGCAGGTTGAGGAAACGGCATTTTCAATGCCGTTTTTAACTGTTTTACCGGCCGTCACGCAAATATTGTTTTCGTGATACCTGCTCATCACAGGAACGGAATAATCCCCTGCGTAGTTGGTAAAATTGAGCATTCCTTTTTTTCGGTCAACACTAAGGGTGATTTCAAGATTATCGAATTTAGCCGTAACAGAGCTTTGCCCCTCCATAATCAACCAGTCGGTATATTCTGTCGAATTCTTATAAACGCGGCATTTAACAGTATCATTATCAAGGTCGGTGAAGGGAAGCCTGAAACAGGAAGAATAGCCGTCCGAGGTATAGTATGCCTTAAATCTGTCGGTCAGCATATTCTGCGATTCCAAAAACTTAGGAGTGCCCGTGTAAGCAAGCCCCGCCGCCTTCGACTCTTCATAGCGGTTTCCCCTGCCGTTTATATAAACCACCGGAACATAAAAGTTGTTAAGTTCCCGCCAAGAGCTTAAACTGTTTTCAAGCTCATATATACGATAGCTTGTTTGCGAATGGTTATATATATTCCGTGAGCTTACAAGGGCAAATATTCCTGCACCGTTTACCGCCGATCCGCTGTAAAAAAGAATGTTTATAGGCTGATAAAAATCTTCGTCGGTGATGCGGCTGAAAATAAAATTACCCGCAGGGGTACTGCTTCCGTCTGCATCCACAAAAAATATGTTGCAATAATAGCGCGAGTCATCCTCGCAATAATCCTCAATAGCAATTTTCTTATGCTTTCCGTTTATGTAAACCGAATTATCGCTTACCTTATAAGAAAAAGTATCGTTAAGGGGCGGATTTTCGCTTTTAATGATATTTTTTAAATCAGCGCTTAATCCCTCTCTTGTGCGTAAAACACCCTTGTCATACCACATATTTTCGCTGCTGTAAAGTGCATTATCGGGTATATCATATGGCTGAACGGCTGTAAAATTTCCCGCCTTAAAAGCTCGCACCTTTAATTTCTTTTGTTCGTTAGATTTTAATGAGCCGAATTTCATAATTCCTACCCCTCAGTCACTTTCGGAAGACAGTCCTTTACGCATTCGGTACTGGACAAGGCGGCCGCGCGTTTCGAATTGTATATTTCGGTAAAAATCCTGTTTTTATCGGCATCACCTTCTGTAAGTGCCAAAAGCATTGCCGTTCCGTAACATAGAGCATCTTCTTTAGTCTTAGTAATATCAAGTGCCTCAGAAAGCGAAGAAATATCACTGCATTTTAAATCAATTAAAAGCTGTTTTATAATTTCAAATCCCTTAACCGATGTACTGCCCAATTCGCTCGGGTCGCCCGCATCACCCGAATATCCAAGCAAATGCATAGCTCTTTTAATAACATCATACCCCGTCATCAGTTTTTTCCTCCTTAGCGTCATTTATAAGACCGTTTTTATCGGGCACTATTCCCTCCGGCAAGCGTTTAAGAAGCTGAACGCGGTCAATAATCCCCTTTTCAAAAAGGGTTATAAGCGTATCAGCGCACTCGCTCTCACTGAAAACAGTATCCGCGCCCACCTCAATATCAGCATTTATAATAAGCCCCTTCAACCGTTCCGCTTCAAAGGGATGATAGCTTATCCCTTTATCGCCGGACAGTTTGATTTTTCGACTGCCGTAGCAGGAAATCCAAAAATCTGCCCAAATTCTTGAAATATCCTCTGCAAAGGAATAAAAGCGGTTTTTAATTATCTGCAACGGCATTAATGCCGCATCGCGCATTGTCATAAGTGCGCTTGCGTTGTCGGCTCTGCTGTCACCGAGGGCAACCTCATTCGCGCCGCTCTGGGTCAGAGTATTCTCGATTAACGACTGAACACTGCTGTCAAAATTCTTTGAAAAATCGGGCGGAGCCACATATCTTACCGCTCCCGCAACCTCTTCGTTACTGCCAAATACCTTTATTATCTGTCCCGGTTCATTGGTGATTCCCTCCGGCACGGTATCTCCGTTGACAACGAGCATAGGCATACCGGAGGTCATAGCCGACCATACATTCGCAGTTATCATTCGGTTAATTGCAATTTGATTAGGGATAAGATAGGTAATCTCACTCTCGCCGTAAATAATGCTGTTGTAATGCTCCCAGGAAAACAGCGCCAACGGGTAGAGACTGAGTCCCGTATCAAAATCCTTACGGACAACAGCATTTTCCGTCACCTTTACACTTTTAATTGTATAGCTTCCGTCAGCTTTATATTCCTTGTAAAGCTTTGTAAGCACCGTAATTTTTCCATCTGCAGAGCCGTCCTCAATTGTTTTTAAGGTGGTAATATCAGCACCGTGCCGCCTTGCCTCGCGTATAACCTCCTCGGTTTCACGACAGCTTGAAATAATAATATAAGGCTGTTTTTGCACATCTGTTACATAAGGGTCACCGAAGGACACATTTTCAATATTAAGAACTTCACAGGCTATATCTCCCTTGATTTGTGAGGTTTTTTCCTCATCGGCGTAAAGACCAGTTCTTATTTCACCGTCCCAATAGGTATAAAGTACTCCTGTGCCTGTAACATATGCGTTACGCAGCACCTGTTCGTAAAGCTGATTTAATCCCACTCTTTCCGCAGTAACATTGTAATATCCGCTAAGTTTTGACATTATACCGTTAATTTCTTTCACATCGCGGTTTGCCGTACCGTCTAAAGCGGTCGGAACTCCCTCCGCCGAAAAGCTTACCGACAAGGGACTGCTTAATATCTGCGACATTTTGTACTCGCCTATACGCTTTATTACATTGTGTCTTACAAGGGGTCGGTCATTTCCGCATTTAGCGCCGTACCATTGGTCGCCTATATAGAATCGCTCATTAATGCGGTTTTGCTCATACATTCCCCGCTGTCCAAGTCCCGCCTTAAAATCTGCGGCGGCGCGGTATTGGCTGAAAATTTCAAAAGGCTTACTGTTCATATAATATCTCCCTTCCGATTAAACCTGATTAAGGGGAGACCCGCTCCCCTTAATCTATTAATATCTTTCTGCTTAGTTTACGGTAACCGTTACAACATTGGAGTTAATTCCGGCAATACCGTCCGCTATAACCTTTACAAAGTAGTAGTATTTACCCTTTGAAAGTGAGGTCGGGATTGTGTAGGAAGCGCCTGTAGCTCCGCTTATCTTAACGGGTGATTTTCCGTTTTCGTCAGCACAGGAGTACCACTGATAGGTAAGGGTTGCCGAGCTTGTAGCTGTTACGGAAAGCGAGCCGCTGATACTGCCCGAGGTTACACTCTTGCCGGCAGGCTGAGAAGAAATTTTAATTTCAGGAGAAATCCAAGCCCATACCGCGTCAAGACCGCTCTTGTTTACAAATACATCGTAGTAAATACGGTAGTCAAACTTGTAAGCGTCGGCGTCTATGTTCTGCTCGGGGGTGAAAATTCTCATTTTCTCGGTCTTTTTAACAAGGTGAGCTCCGCTCTTGGGGCAAACAAGCATATATACCTCGCGTGCATTTGCCGCAGGAACAAATCCGCCGTTCTCGCCGCTGTTAAAGGTATAGGCGGTTTTCATACGCTCAGAAACGACGGGAATAATCGCCACGCCGTTAATTGATTTTACCTTTAATGTAATGTCGCCCTGTGTAAAATCGGAAACGGTAATCATACGAGAAATCTCAGCCGAATTTTGAAGCGCCGCATACATATAGCTGTCAACAAAAGCGACCAGCTCCTCGTCATAGCCCACAACCGACTGCACCTCGTTTATAAGACTGCAAAGCGCCTCATAAGGCTTTCCGGTGTTGCCGTTTATTAGGTTTGCTCTTGTAGCGGCAAGACCCGCTAATTTCGAGATTACATAGGCGTCGCACTCGGGAACTACCTTTGTGCGTACATACTCCCCTAAAATTTTGCCCGCAAGATTTGCAATTCCCGTTTCGCTCATATCCTCTCGGTCAATCTGTAAGGAACGGGCGCGGTCCATAGCCATTGTATAAGAGGTATTTGCCACAGTAATTGCGCCCTTGGTAAAGCCTGTATCTCGGTCATAGTCAGCAAGACCCTGAAAATCCACATCGGGGATTATTACGGTCTTAGCGCCAACAAATTTTGCGGCAAGCGCATTGTCTGCAAAAAAGCCTGTTGCGCTCTTCTGAGCAAACATTTTATCAAGTTCTGCTGAATATCTTGTTGCGTTTTCAATAGAATTAATAGACATATTTTATCACCTGTATTTTTAAATTTATCGCCAGAGACCCCTTAAAAATTCGGCGGTCTCGGGACTTACACCGCCTTTACGGTCGGTTTGCGAGCCTATGCTCAAATTTGCGGCATTTTCGGTTTGCAGAGCCGCTTTGCGGGCATTTCTTTTTTCGTTGTGACGGTATCTTAAATACTCGTCGAGCAAAAGTGTACCCTTCATTCGGGCGTTTTCCACAACCGATTGCGGCAAATCAGAAATATCCTTTATATCGGGAAACTCGGCTTTTAGTTCTTCAAGTCCAATATTTTCCTCAGGCTTTTTCTCAAGACTCAAAACATAGTCCGCCATTTTCTCATTTCCGCCGCATTCCTCAATAAGTTCTTTCTTTCTCGCCGCAGAGTTTTCCTGCTCAAGCGCACACAAAAACTCCGAAACGCTTTTGCCCTTTTCGGCGGCTATACGCTTTAAATTTTCATAATCCGCAGCGATCGCCTCGAACTTAAGCCCTTTTTGGGCTAATTCGGCCGCCTTATTAAGTTCTAAATTTATTATTTCTTTGTTATATTTTACAGGAACCAAAATTTCGTCCGGAGCTTCAGGTATGGTTTCCTTCTCTTCCTCCGATTTGTCCTTCTCCGAAGTCTCGGGTATGGCCTCGGTTTCCAAACTTACTTTTTCCAAAATAATTCTTCCTTTCCTTTATCTATCTGACTGCTCCGTGCCGTCATATGATAAAAAATTGCTGTATTCCCGCCTGAGCTTTTCAATAGCCTCATCTTCGGCGGAACGGCTTTTCTTAATCGTTTTATTACGGCTAAAGCCCATCGCTCCCAAAAGGAATCCGAAAAGGAACGCCGCTATGGCAGATGCAAAAAAGGCAAATATCGTCATATATCCCAACCTCCGTTTAAATCCGATTCGGATATATCGGGACGGTAATAGGGCTTTTCCTCGCTTTCGGGCTGCGGATGAAACCGCTTAACATCCTCAAAAGCGTACCTTAGCGCATCGCATAAATGGTTATCGCTGTCCTTTGGCATTCGCTTTCCGTTTTGGGCGGCAGTATCATCATATACATAGGAGGACAGCTCCCGTATCATATTTACGCAATCGGGATTAACCGTAATTTTATACTCATTTATGGCGTTAATTCCGTTCAAAATACTGTCCCTGCCCTTTACCGACGGCACAATTCTCGAAATTCCCAAGCGCCTTAAATCATCATTAGACTTAGGCTCGGCGCAGTCGGCGCGTATGCGTTCCTTAGCAAAACCCATCCACTTAATTTCCTCGGCTATGTCACAGTTAAGCATTCGCCGTTTGCAAAATTCACGGTATATGTAAAGCTCCTTATCAATGGGGTTCGCCGCAAAGGCAACAAAGCCCGTAGGGTCATTGGTATAACCATAGTCAAGCCCGAAAAAGCTTTTCCACTTATACTGCTCATCTTTGGCAATATCCTTTTTTCCTACCGTCCAGTTTTCATAAACGAGTCCCTCGGAAATACCCCAGTTACCAAGACCCGCAACCTCGTATTTGCGGCGATTGGTTTTTTTCATACGCTCAAATACCGCCCTGTCCGTATCATCCAAAAACTCATTAATCAAGTAATTGGTGGAAAAGGT
>CAZRMP010000028.1:0-3402 GCA_964601235.1 uncultured Ruminococcus sp.
AGCCCGAAAGGGTTATGGTTGCCGAAATGATAAGGGAAAAGCTATTACGGAGTCTTGACAAAGAGGTGCCCCACGGAATTGCCGTTGACCTTGAGCGCTTTGTAGAGCGGGATACGGCGGAGGGTGAGCCGATTGTTGAGGTTGAGGCAACAATTATCTGCGAAAAAGAGTCCCACAAAGGTATTATTATCGGCAAGGGCGGCGCTATGCTTAAAAAAATAGGCACTTTAGCGCGGCGCGATATTGAAGAATTTTTTGGAATACGCGCTTCTGTTAAGCTTTGGGTCAAGGTTAAGGAGGACTGGCGAAACAGGGAAGGACTTATTCATACCTTCGGCTTGGATTAAAAAATGTTTACTGTAATTTCCTATTATAATACCGCTGTAAAAGAGAAAACTTTTAATGTTATCTTTTATGACGGGCGGTATAATGAATGGAAAACGAAAATTTGTGGAATAATTTTTTAAAAAGCGGCAGTATCAGTGATTATTTAACCTTTGTAAGCACGCGTAAGGAGAACGAAGTAGGTGGAAGAGAATCAGTCCCGTTTTACAACCGAGGCTTTGGTTATAAAGGAAATGAGCGTGGGGGAGAGTGACCGTTTAGTTACTCTCTTTACCCGCGATTACGGCATAATCCGTGCCTTTGCGGCGGGCGCTAAGTCCATAAAATCCAAAAAAGGCACGGCGACCTCATTGCTTTCATATGGGAGCTTTACTATTCTCAAAAAAAAAGATACACATAAAATTTACGAGGCGACCCCGATTCGCCTCTTTTTCGGTGCGGGAAGTGAAATAGATGTACTTGCTTTAGCTCAGTATTTTTGCGAGCTGTGCGATGTAATAGCGACCTCCGGCACACCTGACGGAGAATTTTTGCTACTTATACTTAATTCTCTTCACTTTTTAACCAAGGAAAAGCGTTATCCTCCTCTTATTAAGGCTATAACCGAATTCAGAGCCGCCGCACTTGCAGGCTTTATGCCAAATCTTGTCGCCTGTGACGGATGCGGAAAATTTGAAGACGATATAATGTATTTTGAGCCTTTAGGGGGCGTACTCTTATGCCCTGACTGTAAAGAAAATAAGGGCGGATTAATGCCCATTGACCGCACGGTTTTGTCTGCTATGCGGCACATTGTTTATTCGAAATTTTCGCGTCTTTATTCTTTTACAATACCCGAGGAAAGCGCAAACCGACTTTCCGAAATTACGGGAAAATATATCACCCTGCAAACCGACCACCGCTTTGCGGCGCTTGACTTTTATAATACTGTTAAGGAGTAAGTATGGAATACAATATCGAAAGATATTTAAAAACTCTTGAATTAGATAAAATTTTAAATATGTTAGCCGATGAAGCTGCGCTTACCGACGCGGCCGATGCGGCGCGCGCGCTTATCCCGCAAACCGATATTAACGCGGTAGGGGAAGCGCTTAAAAATACGGGCGACGCTTATGATTTTATGTCCCGATATTCCGCGCCCTCTTTCGGTGCGGCTAAAAATGTTTCCTCGCCTTTAAGGCGCGCTCAAGCCTCTGCGGTGCTTTCAATACCCGAATTGCTTGATATTGCCGAAACATTACGGGTAATTCGCTCTGTGAAGACTTGGCGCGCAGACTGCTCGGGAATGAGGGAAACCTCGATTGACCCGCTTTTTTCAGCCCTTGTGCCCAATAAATATTTAGAGGAAAAGATTACATTTGCAATTAAAAACGAAGAGGAGCTTAATGATAACGCTTCTCCCGCGCTTTATGATATAAGGCGTAAAATTTCCTCAAAATCTGCTAAAATCCGCGATAGCCTTGATAAGCTTATTAAGGGACCCACCGCTAAATATTTGCAGGAGGCCATCGTAACCCAGAGAGACGGCAGATTTGTAGTACCGCTCAAAGCGGAATATAAGGGTCAGCTAAGCGGTATTGTTCACGACACCTCGGCTACGGGCTCTACTGTCTTTATCGAGCCAATGACGGTGGTTGAAACAAACAACGAAATAAGGGTGCTTAAGCTCCGCGAGCAGGAGGAAATAGAGCGCATACTATCCGAGCTTTCGGCCGAGGCGGGAAGCTTTGCGGACAGCATTATTTATTCCTATAACGCCCTTTGTGAGCTTAATCTGATTTTCGCCAAGGCAAAGCTTGCCTATAAAATGAAAGCAAGTATGCCCGAAATTAACAAGGACGGCTACACCTACTTAAAGCGGGCAAGGCATCCCCTTATTAATTATAAAACCGTTGTCCCCATAACCCTGGAACTCGGCAGGGAATACGATACGCTTATTATCACCGGCCCTAACACCGGCGGAAAAACCGTTACACTTAAAACCGTGGGTTTGCTTACGCTTATGACAATGTGCGGACTTATGATACCCACAGATGACGGCAGTAAAATTGCCGTTTACAGCAAGATTTTTGCCGATATCGGCGATGAGCAGAGCATTGAGCAGTCGCTATCCACCTTTTCTTCGCATATGGTGAATATCATATCAATAACCGAGCAGGCGGATTGTGACTCGCTTGTGCTGTTTGACGAGCTTTGCGCGGGAACGGACCCCGTTGAAGGTGCGGCGCTTGCAAGGTCGATTTTAGCACGGCTTTCGGCTTTTGGAGCAAAAACCGTTGCTACTACCCATTATCCCGAGCTTAAATCCTACGCTATTGATACCGAGAGGGTGGAAAACGCCTCCTGCGAGTTTGATGTAGCAACCCTAAAGCCTACATATAGGCTTATTATAGGTATGCCGGGGCGCTCTAACGCCTTTGCAATTTCGGGTAGATTAGGTCTTGATAAAAGCATTATAGACAATGCAAAGGAATATGTATCAGATAGTGATATGCGTTTTGAACGGGTTGTAGCGGCTCTTGAAACCGCCAGAAAAGAGGCTGAGGACGAACGAAATCAGGCGCAGAGCCTTCGTGTAAAGCTTGAAGAATCCCGTAAAAAAACAGAACAGCGGGAGCACGAATTTGCAGTAAAGCAGGAAAAGCTTATGGAGCAAACCCGTGAGAAAGCTAACCAAATAATAGAAAATGCCCGTTATCAGTCTTCGCGGCTTTTAAATGAGCTTGAGGAAATGAAAAAACATCTTAATGCCGAAAATGCGGCAAGGCTTGCCGAAAAGGCGCGCGCCGACTTTAAGAAAACCCTAAGCGAGCTTGAAGAAAGCGCCGACCCGGTAACAAAGCGCACCGCCGCGGGAGATGCCGTTACATCGCTTAATAAGGGCGATAGTGTTATTGTTGCGGATATTAACCGCGAGGCTACGGTAATTGATGTAAAGAATGATAAAAAGCAGGCTTTGGTGGTTTCGGGCGCTATTAAAATGTGGACGGATTTTGATAATCTTCGCCTTAAAAAACACGGCGGCGAATCTTCGGACTTCAAGAAAACCCGTAAGGT
>CAZRMP010000028.1:3412-5483 GCA_964601235.1 uncultured Ruminococcus sp.
GGGCTTGTCTCCCGCGGTCAGCGTTCGGTTTCGGGCGAGGTGGATCTTCGCGGAATGGCGTCGGACGAGGCAATTTTAGAGCTTGATAAATATATAGATAACGCCGTGCTTTCGGGAATTTCCACCGTAACAATAATTCACGGCAAGGGTACGGGGGTATTAAGAAAAGCGGTTCAGGCGCATTTGCGTTCACATAAAAACATCAAAACCTTCCGCACCGGTTCATTCGGTGAGGGTGAAAACGGCGTTACGATAGCCGAAATTAATGAATAGTTTATATATAGGGTAACCTATATTATATAAAAATCCAAGGAGGAAAATAAAATGAGCAAGTATGAAGGAACACAAACCGAAAAAAATCTTCGCACCGCGTTTTCGGGCGAGTCTGAGGCGAGAAACAAGTATACCTATTTCGCTTCTGTAGCAAAGAAAGAGGGCTACGAGCAGATTTCGGCCCTTTTCTTAAAGACTGCCGAGAACGAGAAAGAACACGCCAAAATGTGGTTTAAGGAGTTAGAGGGCTTAGGCGATACCGCCGCTAACCTCAATTCTGCCGCAGAGGGCGAGAATTACGAATGGACCGATATGTACGACGGCTTCGCAAAAACTGCCGAGGAGGAGGGCTTCCCGGAGCTTGCTGCAAAATTCCGTATGGTGGCCGCTATTGAAAAGCACCATGAGGAGCGTTACCGTGCACTTCTTAAAAATGTTGAAACCGCCGCTGTGTTTGAAAAAAGCGAGGTTAAGGTTTGGGAGTGCCGTAACTGCGGTCATATTATGGTTGGAACAAAAGCACCTGAGGTTTGCCCTGTATGCGCCCATCCGCAGAGCTTTTTCGAGATAAGTGCCCAAAACTATTAATTCGTAATGAATATTAAACCGTTTTTTTGCCAATAATTTTTCTGAAAAGAAATTTAAGGAGCAAAAATATGGTTAAAGGTGTAAGCAAAACGGTTATAGTCGTTAACAATACGGGTAGCAAGCTTTTTGAAAAAATAGTCTTTTATGTTACCCCCGAATACGGAACACTCAGCGCAAAGCAGCTTAAAAAAGCGGCGAGCAGTTTTTCCTTTAACTATGACGATTCCGCTCCAAAGGCGGATTTGCGCCGGCGCATCAGGCGAAAAAAGCAGATGCGCGCTCTTGTTTTGGCGTCCGCCGCTTTGCTTGCACTTGTTACGGTGGCGTTAATAATAATATTGTAAATATTTTATTAAAAATGCAAGAAGTACCTTTGTATTTCTTGCATTTATTTTTTTTTCTATTATAATAAATATATAATATTAAGAAACGGTGTGCTTATGAAAGAAATATTAAAGGGCGGCGGAAAGCTGTTTTTAAAAACTATTGCGATAAACATTATGTGTTTTTTTATCGTTGTTTCATTTAGCGTTATTACAACTATGATTTTTACGGGAACAATAGATTCTAAACTTTCAAACAGCGGGAAGACCTGCTTTTTGGTTGTTTCACAAGCAGTTGCTTTTTGTTTTACCTGCGGATTTATTTATCCCGAGCTTTGGAACCGAGGGACTAAAGACAGCAATCTTGTAAAATTCAAGCATAAAAGTGAAGACAAATTTAAAGGTTTTAAAATCGGCGCTGTTGCGGCTGTACCTAATTATTTATTCCTTATTTTTCTTGTTATAGCAAGGTTAGGGCTTTTCCCGAGCTTTCCGATGGCGCTTTACAAGCTATTAAATTCATCGGTATATTCCTTTATTGATGTAATTGTCGGTTCTGCCGTTGCAGTATCGGAAATGGCGGTTTGGCGTTTAGCCCTGCTGTTTTTACTTCCTTTAATTATCCCCGCTGTTTCAGGTATATCATATATTTTGGGGTATATAAATATTTCCGTTGGCGAAAAATTTATTTACAAGAAAAATTAAAGCAGGAGAGTTAAAATAATGGCCGGTTTTTTTGGTTTGTTTGATTATGAAAAGGAAGGTCCCGGAATATCTAAGAATGCCCCTAAAAAGAAGACTTTTATAGTTTTTTTTGAGACCTTTTTCCGCAATTTCTGGAAGTTTATTAATATCAAGTTGAACGAAACTATCTTTCTGTATATTTT
>CAZRMP010000028.1:5493-13614 GCA_964601235.1 uncultured Ruminococcus sp.
TGAAGTTTATTAATATAAATTTGATTTTCTCAATTGTTTCGCTTCCTGTTGTGACAAACTGATTAGCATCGGCGGGAATTACCAATGTAACCCGTAATATTGCAAGGGACAAGCATTCCTTTGGGATAAGCGACTTTTTTGAGACTATTAAGAAAAACTGGAAGCAAGCGCTTCCCGTGGGGATTATTAACACCCTCATATACATAATACTGGGCTTTGATATTTATTTCTTTTACTTCGGCTCAGAGGGTGTTATGGCTACGGTGGGCTTAGGTATAACCTTTTGTATGACATTTATATTAACGGTAATGCAGTTTTATATTTGGACCCTTATGATTACCTTTAAATTCACTTTAAAACAGCTTTATAAAAACAGCTTTAAATTTGTTTTTATTAATATGAAAATGAATTTACTCTGCTTTTTCTCGGTACTGCTTATTTATGCCGCCAATATCGCAATTTTGTTCCTATTAAAAAGTCGTTTCTTTGCAGTGCTTTTATTAGAACTGTTTTTGTATGTAATTCTTTTCCCGTCTTTTAGGTATTTACTTGTTCAGTACTGTGTTTTCCCATCGATTAAAAAATATATAATCGACCCGTATTACGAAGAACATCCTGACGAAGATATTGAAAAGCGGAAAAATCTCGGAATTGAGGTTGAGAAGAAATCCGAGCCTAAGTCTGACGGCTAGGACGGCGGGGAAGAAGAACCCGAAAATGTCTTTGAAGACTAAAACTCCGCACAGCCGCATATATTTTCTTGTAGAGTAATTTTGGGAGTGGAGAATATGTGCTGCAGAATAGCGGATATGAGAAACAAGCAGGTTGTCTGCATTAAGAACGGCTGTGTTTTAGGCTATGTTTACGATGTTGAATTTAATACCGCAGACGGAAGTCTTACTGCCGTTATAATACCCGGCAGGCCCCGCTTTTTCGGTATTTTCGGACACGATGAGGATATCGTTATACCTTGGTCGGAGATTGAGGTCATAGGGCCTGAAACTATCCTCGTTACAACCGACTCCGCACCTTACGAAACCCGTACAAAAAAGAGAATATTTACCAACTGATTTTTTACCGCCTGTTTTATCGGGCGGTTATTTTTGTAATTATTATTTTGTGATAAAATGTGCAAAATAATCACGGGAAGTGATTGTTTTGAAATTTGCGCGTGTTTTAACAAAAAGTGTTTTTTATATAATTTTAGCGCTCGATATTGCTGTCTTTTCTATGATAGCCTATCTTAATATAACCGTAAGCGACGACTATAAAATCAAAAAAGGCGACCCTTTAACTATTGATTCTGCCGTGCCTATAACCGCTGTTTACCAGGGTACAAGGCTTTCGGGGAACAGTAAACCTGAGAATATCGGCGAGGAATTTAATGTAGAGCTTAAGGCGTTTGGAATAATACCCTTTTCTACTGTAAGCGTTGAGGTTGTGGATGAGCTGCAGGTTGCGGTGTTAGGAACTCCTTTCGGTATGAAGCTTTACACCGAGGGCGTCCTTGTAATAGATATGACCGATGTTGAAACCGAAAACGGAAATGTTAATCCCGCAAAAGATGCAGGTATAATAAAAGGGGATTATATTGTTTCGGTTGACGGCATGAAAATCGGCACAAATGAGGAGCTGAGTGCGGCGGTTGAGGCTTCGGCGGGAAATGAAATGAAATTTGAAATAAAGCGTGACGGAAAAACAAAAATAATTCGTTTTTGCGCTGTACTTTCAAAGGAGACTAACAGTTATAAAATAGGCCTTTGGGTGCGTGACAGCAGTGCGGGGATAGGTACTCTTTCCTTTTACAGTCCCGCTACGGGTGTGGTCTGCGGTCTTGGCCACGGGGTATGCGATGAGGATACAGAAGAGCTTTTAGAACTTAATTCAGGCGAACTTGTTACAGCGGAAATAATTTCGGTTGAAAAGGGAAGCGCGGGAAGTCCGGGACAGCTTAAGGGAAAATTCACAAACGGCACTATAGGCGCAATAGATTTAAACAGCGAGGACGGAATTTTCAGTCTTTTAAAAGGAGAACTCAATCTTTCAAATTTAACCGAAATTGCTTTAAAGCAGGAAATCAAGGACGGGGAAGCGCAGTTGCTTTGCACAGTGAACGGAGATTCACCAAAGCTCTATTCCTGCACGGTAAAAAAAAGAAATTCAGCATATCTTTCACCCACGCAAAATCTAATTGTTACCGTGACCGACAGCGAGCTTTTAAACCTTTCAGGTGGAATTGTTCAGGGTATGAGCGGCAGTCCAATAATACAAAACGGAAAGCTTATAGGAGCAGTCACGCATGTTTTAATTGATGACCCTACAAGCGGTTACGGCATTTTCGCAGAGAATATGCTTAAAACCGCACAAAGTGTTGAAGAAGAAAGTCTAAAAAAAGCGTCATAACAATCTTGCTGAAATTTCCGTTAAAAACGCGCACAAGCTTAATGTCTTGTGCGCATTTTTTGCGGAACAAAAGGGTTGGAATTTTAATCAAATTACATAACCGCCGTTAATCCCCAAAACCTGCCCTGTTATGTATTCGGCGTCAGGGGAGGAGAGGAAGTATATCGCGGAGGCAATCTCATCTGCACTGCCCATTCTCCCGAGCGGGATCCCCTCTACAAAATTGTTAAGCTCCTCTACGGTAAGGTTTTGGTTCATACTCGTTTCAATAAGTCCCGGCGCTATACAGTTTACATTAATTCCGCTTGGAGCTAATTCCTTTGCGAGAGCTTTTGTAAGACCGATAACTCCGGCTTTTGCGGCAGAGTATGCTACTTCGCAAGAAGCGCCGACCTGTCCCCACATAGATGAAATATTAATTATATTTCCTGATTTCTGATTAACCATAACAGGCGTGACTGATTTACAGCAGTTGAAAACACCTTTTAAGTTAACATCGATTATTTTATCAAAATCAATTTCATCGGTATCGGTAATCAGACCTTCAAAAGCCACGCCCGCGTTGTTAATGAGCACATCTACAGAACCGAATTTGTAAAGTGCCTCCTTCACCATAATATCTACTTCCATTTTGTTGGCAACATTGGCTTTTTGGGTTATTACAGAATACCCGTTACTCACAAGTGAGCGGCAGAGGATATTTGCCGACTCATACGAATCGTTATAATTTATTACAACATTATAGCCTTTCTGCGCAAAAAGTATGGCGGTTGCCGCACCGATTCCTTTTGAAGAGCCTGTTACTATTACCGTTTTTTTCATTTGCTAATCTCCAATCTGCAAAACGATTCTTTTTAATTAAGTATAACACATTATAAAAAATTTTTAAAGTATTAATTACAATAAATTGGGTTAACATAAAGCAAAAGCTCGCATATCTTGTGTAGTTAACATAAACAGTTTACATAATATTATAGTTATACAAAATTGACGGTTGACATAAATCGAAAAATATAGTATAAATATTATGATAGCTTTTAAATTGGTATTTAATCTTTTTTTACCCTGTTATATTGTCCTTATCATTAGGGTGGTAAACAGGTCGGTGTTGCTGAATTTGTTTACATAACAACAATTCAAAGCAACATTTTGTGCCTTGTAATCTTGAGGCATCAAAATATTGTTTTGCTCTTTTTTTGCATATCTTGTCCAAGCTTCGCATATTATTTTTTAGAAGCGGGAGTGATGATATGCAAAAAGGGAAAGTATTATCTCTTAAAAATTTAAAATTTAAAAAGTTTCTTTTCAAGAACAATCTTTTGGCGGTTCTGGTTATTTTTATAACCGCCGGAATTGCGGTCGGCATTTTTTGTGAAGCAAAGCTTCAGGTACTTTCCGATTATTCCGTTGGCTATGTGGAGCGTTTTGTCGCCTTACGGTCGGGGGAATCTTTTATTGCGGTTGCGCTCAGCTCATTTATGAGTTCCGCTTTTGTTCTGCTTGCGTTTTTTGCGGCGGGAACCTCAATGCTTGGAGTGGTTATCGTACCTTTTTTAGCCGTTTTAAGAGGTGTGTTTTACGGCGGAGTTTCAGCACTTTTATATTCAGAATATGCGGTGAAGGGAATAGCCTTTAATGCAGTTTTAATAATTCCGTCCGCTTTTATTTTTGTGATTGCTTTACTGCTTGCATCAAGGGAATCGATGCGTTTTTCGCTCTTGATTGCAAAAATGTCACTTCCGGGCTCTGCGTCCGTAAATTTAGCATTTGATTTTAAAAACTATTGCGGAAGATATTTATTTATAATGCTTATCGCATTGGCGTCAGCTTTAACTGATGCAGTGCTTTCGTGTTCTTTTTTAGATAGTTTAATGTTATGAAAAAATTAAGGAGGTTTAATATGACGGATTACATTGCGGCTTATAAATCATATTTGTTAAATGTGAAAAAGTCCTCGTCCAACACGATAGAGTCCTATATTCGCGATGTTCAGCAATTTTCGGAATATTGTTCCTCCAAAGGCAAAAGGGCAGAAGGAATCACTTCAGACGATTTTCACGGTTATTTGGATTACTTAACAACTTTAGGTAAGTCAGAGGCAACGAAAACCAGAATTCTTGCATCCTTGCGTTGCTTTTATAAATTTATGCTTTCTGAAGGTTTTTGCAATGAAAATCCTACAGACACGGTAAAAATTAAAAGGACTGAAAAAAAGCTTCCGGGTATCCTCGACTCAAACGAAATATTATTGCTTTTATCACAGCCCGACGGTACTGATTACAAAAGCAGGCGAGATAAGGCTATGCTTGAGCTTTTGTACGCTACGGGGATAAAGGTTACCGAGCTTATTGAGCTTACTGTCAGTAATGTAAATTTGCAGATAGGCATACTGCACTTGCAGAACGATAAAAAAGAGCGAATTGTGCCAATGTATCCTGCGGCCGTCAAGGCGGTTTCAAACTATCTTGTCAATGTAAGACCTGTCATAGTTACGGATGAGGGTGAAAGCCGTCTTTTTACAAATATGAACGGCCAACCGATGTCAAGGCAGGGCTTTTGGAAAATTATTAAGCATTACGCTGAAAAAGCGGGAATTAAAAAAGATATTACTCCGCATACGCTTAGACATTCGTTTGCGGCGCATTTACTCGAAAACGGCGCACAGCTTAAGGATATAAAGGAAATGCTCGGTCATTCAGATATTTCTTCAACCCAAGTATACGCGCAGTTTGTTAAAAGCAAATACACCGTTGCTTATGCGAAATATCATCCGCTTGCAAAATAAAATATTAACTCACAATATAGGGGACGGAATAAAAAACGCCCTCTATTTTCAATATATACAATTATACTAAATGAATATTTAGTATAATTGAGGGCATATCTGCGCGGGCGTACCGCACTTAATTCCGCACATATGCCCCAATTACGAGCCGTCACCAGTGTGCGCACTGGTTCTCGGTACTAAATACTAATTTAGCTCAATTCGCGGGTTACTACTCCTTCCAAGCTTTTTTCTGTCCTCGTGAGTATCATTTTACATCAAGGCTTTGAGCTTGTCAAGGGCAATTTTAAGCCGCCTGTTTTCGGCTTGCCGTGAAACGCCATTTAAAACGGCGATTTCAGCCGTAGAAAAGCCCCAAAAATACCGCATAAGCACGGCGTTGCGCTCTCTGTCGGAAAGCTGTAAAAGTGCCGCTTTTATGTCAAGCCGTGTATCAATATCGGGACTTGTAGCGCCGTAAATTTCGCCATATTCGGTGAAAATTTCGGCGCGTTTTTGTTTGGCTTTGGAAAGCTTTATGTACTCATTTCGAAGCGAAACAGCGGCGTATCGGTTTGAAAGCGCTTTATCACTGTTTACAAGATTAACAAGCAATTCCAACAATGCGCCATCATCCTCGGCAAGCTTGCGGTTGTAATGAATAACCAATTTTGCCATATCGGCGTATAAATGCGTATTTTCGGTCATTTTTTCACAAATTTGCGGCGTTTTCCAACGATATTGGCAAGTGCGTAAAGCACCGTTACAGCCTCGTCAGAATGATTTAAAAGCCGCTTGACCCGCTGAAGATTGCCGCCGCTTTGTTCGTATTCTTCCACGGCGTAGACCTTGCGGGCGCTGTGCGGAGTGATGTTTTTGTGGGCGTTAAAGAGCTTTGCAACCCGCTTTAAATCCTTGAAAACGGCTTGCCGCGTTCGATGTTGCCGCCCGTTTAATCGGTGCTCAAAAATGTAATGTTGCCCGCCGCAAGCTAAACAACGGTCGACAAGCTCTTTCGGAAGGCGAATAGTACGGGTCTTCCCCGTCTTTTGTTCGCGGATTGTAAAGCGTTGCTTTCGCACCTTTTGAGGGGTTAGCGCAAGGACATCACCAATGCGCAAACCAGTTGCGAGAGACACTTCGCAAGCAAGCCGATTTTCGGGCGTAAGCGCCGCGAGTATATGCTCAAAATCCCCCTTTGGTATCCACTCAGCACGCATATCCGCACCCCCAGTTAACAATCCAAAAAAAGTAAACTCGTTTTCGGGGTATGTATTTTTTTACCCCTAAATATTGTGTTTTCATTCGTCTAATATAAACTCCTTACACTTAATATAGTCATTTTCAAAGTCCCACTCGGTAATGGGGCAAGGGTCGGTATTGAGAGAGGTTATAACCTCTCGTGTTTTAAGACCTTGCGAGGCAAAGAAAAGGTGCTGACCGCTTTCGATAACGCCGCTCTGTAGGTCTTTCGATATGTACTTTGTGATGTATCGCGAAACGGCTGCACCGTTCGCTATTTCAGTACAGGTAAAGTATCCGAAAGCCCGCCTGTAGCGTGTCCAATCGTATACAGGCGTGCCGCTCCTGATAAGGTCTTTAAGCTTTTTCGGGATATTCTCGGAAAGCTCAAAGGGGCGCAGGTCTTTATCGGTCAAGCCTTTCAATAACCCGTGCATATGCCACCCGCCCTTTTTATGCTTTTCAGGTATTAAAAGGTACTTGATTTTGTCGCTATCGGCGCGCCCTCTATTGATGTTTCGCACGAGCTGTGCAAAGTCCTTGCGAAACTCCGCAAGGTCAAAGCGGTCACGCTTTTCTTTGTCCTGTGTGAATGTGCAAAAAAATTGAAACTCGTTACAAGCGGCAAGCTCAAAAATGCGGGCGCGGGTGCGGCTGATATTATTTTCAAGCCGCGCATTTTTTAAAGCTTGCTCCGCTTTTTTGGCTCTCTCGCAGTCTCTAAGGGCTTGTTTTAAGGTTTTTAATTTGAAAAAGGGTTTATACGGCTTGCAACCGTAAACGGGCATAGAAAGCTTTTGAGGGGCTTTTTTATGATTCGGATTGCGCATAGCCTTGATATAAACGATTTTCAAAGTATTGCCGTATTTGTAAGCGCTCCAACGGTCGGTTAGGGTCTTTGCCTGTTCAGGAGCGGTAAAGAAATCGACAAGGTCAGGGTGATTTTTTACAGCAGATTTTACGGAATATTCGTTATAATCGGAAATTAGCTTTTTAAGCTCTATTTCGGTATATCCAGAGGAATAAGAAATCATTTTTTATCACAAAACTACCGCTTTATGATACCTAGTCAAGTATAGGAAATCTTTAAGTCTCTACAAAAAGAGGAAACAAGCCCAAGCGGATAATTCCGCTTGCGCGGGTCTTGATTTTCTTGGATAGTCGAGCTTGTCAAGGGTCGAGATGAACGGCAGAGCCGCCCTTGACAAGCGGAAGATTGAGAGAAAAGATAGAGCCGCTCGGGCGGCGCCCCCCGCACAACGCGCTGTTCGGGGGCGCTCGCCCTCGCTGGTCTCTGCGCCGACCGCCGCACCACACGGCAAGACACCCTTATACACAACGCGAACGGGGGGCTTGCCGTGTGGTGCTGTCTTTGTGCTTTGCAGAGCTTGTATCGAATAAGCCCCGCCTTACCCCCATTAAAGGGGGGGCGGCGTGTCTTCCGTTTACTGTTTTTAACGGCGATTCGCAAGCGAACGCGCCTAAACAGTAAACAAATCGGTAGGCGCGCACACTTATTTCCACAAAAAGCGCCCACTTCGAGGGCGTTTTTGTGGGTGCGCGCCCTTTTTCCCGCGTTCCAAAATCGAAATGAGATTTTGAGAATTTGACACGGGTCAAATTACACCCTAAAAAAAACGAAATCGGTTTTTTCGCCGCCACACCGAACGCGGGATTTCTCACGGGGGCGGGGGTAGCAACAACGCGGGCAG
>CAZRMP010000029.1:0-12560 GCA_964601235.1 uncultured Ruminococcus sp.
GAGGATAGGCTTAATTTTGAATTTCACAAGCTCCTTATTTCAGGCGCTCTTCCCCTTACAATAGGCGGTGGAATAGGGCAGTCAAGACTTTGTATGCTGCTGCTTCAAAAGGCGCATATCGGCGAGGTTCAGGTTTCGGTCTGGCCCGAAAAGGAAATTGAAAAATGCAAAGCTAAGGGTATAACCCTGCTTTCATTCTAAAGGGCGGGCGGAATGAAAATTCCGAGCTGCGGCGGGTAAAAGCTCCAAGCGATAAACAAAACCGCCGTGAGGGCTGTCAGTATGAGGGAAAGACATTTTGCAGTTTTAGACGAAAAGGACTTTTTTCTTAAAATACGCGTCTTTACACACAAAGTAACGGCGAGTCCCAAATAGTAGCTGAAAATATCAAGCGCGGCAACATTGTAGCCTAAAATTCCCGAATATGTGTAAAAGAACGCGATAATTGTAAGCATACCCATAAAAATTCCGATTACATCTGCGGGGATAAGGTTTTCGTAGCGCTCTTTACTTAAGAAATACTCGATTACAAAATAAAAGAGTGCGGGAAAAAACAACAGTTTCAGGTGTTCCCAAACGCTCTCGTTAACGGAAGCAATAGCACCTACAATTGGGTTTTCTCCGCTCCATTCATATATAAAGTGAAACAGCGTACCCGCTATTCCTATTATAATATAAGCTAAAAGACTGTTGATTTTTTTCATATTATCACTCCTTGATTTTATTATATTTTTTAAACCTATTATTATGCTTTACAATCTTTTGCTTGCATAACTAAAATTAATGTGTTAAAATTATTATTATTTTTTAATTTGGGGGAATCAAATTGACTACTGCGGACATATGTATTCTGATAGCAATTTTTGCGTATCTTGCCGTAATGATTGCTGTCGGAGTTATATACTCCAAAAAGAACAAAAGCTCGGACGATTTTTATCTGGGCGGAAGAAAATTAGGACCTGTTGTGACCGCTATGAGCGCCGAGGCTTCGGACATGAGCTCATGGCTTTTAATGGGACTTCCCGGTCTTGCAATGGCGGGCAGATTTGCCGAGGCTTCTTGGACGGCTATCGGTCTTGCAATCGGTACATACCTTAACTTCCTTATAGTTGCAAAGCGTTTAAGGCGGTATTCAAGCCGTATCGATGCATTTACCGTTCCCGATTTCTTTTCAAAACGATTCGGCGATAAGAAGAACATTTTAAGCCTTATTTCTGCGCTTATAATTATTGTTTTCTTTGTTCCCTACACCGCGTCGGGCTTTTCTGCCTGCGGCAAGCTCTTTAACACCCTTTTCGGAATGGACTATGTTACCGCGATGATTATAAGTGCGGTAGTAATTGTGCTTTACACCACCTTAGGCGGCTTCCTTGCAGCGTCTACAACCGACCTTATTCAAAGCATCGTTATGACGGTGGCTCTCGTTGTAGTTTTGCTTTTCGGCATAAATGCTGCAGGCGGCTGGGACCAGGTTGTAGCGAATGTAAGTTCCCTTGACGGTTTTGTAAGCTTTACAAAAACATATGAGGGTTCTGAGGGGGTTGCCCCGTACAATGCGCTTACTATTGTTTCCACATTAGCCTGGGGACTTGGATACTTCGGTATGCCCCACATTCTTCTTCGCTTTATGGCGATTAAGGACGCTGAAAAACTTAAAACCTCCCGCAGAATCGCTGTGATTTGGGTTATAATTTCAATGGCGGCGGCAATCCTTATCGGTATTGTGGGATTCGGTGTTGTAAAGGGCGGCGCAATAGCTGAGCTTTCCGATACGGAGCGTGTTATCGTAGCTATTGCAAAGCTTATAAGCACTCACGGTATTTTACCCGCGCTTATTGCAGGCGTTATCTTGGCGGGTATTTTGGCGGCCACAATGTCCACCGCCGATTCACAGCTTTTAGCAGCTTCTTCAAGCGTATCGCAGAATATTATGCGCGATTTCTTTGGAATCAAGCTTTCCGAAAAGAAGGCAATGCTCGCCGCCAGAATTTCGGTAATCGTAATTTCCGTAATTGCTGTATTTATGTCACTTAACGAAAACAGCTCTGTTTTCAGGGTGGTTTCCTTTGCTTGGGCAGGCTTCGGCGCGGCTTTCGGTCCTGTAGTACTGTTAGCCCTGTTCTGGAGAAGAATGAATAAATGGGGCGCCCTTGCGGGTATGGTAACAGGCGGCGTTATGGTGTTTGTATGGAAGTATGTTATTGCAAGCGTTTTTGCAGATACAATACTTAATATATACGAGCTTTTGCCCGCTTTCATATTTGCTTGCATAGCAATCGTGGTTGTAAGCCTGATAACTAAAGCTCCCGACGGTAAAACGACCGAAGTATTTGACGAAGTTAAAGCGATGAGGGATTAAATACAAGGGCGGTATTCCAAATGGGAATACCGCCCTTTAAAGGAAATTTGATATGAGCAAAACAAGTATACTTTTTGTATGCCTCGGAAATATATGCCGCTCGCCTATGGCGGAATTTGTTATGAAGCATATAGTTGCCGAAAACGGTGTGTCGGACAGTTTTTATATTTCCTCAGCCGCAACAAGCGGTGAGGAAGAGGGGAGCGGTATACACTACGGCACAAGAAAGGTGCTTACCGATAAGGGTATCCCCTTTACACAGCATTATGCCCGAAAGCTTACTAAAGAGGACTATTACAAATACGATTATATAATCGGTATGGATAGAAGTAATATACGGGATATGTTGGCTTTTTTCGGCGGCGATCCGGAAAATAAAATCAGCTTGCTTTTAAGCTGTGCAGGTAAAGACCAAAGCGTTGCCGACCCTTGGTATACAGGGAATTTTGAAAAAACCTATAACGATATATTGCTTGGATGCAGGGCTTTATATAAAAGCTTTTAAGGCTTACACCTTTTACAGGGAGTATAGCCGCCGTTAATCGCGTCATCGCGGTTTTCAATTATAGCCTTATTTTCCTCTTTCATAGTAGCTACCGAGCCACAGGTTGACTTATGAAAAATATGGGTATTTAAATTACCGATATATTCGGTTTTTGTATTTTCTTCAGAAGAGCTTTGCTCGGGTAAAGCAGGCTTCACCTCGTCGGCGGATATGGTTTGAGGCATACTCTGTGACTCGCTGTCCTGACGGTAACCGTTAACTGTATCATCAGTCGGCAGATTAACGGTAATCTGTGAATGAGTATTGTCGGTTATATCGGAATTGCTCGGCGAACAGCCGCATAAACATAAAAGCACTAAAAAAATACAAATAATCTTTTTAATAATTACCTCTATTCTTTTTTGTAAATTATATATCGAGTTTAATAAAAAATCAATACTATCTAAAGGAGATATTTGGAAAATTAATGTATAAGCTTTTAAAACAGGAAGGAAGCGCCAGACGGGGCGAATTTATCACTAATCGCGGCACGGTGCAGACCCCCGCATTTATGAATGTCGCAACGGCGGCGGCTATTAAGGGTGCTGTTTCGGCAGAGGATTTAAAAACACTTGGCTGTCAGGTAATGCTTTCAAACACCTATCATCTCCATGTGCGCCCGGGGGACGAAGTTATAAAGGAGTGCGGCGGACTGCACAAATTCACAACCTGGGACGGACCGATTTTAACCGATAGCGGCGGCTTTCAGGTTTTTTCACTGGCAAGTCTTCGTAATATCGCCGAAGAGGGTGTAACCTTTGCTTCGCATGTTGACGGGAGACGGATTTTTATGGGGCCTGAGGAAAGTATGACAATTCAGTCAAACTTAGGTTCTACAATCGCCATGGCATTTGATGAGTGCGTTGAAAATCCCGCAGAGCATTCCTATTCAAAGGAGTCTTGCGAAAGGACTACCCGTTGGCTTATTCGCTGTAAGCAAAAAATGGCGGAACTGAACGGTAGGGAAGACACAATCAACCCCGAGCAGATGCTTTTCGGTATTAATCAGGGTTGTACCTATAAAGACCTTAGAACCGAGCATATGAAGCGAATTGCAGATTTAGACCTTGACGGATACGCGATAGGCGGACTTGCGGTAGGTGAGCCTACAGAGGTTATGTACGATATTATAGAGTGCGTTACCCCCCATATGCCGCAAAACAAGATACGCTATTTAATGGGTGTAGGAACGCCTGCAAATATTCTTAACGCGGTTGAGCGCGGTGTTGATCTTTTTGACTGCGTAATGCCAAGCCGCAACGCGCGCCACGGTCATCTTTTCACCTCAAGGGGTATTATAAACCTTAATAATAAGAAGTATGAAACAGATATGTCGCCGATTGACGAGGAGTGCGGCTGTCCGGTTTGCAGAAGTTACAGCAAGGCTTATATAAGACATCTCCTTAAAAGTCAGGAAATGCTGTCCCAAAGGCTTTTGGTAATGCACAATCTTTGGTTTTACAATCACCTTATGGAGGATATAAGGAATGCGCTTGACAGGGGCGAATTTGCCCGTTTTAAGGCAGAAAAAGAAATTATTTTATCCACAAGGATATAATTTGCTTGCAAATTAGTAAATAATAGGATATAATAGGCGTAATAGCTATTTGGAGGGCAATATAAATGAATTATAATTTCTACAATCTTACCAGTTCAGCTGCGGATACGGCATCGGGCGGCGGCGCAAAGAGCATAATCGTTATGGTTATATATCTTGCTGTAATTTTCGGCGCTATGTATCTTTTGCTTATACGCCCCCAGCGTAAAAAGCAAAAGGAAGAAAAGAAGATGCGTGAAAACCTTATGGTGGGTGATGAAGTAGTCACTATCGGAGGTATTTACGGCCGCGTCATTTCCCTTAAGGAGGACACTATCGTTATTGAGTCTAACAGTGACCACAGCAAGCTTACCATTGCTCGTTGGGCACTCCAGTCAAATTTGACCGTTCACGACGATACTGCTTCTAAATAAAACTATTCGTAATAAGTTTTGTCCCTCCTGAATATACTTTACTATTCGGGAGGGATTTTTATGGGCAAAGAAGCACTTTACGGTAAGGGTAAAAAAGGTTATTTAAACTATATTTTAGGTTTTGTTATAGGGGTTATTACAGCCGCTGTATTTATTGTGCTTTTCGCGCTCATAATGTTTTTTTGGGGTGCGGCATTTAAATATGCCCCCGTTTTTGCAAACGTTTCGGTGGGCGCAGGTTGCTTTGACGCCGCATTTTTTACTGCAAAAAAACAAGGTAACCGAGGGTGGTTAGCGGGGGCTGTTATAGGCGGAATCACATTTGTGCTGATTACCCTTGTATCCCTTATAATCAATAGCGGCGGGGTTACGGTTAACACACTTTTTCATTTTATAATTATAATGCTCTCGTCACTTATTGGCGGGATTTTGGGCGTAAACAAAGGCAAAAATCATAAATACATATAATTCTTTTGCTCCCTTATGCTATTAATATACAAGGGAGCTTTTATTTTTGAATATAAAATTCAGGTATTGTCAATAATATCTCTTGACAATTATGCTTAACTGAATGTAAAATATATGATGTATATTTATATGCAAAATTAAAGTGTATTAATATCGGCTGTGCTGACCGATATATTTTCATACATAAACTAAAATAACTTTGGAGGAAAACTTTTTAATGGCAGAAACAAACGAAAAAGAAAATAAGAAGAAAGAAGGAACAGCACCCTCGCGTAAGACTACCCAAAACAGATACAGACGACCTGCACAAAAAAAGCCGACTGAAAGTGCGGCCAATAGGCCTGCGGCAAAGAAAACCGCCTCTGCAAGAGGTAACAGCACCGCAAGAAAAACGGCAGGCAATAAGCCTAAAACCGCGGGAAATTCCCGCAGATACAGCAGTAAGCAGAATACTAAACCGCTTAAAATTATACCCTTGGGCGGCCTTGGCGAGATAGGAAAGAATATCACCCTCTATGAATATGACGGCGATATGTTTCTTGTGGATTGCGGTATGTCCTTTCCCGATGAGGAAACCCCCGGTATAGATATTGTAATTCCCGATTTTACCTATATACTTGAAAACAAGGATAAAATCAAGGGACTTGTGGTTACGCACGGACACGAGGACCATATAGGTGCAATTCCTTATCTTTTAAGGAATTTTAATGTTCCGATTTACGCCACTAACCTTACAATAGGGCTTATTCAGGGCAAGCTTAAGGAGCATAAGCTGCTTTCCGACGCAAAGCTTAATGTTGCAAAACCCGGCGATGTAATTAAGCTCGGAAAATTCCAGATTGAGTTTATTCATGTAAACCATTCTATACCCGATGCGGTAGGCTTTGCTATAACCTGTCCCGCAGGAACGGTAGTACAGACGGGTGACTTTAAGATTGATACCACACCTATCGATGATTATGTTATCGATATAGGAAGGTTTGCAGAACTTGGTAAAAAGGGTGTATTGGCACTTATGTCCGATTCTACAAATGCCGAAAGACCCGGCTTTACCCCCAGTGAGAGGATTGTAGGCGATTCTCTTTCAAACCTTTTTAAAAAAGCGGAGGAGCACCGTATAATCGTTGCCACCTTCTCGTCCAATATACACCGTATTCAGCAGATTGTTGACGAGGCGGCAAAGTGCGGCCGTAAGGTTGCGGTTTCGGGCAGAAGTATGATAAATGTTGTAACGGTCGCTTCCGAGCTTGGCTATTTAAAGCTGCCTAAGGATATACTGATTGATATAGAAATGATAAGGAATTATACCCCGAGCGAGCTTGTGATTATAACAACCGGCAGTCAGGGGGAGCCCCTTTCGGCATTGCACCGCATCGCCTTTTCGGAGCACAGGCAGGTTGAAATTATACCGGGGGATATGTTTATCATTTCGGCAACCCCTATACCCGGCAACGAAAAGCTTGTAGGCAAGGTTATCAACGAGCTTATGAAGCGCGGAGCCAATGTAGTTTATGAGCGTATGTATGATGTGCATGTTTCGGGGCATGCCTGTCAGGAAGAGCTTAAGCTTATGATGAGCATTGTTAAGCCCAAGTATTTTATTCCGCTTCACGGCGAGCAAAAGCATCTTATGAAGCACGCCGCACTCGCGCGGCAGATGGGAATACCCGAGGAAAACATCCTAATCGCAGGTAACGGAAGTGTTATTGAGGTTTCGGAAAAACTCCTTAAATCAACAGAAACTGTTCAGGCAGGCAGAGTACTTGTTGACGGATTGGGTGTTGGCGATGTAGGCAATATCGTTCTTAGGGACAGAAAGCTTTTGGCCGAAGACGGTATAATAATTGTAACGGTTTCTATTGACGGGGTAACCCGCGAGGTTGTAGCAGGACCTGATGTAGTATCCCGCGGATTTGTGTATGTCAAGGAGTCAGAAGAGCTTATGCACGACATAAACGAGCTGGTTTGCGATATACTTGAGCAATGCTACGATGACGGAATAAGGGATTGGAACACCATAAAAACCAGAATTAAGGAGAGGGTATCCCGTTTTATCAGCACAAAAACGAGAAGAGCTCCTATGATTCTTCCAATCATAATGGAAGTATAATTAATAATTACGCGGGCTTTAATATTGCCGCACTCATTAGCCCGCGTGTTACATAAAGCGGCGGAAGGGTGAATAATATGAAGGTTGTATTATTACAGGATGTAAAAGGAAAAGGTAAAAAGGGGGAGCTTTGCAATGTATCGGACGGATATGCAAGGAATTTTCTCTTCCCTAAGAAGCTGGCTGTTGAGGCGGATAACGCGGCTTTAAACGAGCTTAAAAACCGCGAAGAAGCAGTGGCTCATCACAAAAAAGAGGAGCTTGAAGCCGCAAAGGTAACCGCATCAAAGCTTGACGGAAAGACTGTAACCATAAGAGCAAAGGCAGGGGCGGGCGGTAAGCTTTTCGGCTCTGTTACAGGGAAGGAAATTGCGGCCGAGATAAAGAATAGCCTTGGGATTGAAATTGACCGCAAAAAAATGAATGTAGCCGATATTAAGAATTTTGGGGAATATACTGCTGAAATTAAGCTTCATCAGGGTGTAACGGCTAAAATTACAGTTAAGGTGTCGGAGTAAGATATGGCTGACGATAAGCTTATTTATGACCTTGACGGGGGTCGGCTTCCTTATTCGGTCGAGGCGGAGCAGGCGGTTTTAGGCTCTGTTCTCATTGACCCGCAATGCCTAAACGAAATAGCCGTACAAATTAAAACCGAGTATTTTTACATTCCTCAGCATAGGGAAATTTATTCCGCAATGTCTGCTATGTATGAGCTTAGCCAGACCATCGACTTTGTATCTCTGCTTGAGAAATTAAAAAGCGACGGTGTTTATGACGAGGCAGGCGGCAAGGTATATTTAACGCAGCTTGTTCAAACCGTTCCGTCGGCGGCTAATGTGCTTACATATGTTGCGATAATCCGCGAGCGATATTATGCCCGTTCGCTTATGACCGCCGCACAGGACATTATAAAGGATATAAACGAAAACGAATTAGATTCAGGCAAGCTCCTTGATAATGCCGAACAGCGTATTTTTGAAATAAGGCAAGGCCGTGAAATAAGCGGTCTTACCCATATTAAAAGCGTTATTGAGAACGAGACTTACGACCGACTCTCAAAAATGGCAGACCCTGAGACACGGGCTGATTATGTGGGAATACCCTGCGGTATCGGCGAGCTTGATAAAATGATAACAGGTCTTAATAAGTCTGACCTTATTATTTTAGGTGCAAGACCGGGTATGGGTAAAACCTCGTTTGCGCTTAATATCGTCCGAAATGTAGCTATGAACACGGGCAAAACCGTCTGCTTTTTCTCGCTTGAAATGACCCGCGACCAGTTAGCACAGCGAATGTTATCAAGCGAGGCGGGGATTAAGAGCGAAAAGCTTAGAACAGGTGAGTTAACCGATGATGAGTGGACAAGGCTTGCTCAAGCGGGAGACGCCCTTTCAAAGGCTAATATCTATTTTGACGAAACATCTTCAATAACCGTGCCTGAAATGAAGGCTAAGCTTCGCAGAATGAAACATATTGACCTTGTGGTGGTAGACTATTTAGGCCTTATGAAGGCTGCCAAAAAAACCGAAAATCGTGTTAATGAGGTTTCGGAAATTACACGAAATCTTAAAATTATGGCTAAGGATTTAAAGGTTCCGGTAATTGTCTGCGCCCAGCTTTCCCGCGGTACCGAGGCAAAGGGAAAATCCCATAAGCCTGCCCTTGCCGACCTTAGAGAGTCCGGCTCAATCGAGCAGGACGCGGATATAGTTCTCTTCCTTTACCGTGAATCTTATTATGACAACGAAAAGTCCGACGATGAGGACAGAAGCGATGAAACCCGCGCTGAATGCATTGTCGCCAAAAACCGCCACGGTGAAATCGGTTCGGTAGACCTGCATTGGGACGGTCAGTTTACAAGATTTACCTCTGTGGATGTGTTCAGATAATGGAAAAATCGGTTTTAACGGCGATAGAGCGTTTTTCTCTGCTCGAAAATACGACAGAGGTAACTGTTGCACTTTCCGGCGGGGCGGATTCAATATCCCTTTTATATGCGCTTTTTAATCTTAGGAAAAAGCTTGGGATAACATTGTATGCCGCACACCTTAACCATATGATTAGGGGAGACGAGGCGCTTCGTGACGAGGAGTTCGTAAAACAGCAATGCGAAAAATTAGGGGTGCCGCTTTTCTGCGAAAGAATTGATGTTCCCGCCTACGCAAAGGAGCACAAGCTCAGCACCGAGCTTGCCGCAAGAGAGGTAAGATATGACTTTCTGTCTCGGGTAAGCCGTGGCGTTGTCGCGACCGCGCACACTGCCAGCGATAATCTTGAAACTCTGCTTTTCAACCTTACAAGGGGCTCTGCACTTAAAGGACTTTGCGGAATACCCCCTAAGCGGGGGATTTTTATAAGACCGCTCATTTTGTCTACCCGCGCTGATGTTGAGGATTACTGCCAAAAAAACGGTATTTCGTATGTTACCGACTCTACAAATTTATCAGATGAATACACCCGCAATAAAATAAGGCATAAGGTTATCCCCGTTTTGAAAGAGATAAACCCCAATGCTGAAAGAGCGGCGGTAAGAACCGCGGCGGAGCTATCCGAGGATAATTTATTTTTAGAGGAATGTGCGGATAAATATTTGTCTGACAATTTAATCGGGGGAGGACTTAATATTTCCGCCCTTCCCAAAGCGCCCATTGCAAAAAGGGCGATAAAAAAGTATGCGGAAATTTCCGCTCCCGAATTATCCCTTGATAATCTCCATATTAATGAAATTTACAGAATATGTAACGGGGGCGGCAGAACGGGACTTCCGTCCGAGTGCTTTGCAGAGGTTAAAGACGGCAAATTGATTATAGCAAAACAAAGCGCAAAAAACTCCGTAAAATTTGAATTTGATGTTCAAATTGAGCGCCGTATTAACGATTTGTTTACAAAGGAAGAAAAAATTAATAATTTGTTATTAAATAATTCTCTTGATTGTGATAAAATTATAGGAAAATCAGTAATACGAACAAGGCAAGCAGGGGACAGCATCAGACTTGCAGGGCGCGGATGCACAAAATCACTTAAAAAGCTTATGAATGAGTGTTGCGTGCCGACTGAGCTTAGAGACAGTCTTCCTGTAATTGCGGACGAGTCGGGAGTTATCTGGATTTACGGAATAGGCGTTGCACAGAGATGCGCCGTCACAAAAAATTCCCGTAATATTATGATAATTAACGCTTCGCAGCGTAAAATTAATAATTAGGGGTTGAATTAATTGTCACTCGACAAAGATGTTGAAAAGGTTCTCGTTTCCGAGGAGGAAATCAAAGAGATATGCGCGAGGTTAGGCGCGGAAATCTCGCGGGACTATAAGGGAAAAAAGCTGTTGCTTGTAAGCGTGCTTAAGGGCGCGGTTGTCTTTATGGCGGATTTAATGCGTAATATCACCTGCGACTGTGAGATTGATTTTATGGCGGTATCCTCATACAGCGGTACTAAAACCACGGGTGTTGTAAGGTTTAAAAAGGATCTTGATATAGACCCCGACGGTTGCGATATACTCTTGGTTGAGGATATCCTCGATTCGGGTATCACGCTTGCTTACCTTAAAAATGTTCTTCTTGACAGGAACGCCGCAAGTATTAAGGTGTGCGCTTTTCTGGATAAGCCCGCTAACAGGCAGGCGGATATTAAAGCCGATTATGTCGGAAAGGTTATACCGGACGAGTTTGTTATAGGCTACGGTCTTGATTATAACGAAAAATACAGAAATTTGCCTTATGTCGGCGTTTTATCGCCCAAGGTTTACGCTGACAAATAGGAAAGGAGCATACCCCCTTTGAACAAGAATTTGAAAAATGTGCTTTTGTTTATAGGAATACCGATTGTTTTCATTATGGCTATACTTTCGGTTTCCTATCTCTCAAAAAACACGGTTGAAACAAAGTATTACGAAATTGTCGATATGGTAAAGGATAATGAAATCTCTGAATTTCAGCTTAACCTTTACAGCGGCGAGCTTGTTTATACCAAACGCGATGACGGTAAAAAGTACCGCTACACCGTAGCCGACCCCTCAATTTTCTATAATGATGTAAATGAAGCCGTTATGGCGATTAATGAGGAAAACAGCGGCACAGATAAAATTATCAAATACGATTATAAGTCGGGCGGTCAGGCGGCTTGGATTATGAACCTGTTGCCGACCGTTCTTATGATTGCCATTATGGTAATTTTCTGGATATTCATAATGAAGCGAATGAACGCTTCAATGGGTGCGGACAAGACCATGGGCTTCGGAAAAGCCAAGGTCAAAAAGGACGACGGTAAGAAGAAAACCACCTTTGCCGATGTTGCGGGGGCAGATGAGGAAAAGGAGGAAATGGCAGAGATTGTCGATTTCCTTAAAGACCCCAAAAGGTACAATGAGCTCGGTGCAAAAATTCCCAAGGGCGTTCTGCTTGTGGGCCCTCCGGGGACGGGTAAAACCCTCTTAGCAAGAGCTGTTGCGGGCGAGGCGGGAGTACCGTTTTTCTCGATTTCAGGCTCGGACTTTGTTGAAATGTTTGTAGGTGTCGGCGCTTCCCGTGTGCGTGATTTGTTCGGTGAGGCTAAAAAGTCAGCCCCCGCGATTATATTTATTGACGAAATCGATGCAGTTGGCCGTCAACGCGGCGCAGGTCTTGGCGGCGGTCACGATGAGCGCGAGCAGACCTTGAACCAACTGCTTGTTGAGATGGACGGCTTCGGCGCAAACGAGGGCGTTATCGTAATGGCGGCTACAAACCGCCCCGATATACTCGATAAGGCTTTGCTTAGACCCGGCCGTTTCGACCGCCAGATTACAGTAAACTACCCCGATGTTAAGGGCAGAGAGGAAATTTTAAAGGTACACTCAAGAGGAAAGCCCTTAGGCCCCGATGTAAACCTTGCCACTATAGCAAAATCCACCTCGGGCTTTACGGGCGCGGATCTTGCAAATCTCTTAAACGAATCGGCGCTTCTTGCGGTTCGCCACGGTAAAAAGGCGATTACCCAAGAGGAAATTGAGGAGGCTACCATTAAGGTGGTAATGGGAGCGGAGAAGAAGTCCCATATTGTTTCGGATAAGGATAAGCTGGTAACCGCTTACCACGAGGCGGGTCACGCGGTTGTATCCTACTTCC
>CAZRMP010000030.1:0-11721 GCA_964601235.1 uncultured Ruminococcus sp.
ATCATACAGTCAGCCTCAAGCTGATGATTTAAAAACGAGCCGACCTTTACAATGTTGCCGGGCAGTACTTTCCCCTCTTTAAGTATCTTTTCCTCCAAAGCCACCATCTATAACAATACTCCTTAATTAAAAAAGGCAAGCTTATACAATATAAGTCTGCCGATACAATGCTTGTCCAAAAGCCAATAGTCGCAGCTTAATGGCGTGCGGTAGAAACATTTGGGCCATACATCCAAACCTATACTGGCAGATATTAAATAATATAGTGTTATCGTATCACATTACCCCGCCAAAGTCAACAAAATAGAATTTCTTTTTAAAAATTTGTTCATATTTACAATTTAAGTATATCTAAAAGTTGCAAATTGTCGAAAAACGACAATAACGCAATTTAGATGTTAGATATTAGATATTAGATAAAGTGAAATATTAGGCGGGTGAACGCACCCGCCTAATAATATCTAATGTTTCTAACCTTTTGAAATGCAATCGGCTACATATATTCCCATAGCACCCGACTGAGAAAGTCCGCGGCAGATACCGCTGCCGTCACCGATAATGTAGACCCCGTCGATAAGCTCAAATTTATTATTCATAAATTCAGGACGGATTGAGTAATACTTACTCTCACAGCCGTAAAGCAGGGTATCGTCATTTGCTGTACCCGGCGCTACGCGGTCAAGGGCATAAATCGTCTCGATAATATTGGTTAGTATTCTGTGAGGAAGCACCAGCGAAATATCCCCTGCGGTGGCTTTAAGGGTAGGCACAACGGTGTTCTGACCGAGTCTGTGGTCATTTGTTCTTCTGCCGCGCACCAGATCGCCGAAGCGCTGAACCAATACATTGCCGTTTCCTATCATATTAGCAAGACGGGATATACTCTCAGCATACTCGGTAGGCTGATTAAAGGGCTCGGTAAAGCGAATGCTTGAGAGAATAGCAAAGTTACAGTTATCGGTTTTCTTATCTTGGTCTGCAAATGAGTGGCCGTTAGCGGTTATAATACCGTGGTTGTTCTCGGCAGAGACAAGCCCGCCCTTATTAAAGCAGAACATACGGCAACGGTCTTCAAAGGTCTTTGTTTTGTAAAGAATTTTCGGCTCGTAAATTTGGTCGGAAAATTCTTTCCAGATTATATCCTTCATCTCTACCCTTACGCCGATATCAACATAGTTTGAGCGCATATGAACGCCAAAGGAACGGCAAAAATCCGCAACAAAGTTAGCTCCGCCGCGTCCTGTAGCTATAATAACCTTCTTCGCGTCAATAGTCTCGCCGTTTTTGTAGTAAAGCTTATAGCCCTCGTCGGTCTTCTCTACCCTTTCGCAGTCGTAAAAAGCCAACATATCTGTGCCGTTTTCCGCAAGAGCCGTGATAAGATTCTGCATTGTAACAAAGTTCTTATCCGTTCCCAGATGCTTTACATTCATATCAAGCAAACGAAGATTATTTTGCAGGCACTTAAGCTTTAATACCTCGTTTGATTTGTAAACCATAGGCTCTCCCGAGGTGCAATAGGTATTTAAAATCTTATCAACCTCATCAATATACTTGTTTGCGACATCATCACCCAACTCCTCGCCGAGTGTTCCGCCGTAAGCCGTACCGAGGTTAAATTTACCGTCCGAAAAGGCACCCGCGCCGGCATATCCGCTTGTTATTGAGCAATGCTTGCAATGTACGCAGGTGTTGTTTTTTCCAGCGGGACAATGCCTGTTTTCAAGTGTATTTCCACGCTCGGTAATTACAATTTTTATCTCAGGCATATTCTTGTGCAGACGGTAAGCCGCCATAAGACCGCCTATTCCTCCGCCTATTATCGCAACATCATATTTTTTCTGGGACATTTTGTATCATCCTTTAAAAAATTTTTACAGCGCAAGAAATCGGGCTGCGCTTCCGTTCTGAAAGCACAGCCCCTACTGCGTTCATATTTTAAACTAAAAGCTCCGTTTTGTCAACTGTTTTTTAGCTTATGCTTTCGCCGTTAGCAACTTTTTTTACCAATCTTAAAAGCTTGTTGAGATCGGTGGAATTAACCTTGCCCATATCCATACCGTTAATGCGGTACTGATATTTAGTCTCACTTGATTTTATAAAGTCAACGGTGACGCTGTCGCGGGATGTATCTGAATATGTGAAGACAATCGACATTTCAGGCTCGCCGCTAACATTAGCTATGGTGTAATCCACGCAAGAAAGTCTAATGCATTCTTCGTAGAAATTCTGGAAATTTTCGGCTACAAGCTTTTCACCCTCGTAAGTTATTACATAGGTTTCCTCGGCATCATCGCTGTCATCGTAAACAATATCAAAGCTGTAATCCTTTTCGGGGGTTTTAAGTGTGAAATTAGAAAGCTCGTTTATTGACTGCAAGCAAACCCACGAAGCATAATAGTCTGTGGTCTTGTTGTTAATAAAAGAAATATTTGCCGCCGTAATCTTTTTAATGAGCTTAGCACCGTCATACCACACTGCATAGTTGCCGTCATCCTGTTGCTTAAAGGAATAAGTCAAGCTAAAAGAGCCGATTTTAATCGTAGCAACAAGGTCGGGATTATCAAGTCCTAATTGCTTACGGGCAGAAACGGAATTATCAAAGGAGTAGGCTCCCGAAACCGCGGCACCGTTTTTAAAGAAGTTGAATACTCCCGAAACGTTATCGGCAATTCGCTTTGTTGGGGCAAGGGTCATATAAGACGCATAATCAATAAAAATTTTATCTTCATTGGGCGCTAATACTACCGTTTCAGGATAATTTTTGCCGGTAAGGGTTATTGTATCAAAGGAGCTTAAGGCTCCATCATCGGTATAATCCCCCATATCGTCGGTAACGGTGATGCCGGGAATCTGGCTTGTCTCGGCAAAGCTCAATGCATCGAAGGTAAAATTATCCTTTATTGTGCTTTCAGCCACATAGATTTTATCGTCCGTTGAAAGCTTAACATAGATTCCCGTGCCGTCGGGCGATTCACTTCCTACAAGTATTGAGTATTCCGAATCGTCATTCTTTACGACATCTGCCCTGATTACAGGTTTTTCAAGCCCGCACTCAGCGGCGGTTTTAGCGGTAATCTCCCTTACCGCTTCAAGAGAAGCGGCATAATCTGCTACATTGCTTACCGACGAAGAATCAATAAGCTCTTTATCGTAGCCGTCAAGATACCAGTTGATTTCGGTTTCGGTGCCTGAAGAATCGGAAGAATCGGTTTCGGCGGTTTCTTCTTCCGAATACAACTTAAATGTGCCGTTTTCATTTGCGACCGTAACCGACTTAAAATCATCCGAATCCTCTTTGAGAACGGTTATAGTCTCAATGGTGGGCACCGAGAAATCCTCTTCGCGTTCGGGAATAAGCTTTATAACCGCAACCGTTCCGCCCGCAAGGACAGCTACTGCAAGAAGGGCGGAAATAATTACGGGTAAAAGCTTTTTCTTTTGCCTTACAGTCGCTTTTTTATGCTCTGTAGGATCGGAAAAAACAGTAGAGTTTTCCTCTTGGGGTGCCGGCACATTCTCCGCCTGCAAATTTTCCTGATTCATATTCTCTTTTTCGGGAAAATCACTCATTACGCATTCTTTCTCCTAATAAAGATGTAAATACCTATAGCAATACTGACAATCGGGAATATAATCATAAATATAGTTCTGATTATTTTAGCCGAAGAATCTGTTACGGCATCCGAAAAGCTTTCATCTGTTATGGTCTTTGAAATGAAGGAAATACCTGTATCCTCCGCACCGACCGCGCGTTCTGCCGCAGCAAGGGTTATATTCTTGTTTGCAACAGAAGACTGCTCAATATAAGACGAATAAATAAACTCTACACTGCTGAAAGCAAAAACATAGCTTGTAATCTTGTTGTTTTCGCTGTCATAGTCCTCCATTTGCGACTGAATTACCGATGAATAGCTCTGCTTTTCGTATTCGTCAGCACCGGTCCAATCAGTGGAGGTTCCTGCAGGTGCCGCAACAACAGATTCAGGGGTGCTCATAAGCGAGGTAACGGTAACTCTCCCCTCGGATTCGTAAGCGGCGGCAAGCGGCACATTGTATCCCGTGATGCAAAATTTCATACCGCTTGTGATATCGTTGTCACTGCTTGTGGGATAGGTTCCAAGGGTCATCGGGTCATCGGGCATATAGTTCTGAGAATTCGTTTCAAACATAATTCCCTCATTTACCGCTATTCCCCATTGCTCAAGGAAATCATAAAAATTAGTAAGATAGGGAGCGGTTGCGTCAGCAAAGAAAATAAGTCCCTTTTCGAGCTTTCCGTCATTATCAAGAAACGCCGAAAGAGCGTCTATCTCACTGCCTAAAAAGTCTACGGTGGGAGCCGCGATAATAACAGCGTCATACTCATCCGAGATACTGCCTATAATACTGTCGGAAATTACGGTGATTTCGTAATTATTGTTCTTTAAAAGCTTTTGATATTCTTCTGTATAATCATTTTTTGAATGGCCTGTTAAAAGGGCTGCTTTTTTGATTTTACCGCTTGTTACATATGCGATGGCGCTTGTGACCGCAGTCTCAACATTATTGCCTGCGACCGTGTTTGTGGTATAACCGTAAGAGGCATAGGAAGTGTCCTCATCAAGATCGTATATATCATCAAAGCTTACTATTTTATAGTGCTCATTTCCGTTTTTGGTGCAGGTCACTATGATATCACCATAGGTGATGTTTTCATTGGAATACTTCGACGAAATCTCGGTAAATTCAGATTCTTGGGTATCAACATAGCGAAGGGTTATTTTATTGTTATACGCGGGATATTTATCAAGCAGAGTAATTGTCTGTTTGTAGTAATCCGTTGCATCTGCTGTCACACTGTACTTACTTTGGGCGTAATAGCTCATATATCCGCCAACATAGTCATCGGGCGTAGCGCATACAACTATCTCAACCTCTGTATCAAGGTTTTTAATATAATCGATGTTTTCTTCGCTCATTGAATTTTCCTTTTCGGCGCTCATATCAAATTCCAATACAAAACGATTTGAAAGCGCGCCTACAAGTACATTAAGGATTATTATTCCCGCCAAAACCGCCGCCGTTATAGCAACAGAAAATCCGCCCTTACGCAAAAGTTCCTGGTTTTTAAGCTTTTTAGGCTTCTTTTCCTTTTTGGATTTTTTACCCGTTTCGGGTGCGGTATCCGCCGTTTCATTTGCGGCAGGATTTACATTTTCCTCTGTTTCAGGTGTTAAGTTCTTGTTTTCTTCCATTTTGCTTTCCCTCCTTATGCCCATCTTCTCTTATCAAGCGAACGCACGCACAGGAAGAGGAAGGCGGCGCTGATGCTTAAGAAATAAACCACATCGGATACCGAGAATACATTTTCCGCAAAGTTTTCAAACGCGGTAATAAATGCAGCCTTTTCAACGATATTTGCAATCCATTCAACTTTAATCATACTCGCAAAGCTTGACATATAAAGCACAAGAATATTGATTACCAAGGTCAAAATCGCTGAAATTACCGAGCTTTCGGTGAGGGAAGATATAAACATACCAATAGAAATAAGAGCACTTCCCAAAAGCAACATACCAAGCAGTGCGTAGATAAATGACATTATATTTACGCTGACATAGGACACTACGATTATTTCAAAAATAACCGTCGGAGCAAAGCTTATTGCCAAAAGCGCCAATGCCGCAAAAAACTTACCCATTACAATAGCTGTAAGACTTACGGGAGCAGTAAGCAGAGCCTGATCAACCTTCTGCCTTCTATCCTCGCTCATAAGGCGCATTGTAATAACCGGCATAGTAAACACTATTACAGTCGCCATAGCTATTATAACCTCTGATACATTGGGGTTTCCATAGCTGTAAATCAATGAAAAATATAATCCTAAAAAGAAATAGCATATCGCTAAAACAATAAATCCTATCGGTGTGGAAAAATACGACCGAAACTCTCTTTTAAATACCGCGCGCATTATTTCGCCTCCTCAGTGTTGTTTCCTGTCTTAACGGTAACTGTATTGCCGCCGTCAACTTCAATATTAACCTTCTCTTTTTGGGGTTCTTCATTAATTCCCAATAGGCGTTTTGCCTCGTCATTGTCCGCAGCCTCGGTAAGGCGAAGGAATATTTGCTCAAGTGATACCCTGTTGCTTGTAAGGGATAAGAGTGTTCTGCCCCTTGCGGCCACACGCTTGAAGACCTCGCCGCGAATATCCACGCCTGTCTCAGGCTCGATAAGAAAATCAAAGGAGTTATCCTCCTTGCGGCCTAAAGATGTTACGGATTTAACGCCCTTTACGGTTTTAAGCGCGTCAAGCATATCCTGCTCCGCACAAACGATTCTTGCTACAAGCGAATGGTCGCTTGAAAGCTTGTCAGAAAGATTTTCGGGGGTATCATCGGCGATAATCTGACCGTGATTAATAATTATTACCCGCTTACAAACCGCCTGAATTTCCGAAAGAATATGGGAAGAAAGAATTATTGTGTGGTTTTTGCCAAGTCGGGATATAAGATTGCGTATCTCAATAATCTGCTTGGGGTCAAGGCCTACCGTAGGCTCGTCAAGTATCAGCACATCGGGGTTGCCGATAAGCGCCTGTGCAAAGCCTACCCTCTGCCTATAGCCCTTTGAAAGATTCTTTATAAGACGGTTTTGAACATTATCAATTTTAACCAGCCTTAAAATCTCGTCAATATGCGGCTTCTTGGGGAACTTAACCTTTTTAAGGTCATATATAAAATCAAGATATTCCCTTACCTTCATATCAACATAAAGCGGCGGTATTTCGGGCAGATAGCCAATACGGCGTTTCGCATCCTCGGGATACTCCGTAATATCGTATCCGTCTATAACAACCTTACCCTGCGTAAGGGAAAGATAACCCGTTAGGATATTCATAATAGTTGATTTACCTGCGCCGTTAGGCCCTAAGAAACCGATAACCTCACCCTTTTTGATGTTAAAGCTGACATCTTTAACCGCAAGATGAGTACCGTACCGTTTGCTGAGTCCGGTGACTTCAATCATTTGTATTCCTCCAAGAAAAATTTTCACTGTCTGTCGGGTAGAATTTACCCTTAAGTAAGGAATATGATATCAAACAAATTTCCGAAAATATTTAACAAACTGTGAATATTTCTATTATAGCGTACAAAATGCGTCATATCAAGTAAAAAATCTTTATACATTAGAGATTTTAAATATAGATTGAATTAACAAAGGTTTTATGTTATAATACACTTAGAAAATGACTTTTCGGAGGATATAATTATGAACAATAATATCACCTTGGTGGTTATGGCGGCGGGAATGGGCAGCCGTTTCGGCGGGCTTAAGCAAATTGAGCCCATTGGTAAAAATGGGGAAATACTCCTTGATTACTCCGTTTATGACGCAGTAAAAGCCGGATTTAATAAGGTGGTTTTCGTAATAAAACACGCTATTGAGGCTGATTTTAAAGCGGTCGTAGGCAAACGGATTGAAAAAATGGTGAAAACTGAATATGTTTTTCAGGAAACAGACGCCTTACCCGATGGCTTTGTATGCCCCCAAGATAGGGTCAAGCCCTGGGGAACAGCCCACGCTGTGCTCTGCTGCAAGGATGTTGTAAAAGAGCCCTTTGCAGTAATTAATGCGGACGATTATTACGGAAAATCTGCATTCATAAAGACTGCCGAATTTCTTAAAAATAATGACAGCGACTACTGTATGACGGGTTTCCGTCTTGTGAATACTTTAACCGAAAACGGTTATGTATCACGCGGAGTTTGTGATATAGAAAACGGCAAGCTCAAATCTGTTACCGAGCGCACAAAGATTATGGATTGCAAATACACCGAGGATGACGGTGAAAGCTGGATCGCTTTACCGCCCGACACGGTGGTTTCAATGAACCTTTGGGGCTTTATGCCTGACTTATTCGGTTTTGCAGAAAACGGGTTTAAAGAGTTTTTAAAGAAAAATATCGCTACTCCGAAATCTGAATATTACCTTCCTTCCGTAGTGTCTGAGCTTATTGACTCCGGTAAAAAAAAGGTAAAGGTTCTTATTGCAGAGGACAAGTGGTACGGCGTTACATACAAGGAGGACAAGCAGTCGGTTTGCGATGCTATTAATAAAATGGCAGAGGACGGACTTTATCCCGAGCTTTAAGAGCCTTTCAAAAGCATACGGGAAGTGTTTTCAAACCAACAATGTATAACAGCTTATCAGCGCTAAAGCGCTTGATATATTAAGGTTTATGCCGCTCACCGAGAGAGGCGGCGGCGGTAGTTTTGAAAACAAAAATACCGCAGAAAGGATTAGGTGAAAACTATGAAAAAGGTTATTTGCAAGGTAGAGTATGACACCGAAAAGTCCGAGCTCATTTTGAAAAAAACCTCGGGCAATTTCGGCGAACCTGACGGCTACGAGGAATCTCTCTACAAGACCGAAAGCGGAAAGTATTTTCTTTATGTAAACGGCGGCGAAGAGTCCCCCTACGCTAAAGAGGATATTAAGCGCATGGCGGCCGCAAAAGCAGAAGAGTGGATTGAAGCAAACTCATAACTACTCACTAAAAATCGCCCTGAAATGCCTTCGCATTTCAGGGCGATTTTATTTTGCAATTAATTTAATCATTAATAGGCCTTACCCCAATAAAGCATATGCTTTGCTTTCTTGCCGCAGCAAACGCATTTGCCGTCCAATTCTTCCTGTTCAAAGGGGATACAGCGTGAAGAAACACCCGCAAAGTCCTTAAGCTTGTCCTCGCACTCACGGTCGCCGCACCACATAGCACGGATAAAGCCGGGCTTATTGTCGGCGATTTCTTTCATTTCATCAAGACTGTGCGCGTCGAAGGTCATATTTGCCCTGCGCTCAAGCGCCTTGTTATAAAGACCGTCATGAACAGCCTTTAAAAGCTCTTGGAGCTTTGTTTCAAGCTCGTCAAGGGAAACAACGGTCTTTTCGCCGTTGTCGCGGCGCACGATAACGCAGCAGTTATTTTCAATATCCTTAGGTCCTAATTCAACCCTAAGGGGAACACCCTTCATTTCGTACTCGGCAAACTTCCAACCGGGTGACTGGTCGCCCGCGTCAATTTTTGCACGGCAAACCTTTTTCATTCGCTCGTATACCTCGTTTGCCTTATCAAGCACGCCCTCCTTATGGCTGGCAATCGGAATAAGCACAGCCTGAATCGGTGCGATTGCCGGAGGAAGTACCAAACCGCTGTCGTCACCGTGGGTCATAATTATAGCGCCGATAAGTCTGGTGGATATACCCCACGAGGTTTCAAAGGGGGTTACAGGGTTGTTATTTTTATCGGTGTATTCAATTTCAAAGGCTCTTGCAAAGCCGTCACCGAAGTAGTGTGAGGTTCCGCTCTGTAAAGCTTTTCCGTCATGCATAAGCGCTTCTATAGTATAGGTCGCCTCTGCTCCCGCAAAGCGTTCTTTTGCGGTCTTCTCGCCCTTTATTACGGGTATGCACAAAAACTCCTCGGCAAAGCGGGCGTAGATGTTAAGCATCTGCACAGTCTCTGCCTTTGCCTCCTCAGCCGTTGCGTGAAGGGTGTGTCCCTCCTGCCACAAAAACTCCCGCGAGCGCAGGAAGGGTCTTGTAGTCTTCTCCCAGCGTACAACACTGCACCACTGATTATAAAGCTTTGGCAGGTCGCGGTAGGAATGAACTATATTTTTAAAATGGTCGCAGAAAAGTGTTTCGGAGGTAGGTCTTACACAAAGCCTCTCTTCCAACTCTTCTTCTCCCCCGTGGGTAACCCAAGCAACCTCGGGGGCAAAGCCCTCAACATGATCCTTTTCCTTTTGAAGTAAGCTTTCGGGAATAAACATAGGCATATAAACATTTTCGTGACCCGTTTCCTTGAACATACCGTCCACAATATGCTGGATGTTCTCCCAAATCGCATAACCGTAGGGTCTTATTATCATACAGCCTTTAACAGAGGAATAATCGATTAAGTCCGCCTTAATAACAACATCAGTATACCATTTTGCAAAATCCTCATCCATAGAGGTAATTGACTTTACAAGCTTTTCTTTTGCCATATAAGGGAGCGTACAAGCCGCTCCGCGTCCCACCTTTCATATCCGTAAATACATAACAATAAAACTATTATAAAGCAAATCTCATAAATTTGCAACATTTTTTAAACACTATTATATTTTTTTAAAAAAAGCATAAAAATATATTGACAAATGCGCGAGAAAAACATATTATCTATTTATCACCGATTTAAGCTCAAAGTTTTTGCGGGCTTATTTTGTAAACTTTCAGGAGGCATAAATTATGGTATTTGAAAAAATTAAAGAAATATTAGCAGAACAGCTTGATGCAAACGCAGATGAAATGACGATGGAAACCAAAATTGCCGAAGAATTAGGTGCGGACAGTCTTGATGTCGTTGAACTGCTTATGTCAATCGAGGACGAGTTTGAGGTTGAAATTCCCGATGAGGAAATTGAAAATCTTAAAACCATCGGCGATGTTGTGGAGTATATTCAAAGCAATATGTAATTAAGAGGGAATATAATTATGACTCTTAAAAATGTACTGATTTTAGGCGATAGTTATTCTACCTTTGCAGGATATATACCGGACGGTTTTGAGGTTTATTATTCTAAAACCGAAGGTGGAGAAACCGATGTAAGGGCAGTGGAAGATACCTGGTGGTATCCCCTGATTAAGGAGACCGATTCAAAGCTTATCCAAAACAACAGCTGGTCCGGTTCTCCGATATGCTATATAGGGTATAACGGCAGTGACTGCTCGGAAACCTCTTCCTTTATATGCAGACTAAACAAGCTTCAGGACGCGGGATTTTTTAAGGAAAACGAGATAAACACCGTTTTTGTTTTCGGCGGCACTAATGACAGCTGTGCAGGCTCGCCCATCGGCGAACTTAAATATTCCGACTGGGACAAACAAGATCTGTATTCGGTTCTGCCCGCTTTTTGCTTTCTGATATACAGATTAAAGCAGCTGATTCCAAACGCCGATATCGTATGCATAATCAACACAGATTTGAAACTGCAGATCTCGGAAGGCTTTAAAACCGCTTGTAATCACTTTGGAATCAAGTCTATTGCTTTAGCTGATATTGATAAACGCGGAGGACACCCCACAATTAAGGGAATGAAAGAAATTAAAAATCAAATTATCCACAGCTTAGGCTGATAAAAATCGGGCAATCCAAACGGATTGCCCGATTGCTTATTTAATATAGCTTATTCAGCTTTATCCTTCATATTATAAAGCTTTTCTATGCAGTTCTTACAGACATTATAACCCTCAAATTGGACGCTGTCAGCCAATGAATCGCAGAAAATACAGGTCGGCTGATATTTTTTAAGCACAACCTTATCACCGTCCATATAAATCTCAAAGCTGTCAACATCGTTTTCAACTTTAAGCTGTTTGCGAATTTCCTTCGGTATTACAACGCGTCCCATTTTATCAACTGCACGAACCATTCCTGTAGATTTCATTTTTCTGCCTCCTTTGCTTTACCTTATTTTAACATAATTAGTCATAATTTGTCAATAGTTTTCTCGAAGTTTACAATTTGTTTACAATTTTTCCCAATCAATTTTCTCAACGCCGTTTTGCTCCAGCAAAGCATTCGCTTTTGAAAAATGGCGACAGCCGAAAAATCCCCTGTAAGCCGAAAGGGGGCTTGGATGGGGCGCGGTAAGCTTATAATGCCTTGGATTAGTAATAACCGAAGCCTTT
>CAZRMP010000031.1:0-11305 GCA_964601235.1 uncultured Ruminococcus sp.
AAAAGGTGTTATAGCATTTGTAAAGGAGCTTATCGTCAATTTCGGCGATGGACTCCACGGTACCCGCAATATCAATTCTTACGGGGTGGTTTTTATACATTGCAAGCAACATATTGAACATAACCCGCCAATCGGGGCTGTCGTCATACATCCGTATTTCCTGACCTATTATGCCCTGCTCCTTTTGCACGGTTTCGGCGGTGAAGTAGGGCGACTGCACGAAATCAAGCAGAATACCGAGATTCTCATAAAATCTATCCGAGCAGGAAAAAAGATAGCAGGTGCGGTCAAAGGAGGTGTAGGCGTTGGCGTATGCGCCTGTGGCGGCGTACTTAGTAAATGCGTCGCCGTCCTCGCTTTCAAAAAGCTTGTGCTCAAGAAAATGGGCTATATTTTTTGGTATTTGAGTCTTTTCGCCGTTTACCGAAAAGCAGGTGTCAATAGAGCCGTACTTGGTGCCGAAAACCGCATAGGCGGAATTGTATTGAGGCTTTTCTAAAATGTAAATTTTAAGTCCCGACGGGTGAACTGCTTTAATGTAGCTTTCACCTATTTCGCTCTCAAAAATCTGTTTTTGCATTATTTTTCCTCCTTCGGAAGCAGCATATAAACCGTATGAAGCTTAACGCCCTTTGCGGCATTTACAATATCCTCGCGGGTGATTTCAGCAATTTTAGCGCCGATTTCCTCGGGTGAGTAAAGGATTTTGTTATTTGCCTTTAAGGCGTACCAGGTGTCAAGGGTGTCTTGACTGTCATTATAGGAATTAAGTGAATCACAAAGACTTTTAATTGAGGCTTCATATTCAAAATCGGTAAATTCACCCTTTTGAACCGATATAAGCTGATTTAAAATTTCGGCTTTTGCTTTGTCGGCATTCTCTGCCTCAACACCGGAATCCACGGTTACAAGTCCCTTTCCGCGGACGGTGGAGGCGGAGCAGTAGTAGCATAGGCTCATTTTTTCCCTTACATTTGCGAAAAGCTTTGAATAAGGGCCGCCGCCGAAAATATCGGTCATAACCATAAGCGGGAGAGATACATCGTCATCTCCGCACATATCCGAGGAAAAGCCCATTACAAGCTTGCCCTGCTTTACCGCCATTCTTTCGGTGATTTCGTTGGGTTCGTCCCTTGACAGAGTGGGATTATTTAATTTGCAGTCTGTAATTTCACTGCGTTCTATGCCATTAAGCCTTTCGGCAATGCTGTCAAAAAAGCGGGTCGGCAAGCAAGCGCCGATTACCTGCACCCTAATAAAGGCGGTTTTAAGCATATTTTCCCATGACTTATAAAGGCTTTCGCCCGTGATTTTTTCGACGCCCTCTACCGTGCCGCATTTAGGCACGCCGTAAGCCTCACCCTTATACATTTCCTCAATAAGGCGGTTTTTGGCATATACGCGTTTTTCGCTTATCTCCCCCTTTATATGCTCTATCGCCTTGCGCTTTTCACGGCTTAAATCATCCTCGCAAAAAACGCCGTTTTCAGCCTTGGGCTCAAAAATAAGGCTTAAAAGCATATCGGTTGCGCGGCTTAAAAGGGACTCGTTTTCGAAGGTGTATTTATCGTCTATAACCGATATTCTCATTCTGAGCAGCTGATAGTCCCCAAGCTTTTCCGCCGAGGCGTCAAGCCTTGCTCCGTAAAGACGGCTCAGCTTGTAATTGAGCACCGAAAAATCGGGATACTCTGCACCGCAGGTAGTAAGGATAAATGGCAACAGTGCATATTCCGCCGCAGTATCAGCCGACAGAGGCAGATAGAAATTAAAGGAAACAGAGGTAGTGTTGAAACGCTCGTTTTTAATAAACAGGCCCTCCGCTCCGTTCGATAGACTGTAAATTTTAGCAGACATTATATTCCTCCGCAATCAAAGTATAAAAATATATATTATTATAGCACAGTAATGCCGATTTAGCAAGATTATACATTAAAGCGGACCCCTCTAATTTGAGAAGTCCGCCTGTTTTTATTTATCCGTTAAAATCCTAAAAGCTTTGTGCCGCTGTCGGTAAGACCTTGGAGCTTGTTTTCGGCTTCCGAATAGGTTTTGCCCACTGCGCCGATATAAAGCTTAATCTTAGGCTCTGTGCCGGAGGGGCGCACGATTAAGGAACAGCCGTCCTCCATATAGAAGCAGAGCACATTAGAACGCGGAAGTGTGATTTTATTTTCATTACCGTTCTTAAGGTCGTGGCTTACTGAGGTTTCGTAATCGTCGAACTTAACAACCCCGGAACCGTTTATCTCTCTCGGAGTATCCGTTCTAAGCGCTTCCATCATACCCTTAATCTGCTTCATACCGCTTTCACCCTCGCAGGTAAAGCTCTTTTGTGCACAGATGTAATAGCCGTATTTCTTGTAAAGGCCGTCAAGTACCTCAATAAGGTTTTTGCCCTCTGCCTTATAATAAGCTACCATTTCGCAGATAAGCATTGAGGCGATAACCGCGTCCTTATCGCGTACATATGTGCCGCCTAAGTAGCCGTAGCTTTCTTCAAAGCCAAAGACAAAGCGGTTTTCCTCGCCCTTTTCTTCAAGCATTGTTATCTGCTCGCCTATAAACTTAAAGCCGGTAAGCACATCTACAAGCTCACAGCCGTAGTTTTCGGCAATTTTGCGGCAAAGCTCGGTTGTAACTATGGTTTTAACCGCAATTGGATTTTTCGGCAATGTGCCGTTTTCGGTTCTTCTTGCAAGCACGAAATCAAGCAGTAAAGCGCCCACATCGTTTCCCGAAAGGAGCTTGTATTCCTCGCCGTCGCGCACTGCTATTCCCACACGGTCGCAGTCGGGGTCGGTTGCAAGCAGTAATTCGGGCTTAATCTCGTTCGCAAGCTTTAAGGCGCACTCGAACGCCTGACGGATTTCGGGGTTAGGATAGGGAGCGGTGGGGAAGTTGCCGTTGGGCAGCTCCTGCTCGGGCACTACCGTCACATTGGTTACGCCGATTTTCTTTAAAATGCTTCTTACGGGCTTGTTGCCGCTGCCGTGGAGCGGGGTGTAAATGACATTTAAGGATTTTACATCCGCCTCGGGTGCTACTCTGCAGGCAAGCACACAGTTTAAGTATTCTTCAATAATATCGTCGCCGATATATTCGATTTTGCCTTCGGCTACCGCCGTATCGAAATCGAGGGTCTTAACATCGTCAAAAATATCGACCTTATTCATTATGGACAGCACATAATCCGCCGCCTCAAGACCTAACTGACAGCCGTCCGAGCCGTAAGCCTTGTAGCCGTTGTATTTAGCGGGGTTATGGCTCGCGGTTACAACCACGCCTGCATCGCATTTAAGTCTTCTCACCGCAAAGGAGAGCATAGGCGTGGGCATAAGCTCCTTATAAATATAAACCTTAATGCCGTTCGCGGCAAAAATCGAGGCGGCGGTTTTTGCAAAGAGGTCGCTTTTAATACGGCTGTCGTATGCGACGGCAATCCTGCCGTTTTGGGATACCGAGTTAACATACGCCGCAAGCCCCTGAGATGCCTTGCCCACAGTGTAAACATTCATACGGTTTGTGCCTGCGCCGATAACTCCGCGCAGTCCCCCCGTGCCGAATTCAAGGTCTTTGTAAAAAGCATCGGAAATCGCTTCCTCGTTGCCCTTAATGCTTTCAAGCTCCTTTATCAGATCGGGGTCGCCTACGGCCTTTTCACACCATAACTTATATTTTTCGTTAACCAAAAAAATGCACCTCCGTAATTTTCTTTCTTTTATTATATCAAAAAAAACTGTCGATAACAAGCGGTTTTTCAAGAATTTATAATATTTGCAAAATATTGCCTTATGTGTTATAATTAATATTGCTATGTTAAAGGAGGGGAAAGGATGTCTGAACGCAAACGCGGAATAAGAATTCAAACGAGAATTATAATCTCGGCATTACTGCTTTTGCTGCAGTTGGTTTTCCTTTTTTATGTGCTTTACGATATTACCGCAAAATCTGTAGCGTTATATGCCCTTTCAATGATTTTAGGTACAATAACCGTTATCTACATTTTAAATCGCAGAGGGAATCCTGACCATAAAATCGCATGGATTATTTTTATACTGGTTTTTCCTGTTTTCGGTATCTCGGTCTTTCTTTTGTGGGGCGGCGGCAGAGTTATGCCGCACCAGCGGAAAAAGATGGAAAAATGCGAGGCTCATTATCTGCCCTATCTTAAGGAGGACGAAAAGGTCAGGGACAAGCTCCGTTATTACGATATGTTTCATTCCCGTCAGGCGGACTACCTTTCGGGAGAATCGGGCTACCCGCTTTACGGCAATACCGAAACGGAATATCTGTGTCCGGGTGAAAAAATACTTGAAAAGATGCTTTGCGAGCTCGAAAAAGCCGAAAAATACATTTTTATGGAGTTTTTTATTCTGGCAGAGGGGTATATGTGGGACGAGATACATAAAATACTCTCGCGCAAGGTAAAAGAGGGGGTCGAAATAAGAATAATATTTGACGATTTCGGCTCTATAAAACGCCAACACAAAAATTTTATTAGCAATTTGCGTGCAGAGGGTATTGCCGTATCGGTATTTAATCCCATAAAGCCCTCTATGAACATATTTATGAACAACCGCAGCCACCGCAAAATCGTGGTGATAGACGGTAAAACCGCATTTACGGGCGGCTTTAATATAGGTGACGAGTACATAAACCGTATGGTGCGCTTCGGCCATTGGCATGACAGCGGCATAATGCTTAAGGGCGAGGTGGTTAGAAGCTTTCTTGCTATGTTTCTATGTATGTGGGAGTTTACTACCAAGCAGGAGCTTGATATTAACGCTTATTTAACGGATTACAAGGCGGAGAACGATGGCTTTGTACTGCCCTACTGCGATGACCCGCTTAACGATAAAAACCCCGCCGAGGGTATTTATATGCAGATACTTAACACCGCGCAGAAATATGTATATATAACCTCGCCTTATCTTATTATAGACAATACAATGATTTCAATTTTAAGAATGGCGGCAAAATCGGGTATAGATGTTAGGATTGTGACTCCGCATATTCCTGATAAATGGTATGTTCACCCCGTCACACAGTATAACTATTTGGAGCTTTTGGAGGCGGGCGTCAGGATTTACGAATACACCCCCGGCTTTATTCATTCAAAGCTTTTTGTTTCGGATGACAAGATAGCTACCGTGGGTACGGTCAATATGGATTACCGAAGCTTTGTTTTCCATTTTGAATGCGGAACATGGATATGCGATAACGATACTGTACTTGATATTAAGAAAGAATTTGAGGATGTGTTATCCAAGTCTCAGGAAATTAAAATCGCGGATTGGAAGAAACGCCCTGTGTCTATGCGAATTAAACAGGCGATTTTGCATATATTTGCTCCGTTTATGTGATAATTAATTGACATTTTTGTAATTTTCTGATATAATATATGAAGAAAGAGGTGCTTATCGTATGAAAGGTTTTTTGAAATTTATGATGTCTGCTTTTGCTGTGTTTACCGCGGTTATAGGCGCGCTTGTGGTAGTTGATAGATTGGCAAATAAAAACCGCATCGAGGGCGATTACCTTGAGTGCGACAGCGCAGACGAAATGTAAGTCGGTCGGTATTATTACCCGACTCGATAAAAGGCTTCCGTGAGGGGAGCCTTTTATTATACCGTTAATATACCTCCATATTGTGCTAAATCACGAATTTTTTTTAATTTGGTATTTTTTTTATTGATTTTTTATATAAAATACACAATTTTTCTTGAAATTATAGTTGCAGTTACATCTTGAAAAATCGTTTTGAATATTGTATTATTGATTTGTAAATAATAGCTTTGAGTATTATAATGAATTGAGGAGATGCTGTTATGACTAAATATACTGTTACTGAGCTTGCTTCAATGCTTGAGCGAAAGCTGTCGCACAATTTCGGTGTGACCCCGTCGCAGGCTTCAGACGAGCTATTTTACAAGGCTTGCGTGCTTGTTTTGCTTGAAATTATGACCGAACGCCGTGCGGAGTTTAAAAAATCCGTCGATGATCAGGAAGCAAAAACCGTATATTATTTAAGTATGGAATTTTTAATGGGACGCTCCCTTAAAAATAATCTTTACAATTTAGACCTTACGGACACTATGTCTAAGGCGCTTGCAAAGTTTAAGGTAAAGCTTGATAATCTTTATGATTTTGAGCCTGACGCGGGACTTGGTAACGGGGGTCTGGGCCGCCTTGCCGCCTGCTTCCTTGACGGGCTTTCAACCGGCAGTTATCCGGCAATGGGCTATTGTATCAAATATGAGTTAGGTATCTTCCGTCAGAAATTGGTTGAAGGTTGGCAGACCGAGCTGCCTGATTTCTGGCTTCCCGGGGGCGGAGTATGGCTTGAACAGCGCCCTGCTTCGGCGGTTGATGTTAATTTTGACGGTAAGATAAACGAGTGGTGGGACGGCAGTTATCACCACATTGAGCATACCGGTTATCAAACCGTTCGTGCCGTTCCCTATGACCTTATGGTTGCGGGTAAGGACGGTAAAACCGTAAATGTACTGCGCCTTTGGAGTGCGGAATGTCAGGATTTCGATATGTCCGCCTTTAATCAGGGCGATTATGTACGCGCCCTTGAACAGCGTGCTATGACCGAAACTATATCAAAGGTACTTTATCCCGAGGATAATCATATTGAGGGTAAGTCCTTAAGGCTTCGCCAGCAGTATTTCCTCGTTTCGGCTTCAATTCAGGATATATTAAACCGTCATTTGAGAAAGTACAACACCCTTGACAACCTGCCGGACAAGGTTGCTATTCACATTAACGATACCCACCCGACCCTCTCTATCCCCGAGCTTATGCGCTTTTTGCTTGACGAGTGCGGCTACGGCTGGGATAAGGCGTGGGATATTGTAAGCCGTACTGTAGCTTACACCAACCACACAATTATGTCAGAGGCGCTTGAGTGCTGGCCTGTTGAGCTTATCAAACAGCGTATCCCCCGAATTTATCAGATAATTAAGGAAATTGACCGCCGCTTCAGGGGCGAGGTTCTTTCCCGCACGGGCGACCCTGCAATGGTTGAGCGCACCGCAATTATACAGAGCGGAGTTATAAGAATGGCAAGCCTTTGCGTTGCCGCATGCCATACCGTAAACGGCGTTTCAAAGCTCCACAGCGAAATTCTTGTAAAAGAGCTTTTCAATGATTACGCTAAAATGACACCCGAAAAGTTCACCAATGTTACAAACGGTATCGCTCACAGGCGTTGGCTTTGCCAAGCTAACCCCGCCCTTACCTCTTACCTTACCGAGCTTATCGGCAATGGCTTTATTAAAAATGCCGCCCAGCTTGAAAAGCTTATGGAGTACAAGGACGACAGTGCGGTGCTCGGCAAATTGCAGGAAATCAAGCGTCAGAATAAGGTTCGTTTTGCCGATTATGTTAAGGATAAGACATCTATTGTCTTAGACCCCGATTCCATTTTCGATATGCAGGTAAAACGCCTTCACGAATACAAGCGCCAGCACCTTAACGCGCTTAACATTATTTCGGAATACCTCTATTTAAAGAATAATCCGAATGCCGACTTTACTCCTAAGACCTATATCTTCGGCGCAAAGGCGGCGGCGGGCTACCTCTTTGCTAAAGAGATTATTCAGATGATTTACAAGCTTTCGACGGTTATCGACAATGACCGTACCGTAAACGATAAGCTTAAGATTTTATTCCTTGAGGATTACCGCGTAACATTAGCGGAGCTTATGATTCCCTCTGCTGATATAAGCGAGCAGATTTCACTTGCATCCACAGAGGCCAGCGGTACAGGTAATATGAAGCTTATGATGAACGGTGCGATTACTTTAGGTACTGAGGACGGCGCAAATGTTGAAATTCATAAGGCGGTAGGGGACGATAATATCATTATCTTCGGTATGCAGACCCCCGAGGTGCTGTCACTCCAGAAGAACGGTTACTCCCCAACACAGTATTACAACAATAATCCCGTACTAAAAGAGGCGCTTGAATTTATAGGTAAGGGCATAGCCGGTCAGCCCTTTGATAATATTTATAATTCCCTTAAGAATAACGACCGCTATATGGCGCTTGCGGACTTTGCCGACTATCAAAAAGCGCAGAAAAAGGCGAGCGCGCTTTATAGTGACCGTGATAAGTGGAACAGGATGTCGCTTGTAAATATTGCGAAGTCAGGTATCTTCGCGGCAGACCGTTCTATAAAGGACTATGCCGAAAATATCTGGCATATAAAACCGGTTAAGTAATTTATGGGACACTATCCTTTTGATTCAAGAAACCCGCTTTACCGTAATAAATTAGGTGCTTTAGCCGAAGGGGACACCCTTCGGCTAAAGCTGTTGTTGCATAATGACGCTCGCGTTCATTCGGCATTTTTGCTTCTCCGTGACGACAGAGGGGATACGGTGCGGGAGGCTATAATGACGGCGGGGGAGGAGCTTGACGGCTACCGTTTTTATGAGTGCGAAATAACCCTTACAGAGGGGCTTTATTGGTATCAGTTCCGCTACACAAGCTTTCACGGCGAGTACCGTGTGGTAAAGAGCGACCATTCCTTGGGAATCGTTGCAAATGAGGGCAAATGGTGGCAGTTGACTGTTTATAATCGCGATTACTCTACCCCCGACTGGCTTGACGGCGGTATTATTTATCAAATTTTTCCTGACAGATTTTGCAATTCTCACACTCCAAAGGCTGATATCCCCGAGGATCGCTTTATATGCGAGGACTGGTCAAAGCAACCCGAATACCGTCAAACGTGGGATAAATGCAGTCTCGGTAACGATTATTACGGCGGCGACCTTAAAGGCATTGAAGAAAAACTGCCTTATTTAGAAGAGCTTGGAGTCAGTTGTATATACCTTAACCCGATTTTCGAGGCTCACTCCAACCACCGCTATAACACGGCGGACTATCTTAAAATCGACCCTTCCCTTGGCACCGAAGAGGACTTGGTTTCGCTTATTAATGCGGCGAAAAAACACGGTATAGGGATAGTATTAGACGGCGTTTTTTCCCACACGGGGGACGATAGCCGCTATTTCAACGCCAAAAACCGATATGACACATTAGGAGCAGCAAATTCACCTGAGTCCCCTTATCATAGCTGGTTTAAGTTTGGTGATTATCCTACAGGTTATTCCTGCTGGTGGGGTGTACCGTCTCTGCCTGAAACGGACGAGGACGATTTGTCCTATTCAAGCTTTATCACGGGTGAAAATGGGGTTATAAGATACTGGCTTAAAAGGGGAATTAGGGGCTGGCGGCTTGATGTCGCTGATGAATTGCCCGATTCCTTCCTTGATAAAATCCGCCTTGCCGTCAAAGCCGAGGGGGAAGACAATTACCTCTTGGGCGAGGTTTGGGAGGACGCGACAAATAAGATAAGCTACGGCAGCCGCCGCAGATTTTTACGCGGCAGACAGCTTGACTCGGTTATGAATTATCCCTTTGCCGACGCAATAATCACATTCGTTAAGGGCGGAAATTCCCGAGATCTTGTAGATACCGTGCTTGATATTTTGGATAACTACCCACCCCAATCGGTAAAGCTTTTAATGAACCATATCGGCACCCACGACACGACGAGGATAATTACCCGTCTTGCAAAGGGTGATGCCGAGGGGGACCGGGAGTGGCAGTCGCGGCAGACCCTAACGCCGGAAGAATACGCTTACGCAGTCAGGCTTTTAAAGTTAGCGGCGGTGCTTCAGTACACAATACCGGGCGTGCCCTCACTCTATTACGGGGACGAGGCGGGAATGAGCGGCTACGGCGACCCATTCTGCCGTGCAGGCTTCCCCTGGGGAAAAGAGGATAAGGGGCTTACCGATTTTTATAAAAAATTAGGTCAAATGAGAAGGAAAAGTCCCGTCTTTAAATCGGGCGAGTTTGTTCCGGTGTACGCTAATTTCGGCGATATTGTATATATTCGCAAAAAGGGAGAAAATGAGGTACTTGTGGCGGTAAACCGCTGGAATGAGCCCTCCGAAATAGAAATTCCCGAAAGATTTAATAATGCTAAGGTTATTTTCGGTCATAAACCGAAGAACGGCAAACTAAACTTGAATGGAGAGGATTTTGCGATTTTAGAGCTTTAATCCCCTCTGTTTGGGGGTTGATTTAATTGAGCGTTTTGCCGTACATACTTACAGTAACCCTTGCCGCAGGAGTGGGCGGTACAGGGCTTGGCGGTCTTTTCGGAATACTGTTAAACCAAAAGTCCGCTAAAACGGTTAGCGGACTTTTAAGCTTTGCGGCGGGCGTTATGCTCGCCGTGGTTTGTCTTGACCTTGTGCCGAGCGCTGTAGAAAAATCCCGAATTACTCTTGTTCTGCCCGGAACGATGCTCGGCTTTTTACTTGTATTTCTTTTAAACGATCTTACTTTTCGCTTTCACATTATAGAGAAGGGTGGGGCGGATATTTCGGGGAGGCGGCTTTTTATCGGCGGGGTTGTGACGGCGGTAGCGGTTGCTCTGCACAATTTTCCCGAGGGTATGGTAATCGGTGCTTCCTTTGTGCGTTTCGGGGCGAATTACCGCTTTACACTAAGCCAAACCGCAGTTGCGGCGGTAATAGGGCTTCATAATATACCCGAGGGTATGGCTATGGCAGTACCGCTTACTTCGGGCGGTATGAGAAAATCCGCGGCGGCGGCGATTACCGCCCTTGCGGGCGCGCCCACCGTTTTAGGGGCTTTAGCAGGCTTTTTCTTAGGCTCTTTAAGCCCTTTGTGGCTGAGTCTCTCTTTAAGCATTGCCTCGGGAGCGATGCTGTATGTTGTATTCGGCGAGCTTTTGCCCGAAGCTTATTCCCTTGAAAGCTCGGGCGTACCTGTATTTTCCGCCCTTGCGGGAATACTCACGGGAATTTTTATGGTTTTTGCTTAATTTTGCTCTTAAAAAAGCCGACAAATCCACCCTTATAATCGGGTTTGGATTTGTCGGCTTTTTGTTATAGCTTTAATCTATTTTTCCGAGCTGGCTTAAGGCGTCGGTAATGGTCTTTTCGTAGGCTTCCTTGCCGTACTTGTCAACCTCTGCCTTGTTCTTTTCGCCGTGGGTAAGACAGCCCGCGCCGCCTATGCAGCCGCCCTTGCACGCCATACCCTCAATAAAGTTGGCGTCAAGCACATTCTTACTCTTTTTAAGCAGAGCCATACGGCATTCCTCGATACCGTCGCAGGATACCGCCTTTAAATCAAAGTCGGTTATGCCCCGCTCCTTAAGACCCTCCGCAACCGCGTCGGCAAGTCCGCCGCAACGGGCGAAAATTCTGCCGTAATAAGAGGCGTTGTCAAGCACGCCCTCCTCCAT
>CAZRMP010000032.1:0-10580 GCA_964601235.1 uncultured Ruminococcus sp.
GTACTCGGTAAGAGAATTTAAAAACAAATCGCGGTTTCTGCGGTAGACCGTAAGGTCGGTGGTAACATCTACGCACTCGCCTACCGTGTACTGCAAAAGGCTGGGGGCACACACAAAGCCGAGAGACCTGCCCGCGCCGCACACCGCCGCGTATGTTTCGTCGCTGTTATTAATATTAGGAGAAACAAATATATAACCTATTCGCTCGCCCGGCAAGGACAGCGACTTACTGTATGAATAACACACAAGCGTGTTGTTATAATATTTCGGAATATAAGGAACGCTAACATCATAGACAAGCTCCCTGTACGGCTCATCCGAAATAATATAAATATCAGTACCGTATTCCGCTTGCTTTTTATTAAGTAAAGAGGCAAGCTCAATTATTGTTTCTTCCGAAAATACCGCGCCTGTAGGATTGTTAGGGGAATTTACGATTATCGCCTTGGTTTTAGCCGTGACGGCTTTTTCGAGTGCGGCAAAATCAATCTGAAAATCCCCCTCTCTGCAGAGCACCTCAACAAGCTTTGCCCCCGCTTTTTCTACAAATACGCGGTACTCGGGAAAATACGGCGCTAAAACTATAACCTCGTCCCCCGCATTTACAAGAGCGTTAAGGCTTATTGTAAGGGAAGCCGCCGCACCGCAGGTCATATAAATAAGGTTTGGGTCAGCCTTAAAATCAAATTCGCTCTCAATATGCTTTGCTATCGATTGCCTTACGGCAAAATCGCCCTGAGCGGAGGTATAGCCGTGAAGTGAGACGGGGTCTTTTTCCCTTATTAAGCGCTCCATAGTATCTGTAACCTGTCGGGGCGTGGGCACACTCGGATTGCCGATGGAAAAATCGAAGACTTTTTCTGCCCTTCTAAGCTTTGCAGATTCAAAAATTTCGCGGATAACCGAGCATTTTTTGCCTAAGGATGCCATTTTTTCATTAATCATCGTTTCACCCGTTTTCAAAAATAAGCCCGCAACACTCAATGCAAAATAGCACGAGCGATTGCGGGCTGTCCGTACATCATATAAAGACTAAGCTTTATGGGCGCACAGGCAGTCCGTACTGTAATAATAAAATCGATAAGCTATGTAACCGAACATACCGTCCACCCTTTCTTCTAAAAACTAATGCCTATTTTAACCTATTTTTTCCCTTTTGTCAATAGATAAAACAAAATTTTCTTTAATGATTTAAAGCTTTAAACCGTTAAACTTACTCCACAATCAATTCTTTTATAGAACGGAGCTGATAATCGACATTTTTAAGCAGCTCGGGCTTCTTGAGGGCTACCGCCGCTCCCTTTACTACGCTGTGGGCGGGATCATCAAGCTGATGAATCTCAATTCCCAAATACTCGCGAAGCTTAACTGCGAGACCGTTTAACTGTGAGCCGCCGCCGGTTAGATACATACCGTCCTCGGTAATATCCGCCACCAAATCGGGATCGGTGCGGTTTAACACCTGACGGATAGCGTTACAAATTGTATCAATCGTCTCGCTAATCGCCTCGTAAACCTCGCCTGAGGAAATTTCAAAGCTTTCGGGCAATCCCGAAAACACATTTCTTCCCTTTGCGACTATCGCAACCTCGATATCCCGTTTTACAGCCGAGCCTATCTTAATTTTAATCATTTCCGCTGTAAGCGGGCCTATTTCAATATTATATTCCTTTCGGACATAGCGTATAATCTGCGCGTCAATATCCGATGAGGCGGTTTTAAAGGACTCACAGGTTGCAATTCCCCCAAGGGATATTACGGCAATATCGGTTGTGCCCGCGCCTATATCCACGATAAGGGTGCCCCTCGGCTTTGAAAAATCAAGTCCCAAGCCAAACGCCACCGCAAGGGGCCCTTCAATTACCGAAACATTGCGGCCGCCCGCCGATTCAACCACATTTGAAAGGGAGTGGTGCTGAAGCTCTGTGAGACCCGCAGGGAGAGTCGCCATAATACGGGGGCGCATAATACGGTTTCCGAAAGCCTCTTGCATATAGTTTTTAAGCATTATTTCAGCGATATCGTAATCCGAAATAACTCCGCGTTCAATAGGAAAAACACTCACAAGACTGTCGGGCGTTCTGCCTATGGTCTGCTTTGCCTTTTCGCCGAAGTAGACAGGCTCCCAAGTTTCGCTGTCTACAGTCACAACATTCGGCAGTTCAAGTACAACCTTTGAGCTTGAAAAAATAACTGTTTTCGAAGATCCTAAATCTATTCCTATATCAGTTGCCATGGTAATCCTCAATTCAATTAATATATGTATTCATTATAGCATTGTTTATTGCTTTTTGCCAGCATTATTTTTATCCCGCGTGCTTATGAGTGCCGTAACGCAGTAAACACCGTCTGCACCCTTTAAATACAACTGTTTAGTGCATTCGTCAAGTGTTGCACCCGTTGTCTTTATATCATCGACAAGCAAAAGCGTTTTGCCCTTTACACCCACCCTTGCCTTATAACGCTCCTTAACATTTTCAAGCCGATCCTTGCCGAATAAATCATGTTGCCTTTTCCCGTTCTTTAAGCATACAAGAGTATCTTCAAGAGGAATTTCAAGAAATTCGGCAATTATTTCAGCCAAAACACGGCTTTGGTTAAAACCGCGTTTTAAAAGACGGTGGCGGTGCATAGGTACAAAGGTAACCGCGTCAAAGTGGATATCACGGTATTCGTTTTTAACGCAAAAAGCCATCTGCTTGGCAAAATAATCAGCGTTACTCAGTCTTTTGCCGAATTTAAAGGAATAAACCCCCAGCTTTGCAGTGTCCCTATTTTCAAAAGGAGCTATTAATCCGTCAAAATGAAAAACTCGGTATTTGCAGTCACAGTCAGGTTTTTCTATACCACAGCTAATACAGCGCTTAATCGGGTTAATGGGTTTCAGCATTTCACGGCAGTAATCGCAAAGCGGCTCGCCGCCCTCGGTCACCTCGCCGCATGCGGCGCAGGTAATCGGGAAAAAGGCTTCTTTAATAAGGTTTATTAAAGCTTTCATAGGCGCTGTCTTCCTTTAAAAACTGCTTTAGCATTGTATATCTTAGGGTTTTGCGGTCATTTGCGACCATATCCGCCCATACATTATCATTTCCCACTGCAACCAACAGCTTTTTTGCCCTTGTCACAGCTGTATATAAAAGATTTCGGTACTTAAGCTTTGCGGGAACATCAAAAAGCGGCAAAACAACACAGGTATACTCGCTTCCCTGACTTTTATGTACCGTAACCGCGTATGCAAGCTCTAACTGACCCAAATCCTCCGAAAAATAGGTTACAACCTTATCATCAAAGCGCACCTTTAAAACACCGCCGCGCTTATCAATATCTGTAATAAAGCCCACATCGCCGTTAAATACGCCGGTGCCGTATTCGCCGTTATCCCGCCTATACTGCAAATCGTAGTTGTTTTTAATCTGCATTACCTTGTCGCCCTCCCGCAGGTATATACCCTTAAAGGAAAGCTGTTGCTTGCCTGATGAGTTAGGGTTAAGCATACTTTGAAGAATATTGTTGAGGTTCACAGTTCCCGTTTCTGTCACTCTTGACGGGCAAAGAACCTGAATGTCCCGAATCGGGTCAAAGCCGTATGCGTTGGGCAACCGTTCCGACACAAGCTCAAGCACCGTATTACTTACTGCAAATCTGTCCTGCCGTTTTAGAAAAAAGCAGTCCGAATCCTTTGCAGAAAAATCAGCGCTTTCGCCGTTAATAATAGCATGGGCATTGGTTACAATTTTACTTTTACCCGCCTGCCTGAAGACCTTTTTAAGTCGGATTGAGGGAAAAATTTCGGAAGACAGAATATCGTTAAGCACATTTCCCGCACCTATTGCAGGGAGTTGGTCGGAATCCCCTACCAAAATTATTCTGCAGGAAAGCCTTAAAGCCTTTAAAAGGCTGTCAAAGAGCAAAGCGTCTATCATTGAAGCCTCGTCCACTATAATAACATCGCAGTTAAGTGGGTTTTTCTCATTTCGGGAAAACTGTTTGGTATCCCCCTCTGCCCACTCAACCTCCAACAGTCGGTGAATGGTTTTGGCCTCTCTTCCCGTAAGCTCGGTCATACGCTTTGCCGCCCTGCCTGTAGGGGCGGCAAGCTCCAGCTCAAGATTGCGGTTTTCAAAAAGGTTAATTATTGCGTTTAAGGTCGTGGTTTTTCCCGTACCGGGGCCGCCCGTTAAAATCAGTATGCCGCTTGAAAACGCCTCAAAAATCGCCTGTTTTTGCAGGTCTTCAAACTCTATTCCAAGCTTGCGTTCAACATTTTCAATTTCAAGCGCGTCTACCGTGACCGCCCTGTCTATGTATCTTTTTACAGAAACGAGTCGGGCGGCTATATGCTCCTCCGCCGAAAAGTATTCAGGGATTGATAAATACTCAGTACCGTTTACTGTTTTGGACTTAATTCTGAAACATTCGGTAAGACGGTCGCATGAGTCTTCTACCGTGTCGCGCTTACATTCAAGCAGATTTACCGCCACCTCGCAAAGCTTTTCCCGCGGAAGACAGGTATGTCCATTCGCAAGGTTTTTTCTAAGGATATATTCAACCCCTGCCGAAACCCTTAATTCGCTGTTTTTGTCAAAGGAAAAATCCTCCGCAATATCCTCTGCCGTTTCAAAGCGGAAATCGATTCCCGCCTCGCACAGAGCATAAGGATTGCTTTTAATAATATCGGTGGATTTATCGCCGAAACGGCGGTAAACAGCAAGGCATTTATCAGGTGTGGCACCGTATTTTGACAGCATCATCATAATATCCCTGACGCCGTACTGCTTAGCATATTCTTCGGAAATTTGCTTTGCTTTGGATAGAGTTATTCCCTTTATCGTTGCTAAATCTTCAGGTTTGTTTTGAATTATATCAAGAGTCTCCGCCCCGAATTTTTCCACAATCTTCTGTGCAGTTGCAGGGCCTATTCCCTTAATGGTGCCGGAGGAAAGATAACGCAAAATCGCCGCCGAATTTTGCGGTGTTTTACGCTCGAAATGTTCGGTTTTAAACTGCTCGCCGTAGGAAGGGTGAAGGGTATATTCGCCGTAAAAGACTGCTTCGTCACCCTCGGTAAGAAAGGGCATAACGCCTACTACAGTCAGGCTTTTTTCTTCTGTCCGTACCTCTGCTACGGTATAAGCATTACTTTCGTTTCGGTATGTTATTCTTTCAACAGTCCCCTTAATTTCCTTAAGCGAATCGGTTAATGCTTCCTCCATATTAGGCGTATCCCTCCTTCTTAAATATCCTTTATTTTAATTCTTCAACTTTTTTCTTGAGCTCATACAGATCAAAATAGAATGCACCGTATTTTTCCGCAATATATCTGCAGGCTTTGTCGCTCTTTTCGTTTAGTCCGTTGTTGACAGCTACAATATAATCGGAATACACATTTCCCAGCCACTTTTGCTGTTCTATTGCAAAGACAAGCTGTTGTTCGGCATCCTCATCGGTTAAAAAGGCGACTGTATATGTAACCGCATTTTTACGAGGCGATATAAACCGCAAATTAATTCCGTGCAATAGCTCCGCAAGTCCCAAAACAGAAAGACAAAGAATTAAAGCCACAGCGATATACTTTATTACCATATTTTTCACCCCGATAACATCATATGCGGAAAATGAAAAAATGCTAAAATAAAGGGCTTTTCAAGCCCTTTATTTTAAAATTATCTAATTTTAACCGCTGTGCTGTATGAGCCTACCTGCCAGATATTATTGTATGAATCCGATTTTATAGAAACCGCAACCGTATGCTCACCCGCCGCCTTGTCTGCCAAATTCACCGAAGCGTAAAGCATATTATCCTTAAGCTTTGCGATTACCTCTTTAGGACCGCAAATTTTAACATTTCTTATAACCGTTTCGCTTGTAGCATTAAGTCCTGCGGAAAGTCCCGTGAATCGAACGCTTGAAACCGTAAAGGTTTTTTCTGCATACCCGGAAGTATCCACCGTAACGATGAAATGGTCAATGGAATCAAGCAGCCTTACACCGTCAGGAAGCTTAGGAGAAACATCGAACATATTTGATGAAACCGAAACCGAGGTTATATCTATTGCAGAAAGGGTGACCTGCGTTATTTTGTCAATTGCCTCGGGCTTGCCGATAACCGTAACTGTCTGGTGGTCAATGTTATACCCTATACTGCTTTTATTAAAGCCGTCCGGCAAATTTGTAAAATCGGCAACTACGGGAACGGTCACGCTTTTAGAGATAGGCACCGTAACCTTGACCGCATTCTCACTTAAGGTGAGATTGGTCATATCAATAGCCTCGCCCGCTTCGTCGTACAAGCGTATCGCAGCATCATAGGTGGTGCTTTCACTAAGGGTTGCATTGACTGCGGCATATGCTTCAACAGCTGCAATCCTGTTAATTATAGTACGGGGACCTTTAATGGTTATTGTATCGCTTTCGGTACCGCTGACAACTGCCGTTTCGGCAATAAGACCCTCGATTGCAGTCGCTCCCTCGGCACGCGCTTTAACGGTAAATTCCTTGGTGTCCACATAGTCAAAATCAACATTTACTACTGAGGGGGATATACTTATAAATTCATATTCTGTAGCAGCGTTGTTTTTTCCGCCCGAAACCTGAAGCTGATACTCGCCGGGAGCGTTAATCGCCGCGGCGGATGCGTAAACATAAAAATCGTCCGAATGCAGGGAGGATATAATATATCTCGGTCCCTTTACCGTAACAGTAAATTTTTGCGAGGAAATATCCCCTATAATTTCCATACCGTTTTCTGAAACAAAGGTGTTTTCAAGGTTGATATTTACGGGAATATCGGTAAAGGTTCTGTCAATATCAGGATTTTGACTAATCATAATAACAAGCCAAAAAACGAAGGCGGTCACAATCGAAAGCGGAATTGTAAAACGCTTATTGTAAAGCAGTTTTTTTAATGAAAATTTAGCAGGAAGGTTTATTGTCCGTTTCATCTGCTTTTTCAGCGTCCTTTCCGTTAGCATTTTTGAAAGGGTTCAGCCGCTTAACCGCCGCCACAAACTTATTTTCGCTTGCCGCTTCATCCCCGTTTATAAGTAGCTTGCGAAGCTCATCCGCGGCAGACATACCGTTGTAGCCCCTGGTTATCTTTCCGTTTGAAACAATAGATATTATTCCGGTTTCTTCAGAAACCACCAATACCACCGCATCGGAATTTTCGGTCATTCCGATTGCCGCCCTATGGCGGGTGCCAAGCTGTGAAGAGATATCCTCTCGTTGGGTCAGCGGAAGAATACAGCCTGCGGCATAAAGCCGCCCGTCCCTTATAATCAGCGCACCGTCGTGAAGGGGAGATTTAGGGAAGAATATATTTCCCACCATAGAAACAGAAGGTTCAGCGTTAATAACTGTGCCGGTATTTGCAATCTCACCCAGCTGGGTTGAACGCTCAAATACAATAAGCGCGCCTATTCTGCTTTCCTGCATATTTGCCGAGGCGCGGCAAACCTTATCTATACAGTTTTCAATCGGATCATCAGATAAATCACCCTGCGTACCGATTAATTTCGTATGACCCACTCTTTCAAGAATTCTTCTGAGCTCAGGCTGAAAAATAATTGCGATAGCTACTATAACATAATTAACAATCCTCGAAAGAAGCCACTTCATAGTGGTAAGATTCCACCAGTTCGCAAGAAAATATATCAAAAACAGTATTATTAAACCCTTTGCAAGCTGACCCGCACGGGATTCACGCATAAAGCCTATCGCCTTATATATAATATACGCCATAAGCAATATATCGACAATATCCGATATCCGCATACTGGCGACAGCATATATAATTTGGTAAAAAAAGGCATAAATTGCATTAAATATGCCGTTCACTTTAAAACATCCCTTTGCACACAATTATTTAGTTTATTTTAACATATTTTCTTTTCCTGTTCAATAGAAAATTAAATATTTTTTAATCTTTTTCAACGAGTCAGCGCATTTCTTTTATAGCTTTTATCAAAACATCTGTTTCTGCAATAGTATTAAATGCGGCGACAGAAACCCTTACCGCTCCCCTTTCAAGTGTTCCTATCTGTCTATGGGCAGAGGGCGCGCAATGAAGTCCGCCGCGAACTGCTATACCTTTATCGCTTAAATAACCGGATACCTCGGCGCTCGTTTTTCCGTAAACATTAAAGGAAAGCACGGGGGCATATGCGCCGTCTTGGGGCTCAGGTGTATAAAGCTCTACCTTTTCGCTTTTTGAAAGCTCTTTATAAAGGTGGCGTATAAGCTTCATTTCATGACTATATATTTTTTTAATCCCTATCCCGTTTATATAATCTATTCCGGCCGAAATCCCCATTATTTCGGGAACATTAACCGTTCCGCTTTCGAGCCGCTCAGGCAAAGTTTCGGGTTGGATAAGCTGCGCGGAGTTTGTCCCTGTGCCGCCCTCAATAATAGTATCATCAATAGGCTTTTCGCATATAAGAATACCCACACCCATAGGTGCGTAAAGTCCCTTATGCGGTGCTATACACAGGTAATCTATATTCATTTCACGCATATTAATTGGCATTACTCCCGCAATTTGCGCCGCATCCACAGCAAAAAGCACGCCATTTTCTTTGCAAAGTGCGCCGATTTCGGCTATAGGCAGTGTTTTTCCTAAAACGTTTGATGCTCCGGTGCAGATTACAAGCCTTGTATTAGGGCGGATTTTTCTTTCAAACTCCCTTAATGTCACCCTGTCATCCGTCAAAGAAACATACGCCGTATCAAAAGGGATTTCCTCTTTTATAAGCGGGCGCATAACCGAGTTATGCTCTAAAGAGGAGGTGACGGTATGCTCTCCCCTCTTTACAACCCCCTTTATTACACAGTTTATACTGTGGGTGCAGTTGAGGGTGAATACAACGCTTTCCGCTCCCGAAGCTCCGAAAAACTCCGCGGTTTTCTCCCTTACCGAATAAACCGCGTCCGCCGCCTTGAGAGAAGCTGTGTGTCCGCTCCTTCCCGGGTTTGCACAAAGCCCCTTTAATGCGCCGTCCACAGCCCTTATAACGCCTGCAGGCTTTCTGCCTGTTGTGGCGGCGTTATCAAAATATATCACAATCAACACCTCCGTTGTTGTTTTTTAAGCTACGGGCGCGGCATAGGCTTATGCCGCGCCCTGTTTATTACAGTTTTTCATTAATTTCAAGGATTTTAATTCCCGCTTCTCGCAAAAGTCTTTCCGCCTCGCCCGGTTCTCCGTTTAGAACTATGCTGTACCCACAGCCCGAGCTTGCTCCCGAAGCAATCCTTTCAATTTTTACATTATATCCTTTTTTTCTTAAAAGGTCTCGGCCCTTAATAGCGTAAGTGACCGTGCCCGTTGTTATAACATACTTTTTCATTTATTTTCACTCCGTTGACATTCCTTTATAATACATCATATGCAAAGGGGAAATTTTTGCCTATGATTTGTCCTTATAATATTCAATGACAACAATCAGCGTTATCGGCAAAATAAATATCCCCGCTATACCGAAAAGCTTTATTCCTATAAACATAGCAAGCAGAGTAAAAATCGGTTTAATGCCCATCTGCTTTCCTATGATTTTAGGCTCGGCAAAATTCCTAACCACCGTTATTATAATATAGAGCGCCGCAAGAGATGTCCCCTTAGCGGTATTTCCCATTATAAATTCCACCGCCGCCCAGGGGATAAGCACCGTACCCGTTCCCAAAACGGGCAATATATCTATAACCGAGACAGTCGCCGCTAAAACCAATGCATACTTGATTTTAAGGACCGTAAACCCTAAAAAAAGCTCTGCAAAAGTAATTACAAGTATAATTAAATAGCCCTTTACAAATTTAAAAACGCTGTTTACAAGAATATTTTTAATTTTTACCCCATTTTCGTATATCTTATTTCCGCAAAGCCCCCGGACAAATTTAATAAGCTTCCCAAAATCAGCCGCTATATAACAGGCGGAGGCTGCAGCCACCGCACAGCTCAAAAGGAATTCGGGCGCGTGCTTTACGGCATATCCCGCCGCTGAGGAAAGCATTGATGCAACGGATTTGACAAGCTTATTTGCCGCATCACTGTAAAAGCCGCTTAGAAAATCGGTGAATTCCTTCGGCAATTTTTTTAAAAAAATTGCCGTGGAGCTTTTAAGGTTATCAAAAAGGGCTGTCAGCATATCGGTCTTGCCGCCTATATCCTCAAGGAGTCCCGCCGCCGTTCCTATGACTTTAAAGCATATAAAAAACATCAAAGCCGCAAGCCCTATAAACACAGCAAGCGCAAGCGTTCCCGCCACGGCGGAGTGCTTTATTTTAGTTTTTGAGGAAATACAGCGTGACGGTCTTTGAACAAGCCACGCAACCGCTCCTCCTACAACAAACGGCATAAGATAATTAAGCAAAAATTTGCAAAAAATAAATATCAGGGCGGCTATTGTAACAAAATAAAGGGTGTTAACAAGGAAATTCTTTCGTGATTGTTGCTCCAAAGCTATCCACTCCGATTACTAAAATTATGTATATTTAACAGTAATAAAAAAATATGCGTTTGTTTGTTGATTTAGGAGGAAATGTGTACTATAATAGAGTACAACAGTTCGCGTACGGAGGACAGT
>CAZRMP010000033.1:0-10331 GCA_964601235.1 uncultured Ruminococcus sp.
AATAACCTCCGCATCGGCATTAGGCTCTGCCGCGCCGATACATTCAACACCGAACTGGTGGAATTCGCGAAGTCTTCCCGCCTGAGGCTTTTCATAGCGGTAGCAACCGCCGACATACGCCGCCTTAACGGGCAACGCGCCGTTTACAAGTCCCTTTTCAATAGCACTGCGGATAACCCCCGCAGTAAACTCGGGACGAAGCGTAATGGAGCGTCCGCCCTTATCGTCAAAGGTATACATTTCCTTTTGGACAACATCGGTAGTGTCTCCGACACTTCGCAAAAACACCTCGGTATGCTCAAATACGGGTATACGAATTTCATTAAAGCCGAAAAGTCGGGCAGTTTCAAGCATTTTGCCCTCTACAAACTGCCATTTATAGCTGTCGTTAGGCAAAACATCGCCCGTTCCCTTTACGGCACGGTTAATTTCAGACATAAAGAAAACTCCGAGAAAATTATTTGTTATTTTTTACAATCTCGCGCCAGTCAAGGTCGCCGCGCTCAAGGCCGTGGATAAGCATTTCGGCGGTGGCGATATTGGTGGCGACAGGGATATTATGAACATCGCAAAGGCGCAGAAGCGCGCGCTCGTCAGGCTCGTTGGGTTTGGGATTAAGCGGGTCGCGGAAAAGGAGCAATAAATCTATTTCATCACAGCCTATGCGCGAGGCAATCTGCTGTGCGCCCCCCTGCGAGCCGCCTAAAAATCTTATTATTTCAAGACCTGTTGCTTCAGCCACTGTCTTTCCCGTGGCGCCCGTAGCAACGAGATTATACCTGCTTAAAATTCCGCAGTATGCTATACAAAACTGCACCATAAGTTCTTTTTTTGCATCGTGAGCGATTAAAGCAATAGTCATTTTAAAGATCCTTTCATATTTTTCTTGGCTTTGGCAGTAATATATGTTCTCCGCAGAGCCTTTTTGCAATTCTTAAAAACGCCGACATCGGCCTGCCTTTGGGGTTTAGTTTGTTCCTTACCGATAGAAGCATCAGCTCCTCGCTGTGAGGAACAACCCCTAAAAGCTGAAGTCCGGCACTGTCTATCATATCGTCAATATTGCGGAAAATTCGCCGTTTAACAAGACTGTATGTAAAATTATTAATAATAAGGCGCGAGGTGCAGGATATATCGCTTAATTTCGCGCTTACCGCCGCGGCGTCCCGCACCGAAACGGGGTCGGGTACGGCAACGGTTAAAAACAGCGCGTTTTGGGGCAAACAGCCGTAAAGCGAAAAATCCATTCCCGCAGGGAAATCGAAAATTACCGTATCAAACTCCTCTGCCGCCCGCTTAGCAAAAACAGAAAATGAAAAAGCATCAATTCTGCCTATGTCAGACGGTGCGGGGACAAGGTAAAGTCCGTCTGTATTTTCCACCGCATAAACAGCGTCACTCATCTCTCTGCCCATAAGTATATCCGACAAATCGAAAACCGCAGATTTATCCGCTCCCAGCATCAGGTCAAGACATCTAAGCCCCTCATCCATATCCACAAGGAGGGTCTTTTTATTAAGCTTTGTAAAGGCGAACGCCAAGCCCACCGCAACGGTTGACTTGCCGACTCCGCCCTTGCCCGATGTAACGGCAAATACCTGACCCATATTGCAAACTACCTCATATTAATATTCTTTATTATTCTATCACAAATAGATTTTTTTGTCAAATTTATTTTTCTATTTAATAAGCCAATCAGTGGCATTTGCTCCCGATTGGCTTTTTTTATTCAAGAACGGTAAAAGGAAGGGTGTCCGCCGTGGCGTTATAGTCAGCGAAAAAGTATGCGTCAAGAATATCACGGACAATGGAGCCTGCGGAATATCCTGAGCTGCCGTGCTCTAACACAACTGATATTGCAATTTCGGGATTATCAAAGGGGGCAAAAGCTACAAACACACTGTGGTCTGCTTTACCCTCTACCTGTGCCGTACCGGTTTTACCGCCGACCTTTATCGGATAATCGCCCAGTGCCGCACGTCCCGTACCGTCCTCGGTAACCGAAAGCATACCTTCCTTGACGGCATTAAGGGTCGAATCGGAAATTGAAATTGTATTTTTAACCTCCGGCTTACTTTCATCATAAATGGTAGAAATATCATAAGAAACAATCTTATCTATAAGGCTCGCTCTGTAATGGGTACCGCCGTTTGCAAGTGTAGCGGTGTAATTCGCGAGCTGAAGCGGAGTAAAGGCATTAAGCTGACCTATTGCTATTTGCAATGTATCGCCGCCGCCGTCTCTTTTGGTATCTAACAAAATGCCCTTCGCGTCATTAACCTCAACCCCCGTAGCCACTCCCAAACCGAACTGCTTGTAGTAATCGGTTAATTTTGTAGCTCCAAGCCGTCTTCCAAGCTCAAAAAAGAAGTAGTTACAGCTCTTGGCAAGGGCGTTTTTGAGATTAATGCTGCCATGTCTGCCCATACAGCTCGGCTTATAATCGCTGAAGTAATCATATGTTCGCTTGCAGTTTATAGTCTCTCCGATATTATACAGTCCGTTTTCAAGCGCGGCAACCGCCACTATCGGCTTAATTGTAGAGCCTATAGGATAAACACCCTGGAAAGCACGGTCTGTAAGGGGTTTAGAGGGGTCTTTTACAAGACTGTCATATTTCTCGCCAATAGTCGCAGAGTCATAGGTAGGATAATTAGCGGCACATATGACCTTTCCCGAATCTATATGAACGGCAACAGCCGCTCCCGCAATAGCTGTTCCACCCTTTGATTTAAGCTCTTTAACCGTTCTTTCAAGAGAATCCTGAGCACTGCGCTGAATTTTTTTATCAAGGGTGAGCATTATGGTCTTACCCGCGACAGGCTCTTTTGTTATCTCGCTTGAAATAATGTTTCCTTCCGTATCAATGCGGTAGGTAATCTCGCCGTCCGTACCGCGGAGATACTCCTCGCCCCACTTTTCGATTCCGCTTTTTCCCACCTTATCGTTATAGGAATATCCCTTTGCCTTGTATTCCTCCCAGTCCTCGGCGAAAATCGGGCCGACAGAGCCTATAAGATTTACCGCAAGCGAGGTATCGGTATATTCTCTAAAGGGCACTACCTCAACCGACACACCCGAAAGCAGAAAGCCCGATTCGGAAATTTTACGCATAAGCTCGGTTGAAATATCCTCCGCGAAGGTATAAGGGTAAGAAATTGAAAAATCGGATATATCCATACCGTAACGAACGCCCATAATTTTGCGCTGTTCGTCAGCAGTATAGCTCTCCAGCTTATATTTTTGAACCATCGCGTTAAAGCAATTTTCCGCAGTGGCGTAGTGCGCAAGCTCAAATTTGCTTATAAGCTTATCGGTGGGCTCCCCCTCCTTAAAGCCGTATGGCGCGGTACTTTTCATAGGAAGTTCGTCCTTCCACTCGGCGCCCGCGCTTTCAAAAAGCTTTACGAGGGTCAATATTACATCGTTAAGATTATCCTTAACATACGCTTTATTGAATATAACATTATATCCGTCACGGTTTATTGCAATCTGTCTCCCGTAGCAGTCGAGAATTTCGCCGCGGGGTGCTTTTAATACCGCTGTACGAACCGATGCCGCACCGTCGTTTTTATCGGTGTATTTCTCCGCGTTAACAACCTGAAGCGAATATATACGCGCGGCATAAAAGAGAATTGCGATAACCAGCAATACGGCAAGCGCCGAAAGCTGATACTGATTTTTTTTCTTAAACGGCAAGCCGATTGCTCCTTTCAAGTATTTATAAGCTTATGAAAGTATTTATACAAAAAATAAAAAGGAAAAATAAATACAGCGGTATAAAGTATGCTCGGGAAAGCATAGCTTAAAAGATAGGTCAAGCTATCTTGGGTGCTTACACCGAATGCATAAAAACAGACCCAACGAAGCAGGTAATAGAATAGGCTTGTAAGCACGCACAGAAGCACCGCCGAGCGTATATTTCGGTTAAAAAGTCTTTCCGATAATACCGAAGCCATCGCCGCCGAAATCATAAGCACCGCGGCATTAAAGCAAACCGTGCCCGAAGCGCTCGAATCCATAAAAATTCCCACTGTAAGTCCTACCGCCGCCGATACACCCACACCGTTAAACATTGAAAATGCGGTTAAAAGCGGAAGAATAATAAGTGGCTGAGCATTTTTTATACTTATATCGATAATATCCGTGTAATGAAGAATAAAAGCAAAGAAAAACAGCAAAAAGCTGATAACATTTATCCACGGATGGCGTTTTTTAGTCCGCATAAAACCCTCCGTTTTTTACTCTGCCTTATCGGGGTCAAGCCCGCCCTGACCCTCGAACTCAGTTATAACCATAACTTCCTTAAGGGAATCGAAATCAACAAAGGGCTTAACCTCGGCGTAAATAGAGGTATTGTATTTGTCGCTGCCTATCGACTGAATGGTGCCTATAAGCAGTCCCGATGGGAAAATACCCTCGCCCGAGGTGACCACATAATCGCCCACGGCAATGTTGCAGGAGCGGGAAAGATTATAAAATCTTGTTCTGCCGTCTGATGCTAACGACACAGAGCCGGAAAGCACACCCGAATCGTTTGTTCTGTTGTCAAGCGCACCTGCCGAAAGCTCGGGGCTAAGCACAGTAACAATCTTCGAGGTGGTAAGCCCTGCCTGCGAAACAAATCCCACAAGCCCCACTTCTGTTATAACGGGGTCGTTTGCGGATATTCCGTTTACTGTTCCCTTATTTATTGTAAATCCCATATAGGGGTCTTCCTTATCACGGGAGATAACGGTTGCAGGGAGAAACTTAAAGCCGGGGTTTTTATCCTTTATTTCAAGATAATCCTTGTAGAATTTGTTTTCGTTGCTCACTTTTTCATAATCGGCTAATTTTTCGCGTAATTCGGCAATTTCGCTTTCAAGCTCGGCATTTTCAAGGGCAAGCCTGTCCCCCTCAGTGTAGGCTCCGACAAAATCCGAAATTCCGCTCGAAATTTTCGCAGCAAGCGCCCTGAAAGGCGCGGTAACCGTTCCCGCTATATTCGCCTGAGGAGACATTTTACCGCCTATAACCGCGCAGGCGACCGAAACCGCGATAAGCGCCGCTAATACAGCTAATATAATTTTAAATTTGCGGCTTCGAAAGAAAAATCGCATTTTGGTCCTCCCTGTTAAAATACAAAAATTTTAAAGCTTTTTTATTTCTTCTACTGTAGCTCTCATATCAGTGGCCGAGAAAACATAATTTCCCGCAACCAACACATCAGCGCCTGCCTTTACAGCCTGCGGGGCGGTTTCGGCATTGATTCCGCCGTCAACCTCTAACATAATATCGAGCCCTTGTTTTGTGATTTCCTCACGCAAGACGCTAAGTTTACCAAGTGCCGACGGCATAAACCTCTGCCCGCCGAAGCCCGGCTCAACCGACATTACAAGCACCATATCGCAAAGGGGTAAAAATTCAAAAATCTCCTGCGGCTCGGTACAGGGCTTAATTGTAAGGCAGGATTTACAGCCCAAAGTCCTTATTTCCTTTAAGGTTTCGGCTACATCGCTCCCCGCCTCAAAGTGAAAGCCCAAAAGGTCTGCAACCTCGGCAAACTGTTTAATATATCTGTGCGGACGGTCGATCATAAGGTGCACATCAAGCGGCAGGCTTGTATGTTTTTTTATGGACTTAATCACCGGAATACCAAATGAAATATTAGGCACAAAAATGCCGTCCATAACATCAAGGTGGAGCATATCCGCCCCCGCGTCCTCTAATCTTTTAATATCATCCTTTAAAGTAAGGAAATCCGCCGTTAGTACCGACGGAGAAATCTTAACCGACATTTTGTTCCTCCGATAATTAATTTCATACATATACTATTTTATCTCTATAAGCTTTAATTGTCAACAAATATATCGATTTAGATTTTAGATATTAGACATTAGAGGGCGGGAGCAAAAGCCCCCGCCCTGCAATATATGATTTACGGATTTTAAATTAAATTTTGACCTTTTCGCAGTATTCCCTGTAATCCCTGTCCCAGCCCTTAAAGGCTTCGTCCTTTCGGTGGTCGGAAAGGGAATAATTTTCATTAATATATTTCCCTATAAACAGGGTGGTTTTTCGCGCTCCCCTGTTGTTCAGGTGGTTGCCGCCGTCCCTTGTATCGGTCTTCCAGTCAAAGCCGAAGCTGTCTCTGTCAATATTAAGGTCAATAAACGGAACTCCGTTTTTGTCCGCATAGTCCTTAACCGCATTGTGCCTTTTGTAGCTCCACGAGCTTTGAGACGGAAGCTCCAAAAGCAAAAGCTCTATTCCGTTATCGCGGCAGGTTTTTACAAACATATCAAGCGGGGCTTTGGTTGACAGCGGTATTTCTTCTCTTTTTTCGGTTTTCACCATATACTCTCCGCCGTTATACCCTTTTACATCATTGCTTAACCACTGCCCTTTTGCGGTACAATGGGCGGTATAGTCGGGAGCTTTAAAAAGCTCTCTCGGCTTTACCCTTTTCCAGCGGTCGTGGTACTGAAAAACCGAAAAGGCAGAACCCGCCGATGCATTGATAACCTTAGCCGCGTTTTCCACAAGCTTTGATTTGGTGAAAAATCCGTCGGTTTCAAGGATAACAAGCTTTAATGAATGACATTTCATCATTTTTTTAAGCTGTGAATAGCTCTGTGCAACCGTTTGATGCCCCTCGGCGCTTACATAAGAGGTATAGCCGTAACCGTTCCACAGCTCTAAGGGGGAAAAGCCGCTGTAGGCGTCCGAATTGCCTATAACCGCAATATCAACCGTATCCTTCGGCTCTGAAAAAAAGCCGTTGGCATTAGGGTTTACAATACCGCCCTCGGCGGTGTTGTCCTTTGGCGCTAACATATATGACGATGCGACAATCAGGACGACTATTACGCACATAAAGCCGATAGTTCTTATAAGCTGTTTTAATCCTGTTTTATTCATAATTTCACCTAAAACTGTCCGTAAATAAAGTCCACCGCGTCATAGCCCTGTCCGTAAGCGCCGAAAATCACGACGGCAAGCACAAGAGCGGCGTAAACGCTCCAGCGGACGGGTAATTTTTGCCTTGCAAGGCTGTCCCGCACCTTTACGCCCTTTTCCTGTAAAATACTGATTACAAGCATAACAACAGCGCCGATAAAAACAATAAAGAAATCCTGCTTATCCATTCCCAAGGATACGGCGGTCTTTAAAAATCCGCCCGCGCCGAAGGAGGTAAATATACTTTTAAGCATACCTCCCCAAACGCCTACGGTATCCGCGCGGAAAAGCATCATTCCGCCTACAACAAGAATGACCGTTCTTAATATACGCAAGACATTAAGGGGCTTCGAGTCCCGCTTTATTTTAAGGGTGGAAAAAATCTTCGCAAAGACGGGCTCAAGGTACATTCCCGCCATCATTATTGTGTAATAGTAAAGCCCGTACACTATATATTTCCACCCCGCGCCGTGCCAAAAGCCGATACCGAACCAGGTAAAAAACATAGCAAACGAGGCTGGTACAAGGGAGCCTAAAAATTCATTAAAATGCTTCTTCGCAAATTTGCTCAGCTTCATAAAGGTCTTCGATAGCGAGACCGAGTAAAATACATAATCCCTGAGCCACGCACCCAAGGTGATATGCCACCGCCGCCAAAACTCGCCTACCGATCTTGAGAAGAAGGGCCGTTCAAAGTTTTTTGAAAGCGGAACGCCGAAGATTTGGGCGCTGCCCGTCACTATATCCATACAGGCGGAAAACTCGGCGTAAATCTGCAATGTATAAAGCACGCCGCCAAGCAGTATAATACTGCCCGAATAATTATTGTAAGCATCAAAAAACTGCGCCACAAAAATATTCACGCGGTCGGCTATAACCATTTTCTTAAACAGTCCCCAAAAAATCAGCTGAACGCCTTTGGCTAATCTGTCATAATCAAAGCTGTGACCCTCGTAAAGCGGGTCGGCTAAAAGGTCAAATCGGCCGATAGGCCCCTCAACAATCTGAGGGAAAAAGCTTAAAAAGAGTGCCACCTTGCCGAAATTTTCCGAGGCACGGTATTTACCTCTGTAAACATCGATTATGTAGCCTGCCGCCTGTAGGGTATAGTATGAAATTCCCAACGGGAGCATAAATTTAAGCTCCTTAAGTTGAAGAAAGCCAAACACGGAATTTAGGGAGTGCGCAAAAAAGGCAGCATACTTAAGTATTAAAAGTATCCCGAAAATAAAGCCGACTGCCAAAGTGACAACCGCCTTTTTCTGCCAATTAACAAGCGCCTTTACCTGTTTTTTCTCTTCCCTTTCAAGTCCCTTTTTAGCAAGGGCGGCGGTATCGTTTATGCGGTTTAAAAAAACACCCGCGAAATACACCGCAACGGTAGAAAGGAGCAGAAAAACAATCAGCTTACCGCTGTTTAAAAAGTAAAAGACATAGCTTGCAATCAAAAGCACCGTCCATTTGAGCTTTTTGGGAACTGCCGTGTAACAGACAAAGACAGTCCCCAAAAATATCAGCAAATAGGAATAAGAGGTGTAGCTCATACGCTTATTCGTCCTCTAATCTTTTAATCATTTCGTAAATGGATTTTACAGTTTTAAAGTTTTCGGGCACAATGTCGATAGGGGTTATCTCAATATCAAACTCATCGTTAAGCTCCCCTACAAGCTGTACGATTTTAAGGGAATCAAGGATATGACTGCCGATTAAATCGGTCTCGTTTTTCCAGTCGACACCCTGCTTTATTTCATTTAAAATACTTATTAATGCTTCCATTTTTTATATCTCCTTAGGGTTTTGAAGTCCTTTACGGTCAATTTTGCCGTTTGCGTTGTGGGGCATAGCCTTTATGCGCCTAACGGTCTGCGGCATCATATATTCGGGCAGTCTTGCGCCTAATTCCGACAAAATCTCGGTAATTTCACGCTTTTTCCCCTCGTAAACAAGGATTATTTTATCCCTTTCACTATCATAAACCGCCGCGCAGGCGGTAATGCCGTCAAGAGCGGACGCCGCCGCCTCGATTTCGCCCAGCTCTATTCTGTAGCCCATATGCTTTATCTGAAAATCGATTCTTGATATGTAGATAAGCTCGCCCTTTTCGTTGTATTTTACAAGGTCGCCCGTTTTGTAGACCGTCTCGGGATAGGCGGTGTTAAGCGGGTTTTGCACAAAGGCGGCGGCGGTCTTTTCGGGGTTGTTGTAATACCCCATAGCTAAAAACGAACCCCTTGCGTACAGCTCGCCCTCCTCGCCCGTCTTCGCCTTAGTCCCGTCCTCCTTTACAACAAACACATCGCAGTTGTCGCAGGCTCTGCCTATAGGCAGGGTTTCGCCGTCTTTAAATTTTCGGTCAACAATATAATAGGTGCATATATCTGTGGTCTCGGTGGGGCCGAAAAGGTTGGCAAATAAAGCGCCCGGAAGCTTTGCAATCCAGTAATTAAGCTGACGGGTAGGCATTACCTCACCTGCAAAAAGCACCTTTTTAATGTATTTAAGCTCGCCGTAGTCAAGCACCCTCCAGTTTGCAATAATGCAGAGCGCCGATGGCACCCAATAGATTGTGTTAACCCTGCGTTGGTTTAAAAATTCCAAAAGCTTTATAGGAAAGGAAAATAGCATTTTCGGAATTATATTAAGTTCTGCCCCCGCGTAAACAGTACTGAAAACATCCGACACCGACATACTGAAATAAAATGGGGTCTGACTGCCGAAAACGGTATTTTCATCTATTTTAAAGGTATCGGCATACCATTTCACATAGGAAAGCACCGCCTTATGGCTTACCACCGCCCCCTTAGGAACACCCGTTGAGCCCGAGGTAAAAAGGGCATAGGCGGGAAAGGTATCAATCATTCTTTTACGGATTGTATAAAGTTGTCCGCTGTCTAAGGGACAGTCCTTGGCGGTTTCGTAATTTACCACCCTGCCGCTAAAATCAAGCTTTTGGAGTAACGGAAGACAGCCCTTAGTAACAACCGCCGCGGCGGGCTTTAGAGTATTAAATATAGCTTTTATACGCTCGGGCGGCGTTTCGGAATCGATTACGGTGTAGAAATTCCCGCTGTAAAGCACCCCGAACATAGCCGCAAGACAGCCGACCGACCGCTCGGCTATAACCGCTATCGGATTATTTATAATTTCCTTTTCCGCAATTTTCGTTCCTATGCTTTTCGCCGTTCTTAAAAACTCGGCGTAGGTCATATCGGTATTTTCATCGCGGAAAATATATTTATCGGGAAACCGCTCCGCCGAGCGTTCCAGCATTTCGAGTATATTTTTCATTTTAGCTCCAAATTAGACATTAGATGTTAGACGGTAGACATTAGACATATCCCCCAGTCACGGCTTTGCCGCGACAGCCCCCTTTAGGCAAGGGGGCCTTT
>CAZRMP010000034.1:0-10261 GCA_964601235.1 uncultured Ruminococcus sp.
AAGAGCTTTACGGCAGGGAGGAGTTTACTCTCAACTTTAATGAAAACGGAAAGCCTACGCTTGATTTCTGCTTTTTCAGTATTTCCCATTCGGGGGATTTTGCGGTCTGCGCGGTATCGGATTTTCCTGTCGGGGTGGATATAGAGCGTATGAAAAGCTTTAAACAGCGGGATAAGTATATGCTGTTTACTGCGCTTGAAAGCGAATATGTAATTAAAAGCGACAGCCGAAACCGATTTTACACCCTTTGGACCCGCAAAGAAGCGTATATTAAGGCAAAGGGCGGCGTAATTGCCGACGCGGCAAGGGCGGAGCTTTTAACCCCTGATTTTATGCTTAAGGATAATTATGACGGGTTTCTCTTTACAACAGAAATTACGGACGGATATATACTGTCGGCGGCGGAATATAAATAGCCTTACGGGACGATGTGGGCATCGTCCCCTACAATGGTAAATTGAATATGCGTAGGGAACGACCTGCGTGTCGTTCCTCTCTTATCCTCGTAAAATAAAAACGGACGGTCGACTGTCCGCATCTAATGTTTAACATCTAAAAGCCACTCTTGAAAATTATCGCAAAATGCAATATAATATTAGTATAAAAAGCTTTTAAATTGTAATATTTTCCTATGAAAGGAGTGCGTCTCTTGCGGCGCTTTTTAGCGCGGATTGCGGATTTTATCCGTGAATCCGATAAGATTTTACTTATTCTTTGTATTTTTACCGGCCTCTACGGCTGTTTGGCGGTTTTTTCCGCAACCCATTATCTTGAAAATTACCGCCCTGTAATAGTTCAGTTTTTATGCACGGTTATGGGTGTGGTTGCCGCGGTTATAATTTCGGCTATTGACTATGAAAAAATGCTTAAGCATTGGTACATAGCGGCGGCGATTGGTGTTATACCCGTGATTTTGACCTTTTTTATCGGTTTTGCGCCGGAGGGCACGGACGATAAGGCGTGGCTTGACTTAGGAATTACCACCTTTCAGCCCTCAGAGCTTTTAAAAATATGCTTTATTATCACCTTCAGCGCCCATTTAAGCAAGGTTAAGCCTAATATTAACAAGCTTAAATATATAATTCCCGTAGTCCTACACGGCGCGTTTCCTGTTGTGCTTATTCATATTCAGGGCGACGACGGTACGGCGCTTGTGTTTGCGATTATGGTGGTATTTATGCTTTGGGCGGCGGGTGTTTCCTGGAAATATTTTGTTGCCGCCCTTGCCGCCGCCCTTGCGGCATCGCCTATACTATATTTCTTTGTTATGAATGACGACCAGCGGGCGAGAATACAAAGTATGTTTGACCTTACTGCCGATACAAGCGGTATAGGATATCAGCAATGGCGCGGCAGAATGGCGCTCGCAAACGGCGGTCTTACGGGTCAGGGGCTTTTAAACGGCGACCTTACGCAAAACGGTATTGTGCCCTACGGCTACAACGATTTTATATTTGTCAGCATCGGTGAGGAGCTGGGATTTTTAGGTTGTATGGCGGTGGTTTTACTGCTGTCGGCTATATGCCTGCGCTGTATCCGCGTTGCAAAGCTTTCCTCTAAAGAGAGCGGTAAGCTTATCTGTGTGGGAATGTTCTCGGTACTGTTTGCACAGATGATTATTAATGTGGGTATGTGTATTTCTATACTGCCCGTTATCGGTATTACCCTGCCGTTTTTCAGTGCGGGCGGAACCTCGCTTTTGTGTCTCTATCTCGGAATAGGGCTTGTGCTTAATGTATATATGCACCGTAATTCGCGTACTATTTATCTGCACGATTAGTTTTGAATATTATGTTTTCGGGAGGGCTTAGTATGTCAAAAAATATTATCACTATCAGCCGCCAGTTCGGCAGTGGAGGAAGAACCGTCGGCAGAATGTTAGCCGAAAGGCTCGGCATTCCTTTTTATGACAAGGAGCTTGTAAAGCAGGTCGCGGACGAGACGGGTTTTGATGTGGACTTTATTGAGGAAAGCGGAGAATTTTCTCCGTCCAAGAGCGTTTTTTCCTTTGCGATGTCACAGGGAATACCCGTTGTGCAAAACGGACTTTCTATGTCGGACTTTATTTTTTGCGTACAGCGGCAGGTTATATTAAAGCTTGCCGAACAGCCCTGCGTTATTGTCGGCAGGGGAGCGGACTACATACTTAGGGACAGGGACGACTGTTTCAATGTGTTTATTCATGCCGATATGCAGTCCCGTGCCGAAAGAATTGTAAGGCTTTACGGCGAGAGCGAGAAAAAGCCGGAGCAAAGGCTTGCCGACAAGGACAAAAAGCGCAAGATTTATTATAAGCATTACACCGACCGTGAGTGGGGAGATGCAAAAAATTACGATATGTGCTTGAACTCGGGCAAAATCGGGATTGAAAAATGCGTAGAGCTTATTTTAGACGCGATTAAAGAATAATAGTCAGGCAAAATTTACCCCCCAAATCTCGTAATGAGATTTGGGGGTTTAAGTATAATTTATTATCTTTTATCACCGAGGAAGAATAAAGCCAGCGTACCCGGGCCCGAATGTGCGCCGATAACGGGACCTATGGTGTTAATCTCTATCCTTTTGGGCGAAAATTCTTTTTCTACCATTTTTTTAAGGGTAAGCGCGTCCTCCTCGCAGTCGCCGTGGCTTATGAAGACGGTCTGTTCGGACGGATTAACCGCGCTTTCCTTCATATGTGTAAGCATACTCTCAATCGAGGCTTTGCGGCCGCGTATCTTGCCGACATTGATTAGGTGACCCTCATCGTCAACATGGAGAATAGGCTTAATATTAAGCATAGTTCCGACAAGCGCCGTGGTCGCCGAAACCCTGCCGCCGCGTTTTAGGTGGTTAAGGTCGTCAACCGTGAACCAATGGCAAAGGTGAAGCTTATTTTGCTCTACAAAATCGCGCACCTCTTCAATAGACGCACCCTCTTTCTTTTTCTGGGCGGCTAAGTAAACGAGAAGGCCCTGCCCCAACGAGGCGGCGAGGGTATCGACGCAGTAGACCTTACTGTCGGGATATTTTTGCATCAGCTCTTCTGCGGCAATGGTGCTTGCGTGGAAGGTACTGCTGAGTCCCGAGGAAAAGCCTAAGTAAAGTACATCCTTTCCGTCCTCTATTACCTTTCGGAAGACTTCGGTAAATACATCGGGATTAACGGCGGAGGTGCTTGCCGTAATGCCCTCACGCAGCTTTGCGTAGAATGCCTTGGAGTCAATTTCTCTGCCGTCAAGATAGTTTTTGTATTCCTTGCCCTCCATCGTTAATTGCAGGGGGATAACCTCAACTTGTGTTTCATTTGCAAGCGCGGGGGTAAGATCGCAGGAAGAGTCTGTGACAATAATATAATCCTTCATTTAAATTCTCCTATACTAAAATATATAACAGTATGCAAAAATACTGCAAAATACTACCCAACACGACGAAAATGTGGAAAACAGAGTGCATCTAGCGGTGTACGCTTCTGCCCGCTATTCCGTAAAGAACCGCACCGACCGTGTAGGCTATTCCGCCTGCTAACAGCCACCAGAAGCCCGGGAAACCGATGGCGTTAATCGCCGACTTGCCCGTAAAAATTATACACCAGCCCAGCGCCAGATAACAGATAATTGAAAATACATTATACTTTTTAAGGTCAATAGCGTTAAGGGTAATGCCGAGCGCCGAAACACCCCATACTATGCCGAATATAGTCCAACCGAGGGCTGTGCTTTTCTCCCTCAAAGCGCAGAGAGCGCAAGGTGTGTAGGTTCCCGCTATAAGTATAAATACGGTGCAATGGTCGATTACCTGCATAACCTTTTTCGGCATCTCGGGCTTTAAGCCGTGGTAAACGCTTGACATTGTATAAAGAGCTATCATTGAAAAGCCGTAGATAAATGCGCTGACTATCTGATAGGGGTCGCCGTTTATAAATGCCTTGACCACGCAGGTCACAAGCGCCACTATACCGAACGCCCCGCCGATTATGTGGGAGACCATATTAAATACTTCTTCGCCGCGGGTGTAGTCGGGAAGCTTTCTGTCCTTTAGCTTGGTTCTTTTCATTGCGTACCTCTGTAATAAAATTGCTTTTTATATAATACTACATTTTGCGGAAAAAATAAAGTATTTTTTATCGCAGATTATGTTATTTTCTAAAAGGGGTTGTATATAAACCGGTAAAAACAAAAGCCGTCGGCTTTTGTCGAAAGATTTACATAATTTTTTTATTCATTTTACGATGAATAAAAATTTATTCAACTTATAAACATAGTTATCCACCAAAAAATGCTCACAAACCCCGAAAATCCGTTTCAACTCACTTCAAAATGTTGATATATCGGTGGATAAGTTGAAAAACTTTTAAGGTTGTCCAGGTTTACATAATGACTTTTTTGCAAGAAAAATTTTCAAAAAAATAAAATAATTTCCTTTTTACAGAAGAATGTAAATCAATGCAAAAAGAAGTTTTTTATCCGCCTTTTCGCTCATTAAAATAAGCAAGAGACCGATTATCAGCGATACATCGGCATCGCGGGAAAGCATATCCAGAAAAGGTATGTTAAGCCCGCTTAAAAATCCTAAGTCGTTATTATCTTTTTTGGCTGCCGCAGGCTCGCTGTTTTTAGGAGCGGCAGTCTCCTTGGGTGGCGCGGGTGTGCGGTGTGCGGCGGTGCTTTGCCGCTGTCTTTGCGGGGCTGTGTTTTGGCGGTTTCCTTGAAGCCGCACAAAGGGCGGAGCGGGGGGCATATTCTGTCCCGTGTTATTCCTGACCGCGCGGGAGTTCATCTCCCGCATTTTTTCCACTGCCTCTCTGCTTTGGCGGGCAAACTCGTTATCTTCCATAATCTCACCTATTACAAATTAAAGAGTCCGCTTTCCTTTATAAGCGGAAGCATATCTAAAAGCTTTAAAATTTTAATTGCTGTATCCGCGCGTTTTCTGCGTTCTTCGCTAAGATGCGGACGCAGGGCGGAAATAAGCTGTACACGCGAATCGTCTCCGGCGGATTTCATTTTGGAAATTACGGATATTATAGACTGAAGCTCGCCTGAGCCTAACATATCGCCGAGCGCGGAAATATCAGGCGCGGCAGGCGAAGCGGGAGCTTCGTCCCCACTCTCGCCTAAAATACTTTCCGCCATCTGCCGCACGCGGTTCATACTTTCGGGGTCGTTCAGCAGTTCGCTTAATTTGGAGCTTAAATCATCCATTCTTTCCTCCACCCTTTAAAAACGCCTTAAGCAAGGCCTTTGCCTGCGGGCTGTTAAGCGCCGCCTCCATACTTTTTTTGTCGGAAAGCACGCTTTTTAGCTTTTCTCTGTCCTTATCGGAGAGATTTTTAAGTAAGGGATCGATATTTTTTCCCTCTACGGCGCCTGAAAGGGTTTTTTTGTCAATTTTCCCGCCTGAGGAGGAAATTACCGCGTCCATAAGCTTTTCTTTGTCAAATTTGTTGTTATCCATTGAAAAATCCCCCGTTTACTGGTATATTTAATATTATGAATTTAAAATATATTATAGAATAGGTGAATAAATGAGAATTACTGTTATTTCCGATTCGCACAAAAGCGAAAGAACGGTGCGGGGTATACTTGCCGATAGGGAAGACTCAAAGCATATTTTCTTTTTAGGTGATGTTACCGCGGATATTGAGGATATGAATTTGGAGTTTCCCGATAAGAATTTTTATATTGTAAGCGGCAACTGTGATTATTTTTCAAGTTACCCGACCTCCGATATTGCTACTGTGTGCGGTAAAAAGATTTTTTATACTCACGGGCATACCTTAGGCGTAAAGCACGGTACGGAGCGCCTTTTGGAAACCGCAAAACAGCTTAACTGCCAAATAGCTTTGTTCGGTCACACCCACACCTCACAAATATTATATGAAGACGGTGTATACCTTGTGAATCCGGGCTCCTGTTCACAGCCGCGGGATTTCCACAAAAGCTATGCGGTTATTGATATAGAGGAAAACGGCATAATGCCGATTATTATAAATATATAAAAAGTTTTCCTGTTGCCTGATAAATATTAAACCTGCGGTATTACCAATTAAGGCGATACCGCAGGTTGTTTGTTCTATTCTGTATAAAAGCAATCCTCTTGCCATTTTTGCGGGTTAGTATGGATATAATTCCAAATTTTCATATAATCGTTTTCTCCGCGAATTATATGGTCGTGGAAGGAGCGTTGCCAAAGTGTTTTTCAGTATTTATGCGTTGTGAACGATTTGAAATTACCGATTATGTCGTATATTTGTAGGGGAGGGTCTCCGCGCCCTCCCGTTTGATTTGTAATAATTAAATGTATATGATTTGGCATAATTACAAATTTATCCACCGATATGTTATCGTAATTATCAGCAATATATTTAATTGACTCATTTACTGCTTCACCGATTGGTGTCAGCTTTGTTATCGGGAGGGCGCAGAGACCCTCCCCTACAATGTCGCATAAAATGTTTTGTTTTTTATGAGTGCATACAGTTATAAAATATGCTCCGCAACTGCTGTAATCATAATCATTCAGTCTTGTCGGTCTTCGTTTGGGTAGTTCCATACTGACTACTCCCATTAAAGATTTTACATACCGTCGTCAAGCATATCGGAATCAATCTTAAAACCGCCGTCAAAGCCGTTTTCAATGTGCGGAATATTAATATCCGAATTATCGTCCAGTATGCTTTCTTTATGTGTTTCGGGGAAACGCTCGGAGAGTATTTTAAGGGCGTCCTCTCTGTCCTGCTTGCGCCATTTCTTTATTAGCTGTTCACCCTCGGGATAGCGATTATCTGACGATCTGTGCCTTTTGTAAATGCTGAAAATGATGATATACAGCAGGAGCAGTATGCAAGCGCCGCCTGTAATCAAAAGTCCGTTTACAAGACCCGGCGTACGGTATGTGAACCGTATGGTACTTTCGCCCGTACCCACCTTTACAGCCATAAATCCTGCGTTTACCTTTTCAATTTCTGCCTCTTTGCCGTTTACAGTAGCTCGCCAGCCCTCGTCATACGGTACAGAGAAGAAAACAAGATTGTCTTTTTCTCTTGTTACCTTAGCGGTAAAGCCGTTATTATCTGTTTCAAATAAATCGGCAGAGGTTTCTTTTAGGCTTTCGCAGTCGAAGGCCATTGCCTCTTCTGTAAGCGAAAGGGTAGTTCCGTTTTCACTGCCGTAGGGAGGAAGCTCCAAATCTTCCAGATTATCGAATAAATAGCCGTATTTTTGTATCTGCTCATCGGTTAAAAGTATCGCTTTAAGCATTAGCGCGGCGCGGTTGCTCTGTGAATATGAATCGCAGAACTCATAGCTCATATAGTAATTATAGGAAAAGCCGTAGGGAATGTAATTTTTATTTTCGTAAATATAATACCCGCCGTTTGTTTTAACATATTCGTAGTCAGGCATCAACGGCTCGTCATAATCGTCTAAAAAGCTTTTACCGTCCTTGCGGTTCAAGAGATATTTTACCGATAAAAGGGGGCGTATTGCCGGCACATCAGTATCAGGGCGGCTTCCGACGCTGCGCTCAATCCCGATGTAATCGTAAAACTCCATAATAGAGGCGGGTACTACAGAATGAAATGCATTAATACCGGGTAAATCCAAATACATTGAGGTATTGTCCACCCCGTCATAAACATCAACTCTGAAATTGCTGTCATCATCTAAATCGACCTCGCCTTCTATAAGCTGGTCTATCATAACATCTTTAATTTCGTAGGAGTGAGAACGGCCGCAGGCTATAAAGAAATTGCCGTAAACTGCCGCGATTATGCAGACGCATACGGTAGCGCCCCTGTAAAAGCCCTTTCGGTCGGTTTTTATTAGCTTTAAAAGCATACCGAGTATTACAAGGCTTAAAACAGCTATTGCACAGGTTACCCAAAAACGGAAGATATACATTCCGTCCTCGCTCTGTGAGTAAAGCCCGAAAATAAGTCCGTCCTTTTCTTTGTTTTCCTGCGGGAAAAAGCCTATTACAAGCGAAACGGCGATTGTAATGCCTAAGACCCATTTGTAGCCTGACGACCAATCTACAGTGCTGTCCTCTGTAAGCGAAACGGTGGCAAGGCACATCATAAGAATGGGCATATAGAACCAGCGGGCGTAATACGCGGTGTTAAAGGCATAAAACGCGCTGTTTAAAATCGGCACAAGCGCCATAAAAACAGATATTCCGATTACTCTTTTAAGCCAATGATTTTTGCGCTGAGAGAACCACACGAAAACGCCGACCATACTGAAAAGCGGCAGCCAGCCGCCCAAGGACGACCATTTTACATTAGCGCCCGGGAAAAATACGGGGCGTGCGGGAATATCCGGCGGGAAGAAGAAGCATTCCAAAATGTTGCCGTAAATCTGTTCCTTGCCGTACATAATCGCGTTCCACCCGAGCAGTACTTCCGAAATACGGGAGTTGTCCGTAATAGCCATAATACTCGGAAGAAGCAGAAAAGCGGAGAGGGCAAGTCCCAGCACAGCCTCGAAAACCAGTACAAAAAAGCGGGAAATTTTAACCTTTATTGCGCCTGAGAAAAGGCGTACAAAGAAGTAAATAACCGTAAATACAACCATACCGACGAAGAAGAAATAGTTTGTGACCGCACAAAGCGCTACTGTAAGCGCGAATACAAAGCGGCGGTTTTCGGTAATTAACAGCTCAAGGGATAAAAGCAAGAGGGGGAAAACAATAATAGCCTCGTGGAAATGATTGAAGAAGATATTATAAATCGAAAATCCGGAAAATGCGTATAGCAGAGCGCCTAAACGCGCCGCTTGCGGGGTGCGGGTAAACCGCCTTATATAGCAGTATGATGTAAATGCCGCACAGGCGAATTTGAGTATAAGAAGGGGACCCATAAGGTATGGAACCATCCAATTGGGAAAGATAACAGTCAGCCAGAAGAAGGGACTGCCTAAAAGGTAAAAGCTGTAGGAGCCTATAAAATTAGCGCCAAGGTCTGTAGTCCAGCTCCAAAAGATATTACCCTCGCGTACAGCCTTGTGGCATTGCTGATAAAAGGGTATTTGCTGAACATTGAAATCGCCGTAAAAGGTAAAATATCCCTCACTCATAATCATATACGGCACCAAAAGCGCCGCCGCAGTTATAATGGCAATAATAAAAGTTGAAAGGTATTTCTCCTTTTGCGGACGGAGCGCAGTATGCTTAAGGTAAGAAAAAACCATTAAATCCAATCCTTTTTTAAATTCTTTATTGATATTATAACAGTTAATGATATAATATTCAATAAAGGATGTGAAAATTTTGTATAATCATTTTTATGCTATGATGTCAAGAATGAAGAATATTTACCGTTGGGGACTTATGCGAAATACCCGCAGGGAAAATTTAAGCGAGCATTCCCTTGAAACCGCACAGATTGCCCATGCGTTAGCTATTATAAACAATAAGCGTTTAGGCGGAAATGCCGACCCGCAAAAAGCGGCTGTGGCGGCAGTTTACCACGATTCGACCGAAATTATAACAGGCGATATGCCGACCCCCATAAAATACTATAATAGCGAAATAAAGTCGGCCTACAAGCAGATTGAGGCGGCGGCGGGGGACAGCCTTATTGATATGCTCCCCGAGGATTTTAAAGAGGATTTTAAGCCGATTTTCGATCCTGATCCTGAAACAAAGCGCCTCCTAAAAGCGGCGGATAAGCTTTCCGCACTCATTAAGTGCATAGAGGAGCTTAAAATGGGCAACCGCGAGTTTGAGGTGGCTGAAAAGACGATAAGAGAGGCTATAAAAAACCTCAACTGCCCCGAGGCGGATATATTTATTAAAGAGTTTATTCCGAGCTTTTATCTCTCGCTTGACGAGCAGAAGGAGGAAAATAATGATTGAACAAAAAGCGCTGGCGTTTGCTAATATGTACGGTGTTCTGGGAACCCTTCAAAAGCTTTGTGAGCTTGATAATACAGCAAAGGATATTTTAAAGAAAATTAAAAAGCCTGTTTCGGTCTGTTTCCAAGTCAAGGACGGTCCCTGCCGTACCTTTCATTTTGATAAAAACGGCTGTAAAATTACCGAAGGGCCTGATAATGCCGACTGTAAAATGAACTTTTCTTCGCCTGAAAAGTTTAATCTTATGATAAACGATGGTAAGCCCGGTATGCCCGTTAAGGGAATAATAAAACTGCTGACTTTTTTGACAGGCACATTTACCGAGCTTACAAACAGACTTACCGAGCTTTTACGCCCGACTGAGGAAAATTTAAAGGACAGAGACTTTTTTGAGGAAAGCACTTTACTTACAATGTATACCGTG
>CAZRMP010000035.1:0-9938 GCA_964601235.1 uncultured Ruminococcus sp.
CAAAGGGCTTTTTTATGCCGATATTGTATTCACCCACCGTACATATATTCCCGCCGAAATTAATAAGCGCCTTTTTTACGCCCTTTTTCTTTAGGTGCTCTGCCGCCTTATCGGCAATATAGCCCTTTGCTATACCGCCTAAGTCAATCTGCTTGCCGCCTAAAGAAATCTCGCCGTCTTTAATTTCAACGCTGTGGTAATCCACGCTTTGGAGCGCCTCGGAAATTTCGTCCTTACTTGGTATCACCTGATTTTTAAAATCCCACAGCGCCGAAACGGGGGCTATCGTAATATCAAATTTCCCGCCCGAAAGCTCGGAGTAATAAAGCGCCCGCTCTACGGTTTTAAGGGTACCGTCCGAAACCGAGACGAAGCCCTCGGTATTGTTGAGCTTATAAACATCGCTGTCCTTTAGGGTTTTGCTTAAGGTGCGCTCCAAATTTTCGCACACTGAAAAAGCGCCGTTTATAATATCATCGCCGCAGTCGGCGGTGACGGTACATACGGTGTCAAGCAAAAACCGCGTCTGGGAATTTTCCGTTTCCCCCGAATTGCAGCCGCAAAGCAGGAGTAAAATCAACATCATCGGAAGCGTTACACTTTTTTTCATAACCTTTATTATACAATGACTTTCTTTTTTTGTAAAGGTATGTTAAAATAAAATATACCTGTTTTTTGTGACCGAGGTGCGAAAAATGCTTAAAAAAGGCGATATTGTAATAATTATTTCGGTTTTAGCGCTGATAATAGCCTCATCTTCCCTACTTTTTTTCGGAAAAGACGGGGGCAAGACGGTCACGGTCAAAGAAAATAACGAGGTGGTCTATAAAGGCTCGCTTTATGAAAATAAGGTGATTGAGCTTGAGGGTAACACGGTCGAAATTAAGGACGGCGCAGTTACGGTAACAAACGCCGACTGCAAAAATCAGATATGCGTTAATCACGCGGCGATAACCAAAAAGGGGGAGAGCATAATCTGCCTGCCAAATAAGGTAATCGCCGAAATAGGGTAGGTGGAAAGATGGCAAAAAAAGTTGCGCTGTACGGCATTTTAACAAGCCTTGCGCTGATTTTAGGCTTTTTAGAGAGCCTGTTTTCCCTTTCCTTTATAGCCCCCGGAATAAAATTAGGGCTTGCCAACTCTATTGCCCTGCTTTTGCTTTGTTTTAACGATTTTAAAGGCGCGCTATTCGTAAATATAACCCGTATTTTGCTTTCCGCCCTGCTTTTTTCCTCCCCCTTTTCGCTGGTCTTTTCCCTTACGGCGGGGGTTTTATCGGTGGTGATAATGCGGCTTTTATCGGCAATAAAAAGCGTTTCGGTTGTAGGCTTCAGCATTGCGGGGGCGGCGGTGCATAACTTAGTACAGCTAACGGTAGCCTCATTGCTTTTCGGGCGGGCGGTTTGGTGGTATCTGCCCTTTCTGCTTGTCTCGGCGATAATCGGCGGGGGCATAATCGGAACATTATCTTTAATTATTTTTAAAAAAATGAAGACAAATACTAAATTATAGTGTATAATAACATATTATATTCCTTAAAGGAGAATTCAGCTTATGTGTGGCTTTACGGGCTTTACCAATTTTATAAAGGACGACGGCACGGTGCTTACCAAAATGATGAACCGTATTATTCACCGCGGCCCCGATTCGGCGGGTCAGTTTATAGACGGCGATATTGCGCTGGGCTTTAGGAGACTCAGCATTATCGACCTTGCCGAGGGCGGTCAGCCTATGTTTAACGAGGATAAATCCTTGGTGCTCGTTTTTAACGGCGAAATATATAATTTTAAGGAGCTTCGCGCACAGCTTGTCGAGGCAGGTCATACCTTCGCCAATAATTCGGACAGCGAGGTACTGCTCCACGGCTTTGAAGAGTGGGGCGAGGAATTAGTGCCTATGCTCCGCGGAATGTTCGCCTTTGTGATTTTTGACAGGCGCACAAAAGCCCTTTTCGGCGCGCGGGATATGTTCGGAATAAAGCCCTTTTATTACACATTTATGGGGGGGAGCTTTATTTTCGGCTCGGAAATCAAATCCTTCCTTGACCACCCCGATTTTAAAAAGGAGCTTAACGAGGAGGCGCTCAGCCACTACCTTTCCTTCCAGTACTCCCCCACAGAGGAGACCTTTTTTAAGAATGTATTTAAGCTCCCGCCCGCCCATTATTTCACATATAAGGACGGGGAAATGAAGAAAACCCGCTACTTCCGCCCCGAATTTAAGGCTCAGGACGGAGTGCTCGAATACTTTGCCGACCTTACCGACAAGGCGGTGCGGGAATCGGTTAAGGCTCACAAAATTGCCGATGTTGAGGTAGGCTCATTCCTTTCAAGCGGTATTGATTCAAGCTATATTGCCGAGGCGGCACAGGTTGACAAGACCTTTACCGTAGGCTTTGAAAGCCCCGACGGCGACCGATATAACGAAATTCACTTTGCAAAGAAGTTTGCAGATACTATAGGTGTTGAAAATATTTCAAAGGTGATTACCCCCGAGGAATACTGGGACACCTTCCCCGAAATTCAGTACCATATGGACGAGCCCCTTGCCGACCCCGCCGCAATAGCCCTATACTTTGTAAGTAAGCTTGCAAGCGGATATGTTAAGGTAGTAATGTCGGGCGAGGGAGCGGACGAGCTGTTCGGCGGCTACCGCATCTATCAAGAGCCCATAACCCTTACCGCCTACGATAAGCTCCCCTTTTCAGTACGCCGCGTTATAAGCAAAATCTGCGAGCATCTGCCGCAGAAGCACGGTATCAACTATCTTGTCCGCCGCGGCAAGACGATTGAGGAGCGGTTTATCGGCAATGCCTCTATTTTCAGCGTAAAGGAGCGAAACGCCCTCTTAAAAAGCGAAACCGCAAAGCGCGCCGCCGCGCCGCAGGTTTTATGCGATAAATTTTACAAGGAAGTCGCCGATAAGGACGATATTACAAAAATGCAGTATCTCGACATTAATATGTGGCTTATGGGGGATATTCTGCTCAAAGCCGACAAAACGAGTATGGCAAACTCCCTTGAGCTGCGCGTGCCCTTCCTTGATAAAAAGGTGCTTGAATTAGCCGAGACCATACCCCTTAACTGCCGCGTAAGCACCAAAACCACAAAGCTGGCTTTGCGTAAGGCGGCGGAAAAGACCTTACCAAAGCTCACCGCCGAAAAGGATAAATTAGGCTTCCCCGTGCCTATTCGGGTGTGGCTTAAAGAGGATAAGTATTACGAAAAGGTGAAAACCGAGTTTACAAGCGATATTGCCGAAAAGTTCTTCGATACGGCGGCGCTTGTACGCTTGCTCGACAACCACCGTGCGGGCAAGGCGGATTTAAGCCGCAAAATCTGGACGGTTTACACCTTCCTTGTATGGTATAAAGAATTTTTTGTAAAAGCATAAAGCAAAAAGTGAAAAAGAGCCGTTTGCACGGCTCTTTTTCACTTTTAAGGGGTTTGAGGAGAGAACTTCTCTTTTTTTAAAAGAGAAATTATACCAAAACGGGTGCGGCTCCCTTTTCGGTACGGTTATATATTAAACCATAAATTTTTCGTTTCTGTGAACGGATTTTAAATTTTTAGGGAATATAATATGTATATTTGTTAATAATATAAGGGAAAGGAAGGATAGAATTGAAATACTCGGAATATCACTCAAAATCTAAATTTACAGGCAGTGCGGCGTTTTATGTTGTAATCGCCTGCTGCCTTATTGCGATAGGCGGCGCGTCCTGGTTTGCCGCGGCAAATATAAATAAACGCGAAAACAGCTCAAAAGGGGAAAGCGGAAGCTCATATTCCTCCGATAACAGTCTTTTTGAAAGCGGCAGTATGCCCGAAATATCCAATCCCGTCACCTCGGAGGATGTGGGAAAACCCGTTTCGGACGAGCCTTATTCCTCTAAAGAAGAAAGCGCGGCAGAAAGTACTGCAAGCCCCGCAACAGCGGTTGTTTTCAGTATGCCCGTTCAGGGGGAAATAATTAAGGGCTACAGCGAAAAAGAGCTTCAGTATTCCGCAACCTTAGGCGATATGCGTATTCACACCGGTATTGATATCGCTTGTGAGGACGGCACGGCTGTAAGCGCCGCGGGGGACGGAAAGGTGCTTTCGGTTGAAGAAAGCGGCACTTTGGGAACAGCGGTAACGGTTGACCACGGAAACGGCATAACCACAAAATACGCCTCCTTAAAGGGCGTAAAGGTAAAGGTCGGCGATAAGGTGTCGGCAGGGGATATAATCGGCACGGTCACTACAGTGCCGAGCGAATGCGCCGACCAAAGCCACCTCCATTTTGAAGCCTGCAAAAACGGGCACTCTGCCGACCCGCTCGATACCTTAGGTCTTGAGTAATTAAGCTCACCTTCGGCATAGTACTGAATTTATTTAGAACCAAAAACCGAAACAGCGGTTATATGCCGTTTCGGTTTTTGTTATGCTTTATAAAACGGAATAAGGGAAAGCCACAGGCGGCGTTTTTTCTTTTCCCAATAATCGCGCTCCGAGCCGCTTGTCCTCTTGATTTCAAGATTTACATATTTAATCTCTCTTTTTAATTTTTCAAAACGAATGACTATACGGCATATAAGTAAAACCAGCATTAAAGCGGCAAAAGCAATAATTAAGAAATAATAAACCGACTCTGAGAGCGGCAGTGTATATTGTTCGCCTGCCAGATCGTCGCTCAACCGTTCCGCTGTGTAACCGTTCATTATATGTAACGGCATTATAATTTTCTCTGCCAACAGATTAAATATCATTTTTTCAACCTCTCTTTAGGGGGACAAGGCCTTCGTTTTCAATTATTTTCTTAGCTGTGTTCCGAAACATATCATAAGCCGAATTGCCGTACCGCTTGAGGGCTTTTTCAAATGCTTTCTCAATATTGCATTTACGGCTTGACATATTGTGCATATCGCTTGAAACGATAAAATTACCGCTATATTTATAAAACCGGCTTATAAATCTTCTGCCCGGGAAGGATAAGAACCGAGACGCATTAACCTGATACATAATTTTTTCATCGCCCAATTCCCTTATAATCTCTTGCCAATTCCCATATCTGTCAATATGGGCAATTACGGGCTTTATTCCTTTAAGGGAGAGATTATAAATCCATTCCGACAGGATCGTCAGGTCAATGTGATGAGGCAGCTCTATAAGCATATACGGCGAATTGCCGATGCATACGCCCTTTATATCTTCATATTTGCTTAAATCGTTGTCCAGATACACTTCCGCACCGAGTATTATTTTCGGATACGCCGATAGGTCCGCTTCAAGCTCTTCTTTTAGCTCCGAATATCTTTTGTTCCGTTTATCTATAAAATCTGTTATATCCATACATTTATGAATAACGCAGTGCGGGGTGGCGACACAAATTTCTACCCCTTGGGAACAGCTGTCTCTCAGCATCCTTTTGCTTTCATATACGCTTTTCGGGCCGTCGTCCATTTCGGGCAGACAATGAGTATGTATATCAAGCATTATTTTTTTCACGCTTTCCTTTAGCTGACGAGTCATCTCCGTAACGGTAATTATATTTATACTTATAGCCGTATTTGCCCCTTTGATAATAATAGCGTTTTGACTGTTTTTCCTTGCTGTCGTGGAAAATAGCGCCTAATATTTTTGCATTGGCCATTTTTGCTTCTTCCACCGCCGAAGCGAACAAATCCTTTATTGTTACCCCCTGTCTTGCAACCAATATTGCCCCTGTGCAATGCTTCATAATAACAACGGCGTCTGTCACAACCGTCACGGGCGGGGTGTCAACAAAAATGTATTCATATTCGCCCTGAAGCCGCTCTATCATATCTGCAAAGCTTTGATTTTCAAAAAGCTCTGCGGGATTCGGCGGAATGTCTCCTGCGGTTATCACATCTAAATTTTCTTTAACATTCCTATAAATCGCATTTTCTATTTCGGTATATCCGCATATAATATTTGAAACGCCTGCGCCTCTCTTAAGCCCCATATAGCGATGTATGCGGGGCTTTCTCATATCGCAGTCTATTAAAAGCACCTTTACGCCCATCTGTGCAAACATTAGGGCTAAATTAATCGAGGTTGTGGTTTTTCCCTCGCCGGGGGAGGCGCTCGTCACAACAATTATCTTCCTGTTTTCATGCTTCGGAACTGAGAACATAATATTTGTTCTTATCGCTTTATATGTTTCTACGGTGTCAAAGTCGGTAGTTTCATCAATAATTCTATCGGCTTCGCTGTTTGCCCTGCCCTTTTTTCTTTTTTTGCCTTTTCCGTGTTCGGACAGCATTGTTTCCCCAAGTATTGAAATATTATATTTTTCAGAGATATCCTCGCTTTTTCTGATTTTTCTGTCGAAGATACTTATCAAAACAACAACGAAACCGCCTAACATTACTCCGAAAACAGCGCTTAATAAAATCTTTTTCAAGGTGTTCTTACCGTCTGCGTATTGGGGATATATTACCTTATCGACAATTATCGCTTCGCCGCCTTTGAAAATCTCCGCAAATTTGCCCTGCGCTTTCCGACAAATACATTCTGCAATTTTGTATGCCATTTTAGGGTCCTCTGCAGTAACCGATACCATAATATACTCGGTTTCATTCACCGAGGAGACCTGCATCATATTCTTTATCTGCTGCCAGGAATACACACCGCCGATTTCCTCGCTCACCTCGGTAAGAAAGGATCTGAGCTTCAAGGTTTCCATATATGTTGTACTCATAGTTCTGGCATCGTTTATCGCAGCACCTGTTACGGCACTGCTTGTATCGCTGTCGGTCAAAGCCTCGCTTGTTGCGCCCTCGCTAAGCCCCGCAACGCTTTGAGTTTGGTTTGAAAATTGACTGTATATATACAAAACTCCGTCTGCGGTATATGTTTCGCTTACAAAAAACTCTACTCTTATCGCCATTAACACCGCGGCAATAACCATAAAAGATAATATTAAAAGCTTGCCTTTCCAAAGATACTGTAAAATCTCCAATAACTCCAACCGTTTTATATCATTATTTTCGTCCATTACCAAATGCCTCCGTTTTTTATTAGTTCGGTTTTTTTGCAGTGGCAGAATTATCTTTATGCGTTTACCGTGCCTGAAACATAATCGTTATTATGTTGTAGCCTGAGGAATAAAAGCACCTGCAAACAATTCTTTTAGACAAATTTGAGCATAAAAAAACAAGCCTTTTATTAGTTTTTCAAAAAATAAAACAAAAAAGGCTTTCTTATGCTCTGCATTTTTGAGATTTTTAAACACACTTTATTTTTTATTAACAAATCGCTTTACATTTTTTCCGCATTATGCTACAATACAGTATGTAAAATTATTTTTTCTGTTGCTTGTAAAATTCAATTTGCAACATAATAACGATTATGTTATTTATAATATTAACCGCATATTTTCCATTCTTTTGCGGTGCTCCGTTCCTGTGGAAATTATATATATTCTTGTGGTGTCTATACTGTTGTGCCCTAAAATATCGGCTAACTTTGCAATATCCTTTTCGATTCCGTAAAACACACGGGCAAATAGGTGGCGCAGGTTATGCGGAAATACCTTTTTAGGATTTACCTCTGCTTCAAGGCAGAGGTTTTTCATTTCCCGCCATATATTTGTGCGGCTTATCGGCTTGCCTGTTCGTGTCACAAAAATCATACCGCTTTGTATTCCTTGCTCTGCCGCATAGCACAGCAACTTTTTTTGCAGTTCTTTTACAATAAACACAGACCGCGTTTTCGCCTTGCAGAAAACGGTAGCTTCGCCCTGTCTTACCGCCTCGACCGTTATATATTTAAGCTCGCTTACCCTTATTCCCGTACCGCAGATTGTCTGTAAAATGAGATTCAGCCGTTCATTGTGCTTGCGTTCTGCGGCTCTGCAAAGCCGTGTGTATTCGGCTTTGGTAAGCTCCTTTTCCTCGGGACAGTAGATTTGCTGTTGAAGTTTTATCGACTTCACCTTAAGCTCCTGCCAACCAAGAAAAACAAACAGGCTGTTTATGCTTGCGAGCATAGAATTGACGCTCCGAACAGCGTAACTTTCCTGCAAATGCTTTTTATATTCAATCACTACTTCTTTTGTAATCTCTAAACTGTTCACAAAAGCAGAAAAAGCCTTTACATCCCGAATATACTTCTCAACCGTCGCCGCACTCCTTTCCTCCAAAATCAAATGCTCTTTAAAATCGGATATTATTTCCTTTGTTAAGAATCTTCCTTTCATCATATCTACCTCCCAACAGTCTTCCTTATTATTCTAACCGAAATCAGGCAAAATAGAAAATTAAACATAAAAAAAGTACCTCAGCACGCGTTTGCGTACCGAGGCACTCGAACATTCTTAGGTCTGTAATGACTTCCTCGCGAGAATTAAGGCTATAAAAAAAGAAGCACCTCAGCACGCGTTTGCGTACCGAGGCACTCGATGGTCTGAGTGTTGAGTTTATTAAAAATAGTCGGCAAAGCCGACACCGATATATCAATTTCGAAGAAATTGCATATCATCAATTCCGCAAGGGATTGCATATCATCAAAACGAAGTTTTGTATATCATCATTGCGAAAGAGTATGCAGCCTTCGGCTGATGATATACACGCTAAAGCGTGATGATATACGCCTGACGGCGATGATATACCATTGCTTTCGCAATGGATAAAAAATCCGCCGATTTCAAATCGACGGATTTTTGGTGGAGATAAGCGGGATCGAACCGCTGACCTCTTGAATGCCATTCAAGCGCTCTCCCAGCTGAGCTATACCCCCATATTTGAAGTAAGAAGTAAAAGTGAAAAGTGAAGAAGTACACCGAGCGATTTATGCCCTCTGTTAAGCTTTTCCCTTAGAACAAGAATTATATTACCATAAAAAACACAAAATAGCAAGGTTTTTTTTAATTTTTTTAAATTGGGAGCGGTTAACCGCTCCCTCTACGCTTTATTTACTGCTTATTAAACTGCTTATTAATGTATTCCACATATTCCTCAAGGCACATATTAAGCCTGTTCATTTCCTTAGCGTTGTTAATACCCACAAAGCGGTAATGCCACGATTCGTGAATTACCCCCGTAATCGATTGCTTTTCGCCGCTGTACCGCATAATAAAGCCGTAATCCGCGGCGTGCTGCTGCATCCAGGCATACATCTCGGTTGTTTCAAACTTATCGTCCGCCATATTAAAGTCGGCGGCAAGCCCCGTGTGGTGCTCGCTCGTACCGGGTCTCGCAACGACCGTTGCCGCCGCCTCCTCTGCCTTGTCAGCGGGAATGCCCTTTGCAATTTGGCGGTCTACCTGCTTTTTGAATAACATATTTTGCGTGCTGTAAGAGCGGTAGGGCGACCAGACATATAATTTAACACCATCCGCCCACGCCGCGTCGATCATCGCCTTCATATAGGGCCAAACATCCTTGTCAATCTGTTTAAGCGAGCCGTTGATATACTCATCGGGAATAGTGGTTAAATTGCCCTCGTAGTCATAATCCTCAGGCAACGGGTTTTCGCCGTTTACAAGCAAAAGCTTGCTGTAATTCGCGTCAAGTCCGTTAGGCCCTGTTTCCGGATAGCTGGATACTAAGGGTTCCTCGGAAGAAATATTCTCACTTTGTATACTGCTTACATTGAGCGAAGAATTGTCCTTTTCTCCGCCTGATAATATCGCCTTTACCGCAAAGGTAATAAGCAATATAACCGCCACCAATATCACCGCGCAAAGGGATACAAAAATTCTGCGCCGTACAATAGCCTTATGCCTTTGTGATTTAGTCATAGCCCTTTCCCCCTTACTATTCGTCTAACTTAAGTACCGCCATAAACGCCTCCTGCGGTACCTCGACCGAGCCTAAGCGGCGCATACGCTTTTTGCCTTCTTTCTGCTTTTCAAGCAGCTTTTTCTTTCGCGTTATATCGCCGCCGTAGCACTTTGCAAGAACATCCTTGCGCATGGCCTTTACCGTTTC
>CAZRMP010000036.1:0-9847 GCA_964601235.1 uncultured Ruminococcus sp.
CGTGTCTCCCCTTACTCTGAATTTATTTCGCACAAAATTAATATCGTTGCGCTCGTACTGCAAATCCACAAGCTTGTGTAACAGCTCGTCACGGTTTTTCTCCATTCCAACCCTTAGGGAAATTACCATATTTTTATAATCGATAGGGCTGCCCAAAGAATATATGCAGGAAACCGATGCCACAATAATAACATCCCGCCGCTCGGAAAGGGCGCAGGTCGCGGAATGGCGGAGCTTGTCTATCTCGTCATTAATAGCGGAATCCTTTTCGATATAGGTATCGCTCCCGGGGATATACGCCTCGGGTTGGTAATAATCATAGTAGGAGACAAAATATTCCACCGCGTTTTCCGGGAAGAATTCTCGGAACTCTGAGCACAGCTGTGCGGCGAGGGTTTTGTTGTGGGCAAGAACCAATGTGGGCTTATTTACATTAGCGATAATATTCGCCATTGTAAAGGTTTTACCCGAACCCGTAACACCCAATAAAACCTGTTCCGTTAAGCCATTTTTGACACCTTCGGTAAGCTTTGCTATCGCCTCGGGCTGGTCGCCGGTAGGCTTGTAATTTGAATGTAAAATAAACTTGTCCGGCATATCCTCGCCCTCTCATCATAATTACTATTCGCCAACTCATAAGAAAAAATTCGTGTAAAGATTTATCGAAAACAGGCTCAAAAATGTGCCCAAACGGCATTACACGAATTTAGGTCACAATTTTTAATTTCACCTGAAAAATCAAACTGCGCAAGCTATTATAATACTAAATAAAATCAACGGATTTATTATAACACGAAAAACTCAAAAAGTAAACAAAAAGGACAGGGTCACTGTCCTTTTAGAACGGCAAAAAGCAATTGCAGATAAATACCTGTATCCTTGCTTATTCTATTGTAGGTACCTCTTTATATCATTATTATGCCATAATGTTCCCTACATCAGATATTCTTGTGACGAACAAAAACACCATAATTACGCCCCGTCATTTCACGCACAATGTGGTCTGTCATTTTAACGCTGCCAACGAGAACAAGCATATATGTGTCAATCTTTCAAACAACCAATCGGTACTACCAAAACGCCATCCGGTCTTTTGTATCCGCATTGTGTTCCGGTAACAACAATTTTCAAATCAGGCAGCCGCAGTTTAATCTGTTTTTCCTTTTCATTGTGCTGTTTTATCAGCTTCTCTAATTCAATAAGATGCTTTGCACCCTCCTCAATATCAGCACTGCCGAGCTTAAATTCAATTAACGCATATCTTCCGTCGCGCATATGCAAAACGCAATCGGCTTCAAGTCCATATCTGTCACGGTAATAGGAAACCTTACCGTCATGAGCCGCCGAATATACCTTTAAATCGCGAATGCAAAGTGTTTCGAAGATAAAACCGAAGGTTTTCAAGTCAAGATTGAAATAATCGGGATCAACGCCGAGCGCAGCCACTACGAGAGAAGGATCGACAAATTCCCGCTTATTAGTTGCCTTAATGGCGCTTTTTGAACGAATTGCCGGACACCAAGCCTCTATATCCTGAATGACATACAACTTTTTAAGAACATTAACATAGTCATAAAATGTTGATTCTGACATATCGGTATTTGCGTTAATATCTCTGATTATTGATTGGTTGGCGGCAACCGTTGAGATATTGCGAGCATATGACCGCAGCAGAAGGCGTGAGGTAGTTTCATTTCTTTTTACGCCGTCAACATTTGAAATATCTTCACGGCACAAACCCTCAAAATAACTCTGTGCTACTAAAAGCTTTGCTTTATCGCTTTTCTTAAATATTGAAGAGGGCCACCCGCCTCTGCAAGCAGCAAAAATCAATCCGTCGATTGAGAGGTCAGATTCACAGCCGTTATCAAGTGCGGACGGATTATTAAATAAATCCGATAATGAAACACTGCCGTTGGATTCTCCGGATTCGTAGAGACTCATAGGATACATAGAAAGAGTATCAATCCGCCCTGTTCCGGTATGCATAATATTGGTTTTGTCAATCGAATTAGAGCCGGTTAAAATATACAGCCCGTCCTCATTCCTACGGTCTACCGATACGCGAACAGCATCCCAAAGATTTGGAGCAACCTGCCATTCGTCAATCAGTCTCGGATTTTCTCCGACAAGCAGATTTGACGGTTTTATTTTAGCAGTCTCCAAATACATATCCCGTTTATCCGGGTCTTGCATTTCAATATAGCTTTTTGCATATTGCTTTGCAGTTGTCGTTTTTCCACACCATTTAGGACCGACAATATGAACGGCGCCAAACGCTTCAAGTTTAAGTTCAAGCTCACTGTCGCATACTCGCTTAATATATTCAAAAGGCATAACGCTCACTCTCCTTCGCCTATAGTATACCCTGAATTTTAAATAATGTCAATCCAATAGGAGAGATTTGTGCATTTTTGTCATAGAGATTTGCGGTGTTTTATCATAGAGATTTGCGGTATTTTATCGGAGAGATTTGCGGTAAATTTTATCACGCACAAAGTTTTTTCACAGCCCCTTAATATATCTATCCCGCTTTTATTCATATTTCTATTCAGTGTAAATAACCTCTGCTCCACCGCTTACTAATGCCTTTAAGCTCTGGGGAATAAGAATACTTCCGCCCTTTTGTGCAACAACCGTACCGCCGCCATATTTAACGGTTATTTCTCCGCTTAACACAAGGAGCGAAACAAATCCGCTTTCAGCATTTATCTCCTTTTCGCCATCAAGGTCGAACTCACCTTTGTTTAGCAATATTGTGCCGACGAATATTTCTATCGCTTAAATCGTTAAAAATTATATTATTTTTAAATACGGTTCATTGGAAATTTCTTCTATTTTCATTATCTCAGCTCTTTCTGCCCCATAAGGTCCATTAGGATAGTGCATTGTGAAGAACATTTTTCCGTCAAAGTCTTTGAATATCATTCCGTGACCGTCATTGATATATTTCGATTACATTACTTGTCATTGTACATTGTGCCGGAGACAGACATTATTATCTCCGGTTTATCTTTAAATATTGCATTAAATAAACTGTCGGCAAACAGCTCGTGCATCTGATTTGTCGGGTGATTTATTCTGTTTGCAAGCAACAGGGTTGTATCCTCGGTTTTACTGATTTCCTTCCACTTTGAATAACAGTCGCAAACCTCAACACCCATACTGTTTGCCAAATCGCACGCCGCATTCATATATTTGTCCATTCTTCCGCTGTTCTGCATTTCCGCCGTCTTTGCAGCGTAATCCAAAAAACATTCCTTGGTGTCCTCGGCAACATATGTATTAAGCATATTGGGTGTCATAAATATTGTCTGTATTCCGCGATTATTACATTCCTCAAATATTGTTCTCAGCGAGGAAATATAATCCTCAAGCGTCCCGTTTACATCATTAAGACCGAAACAGACAATTATCAAATCGGGATTATGGGCGAAGACCTGACCTTCCATTCGTTTCAAAGATTCTTTAGCTGTAATTCCGCCTATTCCCGCATCAATAACATTCACAGGAACATAATTTCTCACATCATTTATTTTCTTACGAAGACGATTCCAGTACACGGTTTCATAATCAAATTCTCCGGGACCTACCGCCCCGTGTGTGACACTGTCTCCGAAAGCCACAATTGTAATAGGGCCGTTTTCTATAAGACCCGAAATATCCATATTTATTTTCTCTGTAATTCTCATAACAAAAAACTCCCAAGAAAGAATCCTACCGTTTCCGCTCCCGTGGGAGCGGAAACGGTAATAATATTTCATAATTAAGCTTTTTTAGGAAGCAGAACGGTATATGTTCCGCTTAGGTTTTCTACCGTAAAGTAAACTCCGTTTTTATCGTCCTCAACCTTTTTAAGCGGAATAATTCCCGAAATCCTATCCCCAAGACACTTTGCATCTCCCAGGGCAACATTTCCGTTACATTCAGGAAAAATATATACGGTTGCATTGTTAAGTCCGCCAAGCTTTAGCTTTCTGTGATAGTTACAGCTTACGGGCGCGGCTTCCTTAAGGGTTATTACACCGCTTTCCTGCTTGACAAAAACTCTGCACTCCTTATGCTCGGATATACCGAAGCGGTAAACAGCATAACCGTCGCGAATTTCAGTATCGGTTCCCGTAAGTATCGGTGCACCGAGCGGAAATTTAAGCAAGGTATCGGTTGTTAGATTGGGGGAATAAACCGAAAATGTGAATGCATTATCAACCCGTGAAATTGTCAATGCGTTTGGTTTTACCCCGTCGGATTTGCGTTCGAATTTTATAGAATATCCAAAATCGGACAGTTTTTCTCTGATTGCACAGGGAGAAGCGGTGAAATCAATAAAGCTTGCCTTGCTTTCAAGGCGTTCGGCAGCCTTAACGCTTCCGTAAAAAATCACATTTCCTCCGGCTTTTTCAAACTCCAAAAGTCTGTCGGCAATTTCCTTAGTTTGCGGAATGGGAGAAATCAGTATACTTTTTTTATAAAGTTCAAGCGGCGTCTTTAAAAAATTATCTGTGGAAACAACGCAGTTAAGCGGTAAACCGTTGTTAATCGCCTCGGAAATATACTTATCGCCAAAATACATTTCATAAAGCGCCTCTTCGGAGTGAGCGGTTGTAAATTCTCTCATCGGGTAAACCCATACAAACGGTGCTATATCGTCGGCTATATCCTTTTCCGCCTTTAAAAGATGGGGCAACGGCTCATTCACACAATTATCCGGCATATTTCCGTAAGAATTGTCAATTGAAAGAATGTTCAGAGTTTCAGCAGACTGTACCTTTCCATCGGCATCTACCCTTGTAATAGCCATCGGAAGATAAATATCGTGCGCGTTTCCGTTATATCGATCGTACCATGGGGAATTAAGCCACCAAGGGTCGTGAATATAATATCTGAACATAAACCCGTCACTCGGAAGCTCACAAATTCGGGTCATATGTCCCATTATTTCGAGACCGAAATTGTCGTTAAGCGCCGCCCAAGGAGAGTTAGGCGGAGGGGTAATATTAAATCCCGCATTGTAAATATCGTAAAGCGGTACGCCGTCGGTCGCGTAATCTATTCCGACCGAGTTGTTTGTGCCTCTGGTTTCAAGCGGAAAATCGGGACATTCTTTTCTGAAAAGACGCCAGAAATCAAATACACTCTTGTTTGTCTTTTCCAGCTTTTCGGGATAAAAGCTTTTTCCGTCAAACACCTTGCCTGTAACAGACCACGGTTCGGAGCTGAAGCCCAAGCCGTTTGAAAGCCACAGATAGTCAAAGCCCATATCCTTCAAAAATATATTTGCCTGTTTGCCAAAGAAAGTGCCGAAAGGTGTGTCTTGCGGAATACCGTCAGGGTATGCGGCATAGCGGCGGTCATCTTCATTAAGCAAAGCTGTTGCATCAACAAATCCGAAGGCATCCAACTTGGTTCCCGATGAAATCTCGGGATGGCGCTTATATTTAAAATCGGATTTTGCAAATTCAGGTCCTATGTCAAAGGTTTCTCCGACTCTTATTATCGAGTTCGGAAATGCCCTTTTCCCCTCCTCTTTAAGTGTGCTTACAATCTTCTTTAAAATTCCGTAGGTCATTACGGGCGGATTATCCATATAATAATGCTTCTTTTCATGCAACGAGCAATCAGGATCATCTTCCTTACCGATAAGCTCACGGTTTGCCGTACCAATATAACAGCACCACTCAAATTCATCATCCGGATTACCGGCATAATCAAGAATTTCGCTGCCGTCGGCAGTCCAAAGCATGACCGAGACGGTCTCCCTGTTTTTAAGCAACGGTCGCCACTGTTCAAACACCTCTCTGCAAACGCCGCGTATATACTCGTCGTCTGTCCTTTTAAAAGGCTTTAAGCTCATTTCAAGATTAACAGTATTAAACATTATATACCCTCCTATTTTACGATTACCGCTTCAATGCCTAAAACATCGGCTATCTTCTTTATTGTTTCGGCGTGATGCCCTGTACCTAAAGCATAATGATGAGTCGGTCCCGCCATTACCCACTTTTTAATGTATTCACGCGTGTCGGGCTTAAATACAGCGCGCGTATTTGTGTTGCCTGTCGGAGGTATAGGTCCTGCCTGTGACTCGCCTTCTCCGATTATAAAACGGAAGTGACCGTTTGCGTCCTGCGTAATGCCGAGCATTGTGATGGGGCCTTCCTTAAGCTTAAATTCCACAGACGCTCCGCTTCCCTCCTTGCCGTGATATTTCAGCAGGCTTCGGATAACGGGCTTGCCCTCGGCAATCGCAATATGGTGCGGACCGTCGTGACCGATCAGAATACAGTTACTGTTAAAGTCAAAGGGATGAAGCTCCGCAAAGCTACCACCTATGCCCAGTCTGTCCATAATAAGCATTGCAATACAGGTTTTAATGTCAAACTCACCGCACATCGGGAAGCCCTTACCTATAAGCAGAGAGTTTCCCACAATCAGCGACGAAATACACTTACGGACCGCTGAGCCTTCCAATCCCTCATAATAATAAGCAAGACCGTTAAGCTTATTATCCTTAATAAACTTTTCAAGAGCCACCGCGCTTCTCGCGGAATCGCGTAAATCCTCGTCCGTCAGCTTTTTAGTAATAGGATCGCTTACAGGGTCAGGACGGTCAAACTTCTCGCAGATTTCTGCGGATTTTGCCGCAATTTCCTCCTTAGTGACAGCTTTTTCATAGGGGAGAATGGAGTCAGGCTCTAAAAGCGGTACGTGAAGTCCGAACGCCGCGGAAACCGCCGTCGGGTCGGCGTGCATATCGTACATAGCCTCAAGCACATGTCCCATAAGACCTATACGTGCGCCGTGCAGAGCTCGCAATACGGCGGCAATTTTGCACCATTCTAAAAGCTCCTCATCGGCTTTCTCATCGCCGTTTAAGGTGCCTATAATTACATCGCTGATTTTCTTTCCGAGACGGTTTGCAACTCCCACATATTCAGGAACGGAGCATATACAGTCGTTTTCAAGCTGCATAAGAGTATTAGCCTTAGTATAATCCAAAGCATTAAGCGGTTGAAGAGCCGTAAGCACAACAGGACGGTCTGCGTCACGCATAACAGGAGCGAAAACTGAAGATGTGGCATATGTAATCATATTGCAGAACCAGACATCGCAGTCCGCAGCCTTCAAACGCGGCAGTAGCTCATAGCCCTGTCTTTCGCTGTCAATAATGCCGAAGTCGGTAACCTCTGCACCGAAGTCGGTAAGCTTTTTGCAAAGCTCGGTGTGGTATTCTTGGAGCTTTCCCTTAAGAGTCGGAAACTGAGCCCAATATTTTGCATGGGCCACTGCGAAAACGGCAATTCGACCGGGCAAACGAAGCGTTGAATTTGACATAAATAAAACTCCTTTAAAAAAACAAAGATTTATGACTTGATTTTAGCATAAATGCATACTATAATCAAAGCATAAATCAAAGTTATATTAGCATAAAATAAAGGAGATTAAAATGCTTTTCAATGAAATAAAGCCCTTCGCCAGATTCCCGCGCGAGCTTGTGATTTCCGAAAGCTCTTCGTTTTGCGAGGTATTTCCCATCGATGTACGCTTATTTTATGTAACCGAAGGAAACGGACAACTATACATAGACGGAAAAACAGTCGAGCTGCCCCGCGGCAGTGCAATACTGATTAATTCAGGTGTTCCGTACCGTATCATACCCGCAAATGTGAAATTCTTTGCAATTAATTTTGACTGGACTCAGAATTTTTGCGACAGTAATATTCCGATTTCGCCCTTGCCTTATAAAGAGGGCGGAGAGCTTTATGCTTTTGAAAACATAACCTTTGAAGACAGCAAAGAGCTTAACCGATTTGCGTACTGCAAAAATGCCTTTTTTCTTGAAAAGGCACTAAAAGAAATGATTGACCGCTATGAGAAAAAACAGATTTATTATCAACTTGAAAATGATGCTCAGATGATACTTGTGTTAGCGGAATTTGTGCGTCAGCTTGCAGTTCGCAAGACAAATTATTTTGACGCGAATTCTGTGGCAGATTATTTACAGTCGCATTATAATGAAGAAATAACAAATAAAAGAATAGCGGAAATATTTCACTTTCACCCAAATTATATGAGCTCTGAATTTCAACGAATTTTCGGCAAACCGCTTCACCGCTATTTGTTAGAGCTACGCATTACAAAAGCAATAGGTCTTTTGGAAACAGGTCAGCACAGCGTTGAGTCTGTAGCAGAAGCGGTCGGCTTCAGCGACGCCAATTACTTTTCGCGCTATTTTAAGAAAATAACCGGAAAAACGCCCAAAAACATATATTAAATCCTTATATCAAGCTTATTCATCGTGGCAGAGCAAAACCGTATATCCACCCTTGCCGTATTTTTGAATAAAAGCCTGACTTTTTTCCCGGTCATATGCCATACCCGTGGGAATCTGCTTTGTAAGGCAGCCCCTCATATAACACTCATCGCCCGCGATTATTTGCGGCCTGTCTTCGCCCGTTATTTCTACGATTGACGAGCCCTTGGAGTGACCGCCGATTTTAACCGCCTTTACACCGCCGCAAATCTGCATTTCCTCATCAAAGGTGCGGATATCAAGGGCTTCGGCCAAATAGCCTTTTCCCGCCTCGTATTCATCCTTTTGGATATAAATAACGGCGTTTTTAAAGTATTTGGCACACTCAATATGGTCGTGGTGGGCGTGGGTAATAATCAAATCGGTTATTTCCTCGGGTGAAATCCCGATATTATTAAGCGCCTTTACAGTACCTATAAAATCCCTCATATCAAAGCCGGGCATAGTTTCACAGCCCGCGTCAACCAATATAAGGCGGTTTTCGGTTTTAAGCAGATATACCCTGAATATAATCGGGAGCTTTTTTTCTTCCGAACCGTTTTGGTATACCCAGCTTTCGGGCAAAACCGATTTTCCGTAATCTACGGGAATTATATCTATCATTCTACCGTCAATACTACCTTTCCTACATTCTCACCGCGATAGAGAATATCGTGGGCTGCCTCAGCCTCGGTTATGGGCAGAACCTTGTAGATAGTGGGCTTAACCTCGCCTGTTTCAACCTTGGGCCATACATCGCGAACAAGGCTTGCCAAAATCTGCGCCTTGACCTCGGGTGTTCTTGAACGCAAAGTACTGCCCACAATACGGACATTCCTTACATATATGTTTTTAAGGTCGATTTCGGTTTTCTGTCCCGCAAGGGCGGCTATCATAATCCAGCGCGCGCCGTGGGTTAAATAATGGATGCATTTGCCCATTATCTCGCCGCCTAAGCAGTCGATAGCCACATCCACGCCGTGACCGTTTTCTAATTCTTCTTTAAGAACTTCGACAATATCTTCTTTAGCGGTTACAACCACTCTGTCGGCGTTTAAGTGCTTTATATTCTCGGCAATTTCCTCGGTTAAAACGGTGGTGATAACCCTTACGCCGAATGCCTTTGCCATAGGAATAATAACGCTTGCAAGACCGCTTGCGCCCGCGTTCATAAGAAGGGTGTTGCCCGCCTTGATTCCGCCCTCGATAAAGAGGTTAAGATAAGCAGTCGCAAATGCCTCGGGCATTGCCGCCGCCTCTACCATAGAGCAGTTTTTCGGCACGGGCATAAGCATATCGTACTTAACATTTGCGTACTGAGCATATCCGCCGCCGCCTAACAGCGCGCATACTTTATCGCCTATTTTCCAGTTGGATTTTTCCTTTGCGCCCTCGGCGATTTCAACAATAGTACCCGCGATTTCGAGCCCCATCCACTCGGGACAGCCCGCAGGCGGGGGATAGTCTCCCTCTCTCTGCATTAAGTCCGCACGGTTGAGCGCCGCCGCTTCGATTTTTATTAAGCAATCGTCATTACCTAAAACGGGGTCGGGC
>CAZRMP010000037.1:0-9713 GCA_964601235.1 uncultured Ruminococcus sp.
ACCGACTTGGTTGAACAACTCCGCAGCTTCAATTGCCTGAAGCGTGCAGGTATAAATACGGTCGAAGACCTCATCAACAAGTCCGAAGAGGATATGATGAAGGTAAGAAATTTAGGCCGCAAGTCGCTTGAAGAGGTTATTGCAAAGCTTAATTCCTTTGGCTTTACCCTCAAGCACGACGATGAATAAAGCATTAAAGCAAAATCACACTGTTAAGGAGTGAATAGAAATGCCGGGAACCCGTAAACTCGGAAGAACCAGCGATCACAGAACCGCCATGCTCAGAGCTATGGTAACCTATCTGCTTGAAAACGGCAGAATTGAGACTACTGTGACCCGCGCCAAAGAAGTAAGATCAATGGCAGAGAAGTATATTACACTCGCTAAGGATAACAACCTTAACACTAAGCGTCAGGCAATGGCTTTCATTACTAAGGAGGACGTTGTAGCAAAGCTCTTCAACGAAATTGCTCCCAAGTATAAGGATGTTAACGGCGGTTACTGCAGGATTGTTAAAACCGGTCCCCGCCGCGGCGACGCTGCCGAGATGGCAATCATTGAGTTGGTATAACTTCAAAATAGGTTTAGTGGTCACATTGGGCGCGGCGCAACCGTAAGGTATATACGGAAGTTCCGTATTTTGCGCCGATAATGTGGGTACTAAAAGAAAAAACATTGCGCCGGCTTTGCTTGCGCAATGTTTTTTAGATGTTAGATATTAGATATTAGACAATAGACGGAGGTAGCACAAACCCTGTTCTGTAACCGTTAAATTGATTATTTTGTCTAACATTTAACATCTAACATCTAAAATCTAATAAATCGACAGATAGGGCATTTGTCTATTTTAACAAAAAAGTGATGAATTTTTTTACAAATAATACAATAGATTTTGTTAATAATTCACTTGCAAATTTATGAAATAAGTGTTATACTTATAGTAAATTTAGGAGACTGCCGTTGTCATCCTATTAAATTTATGTCTCGGTGAGACGAATTTTTAAATCATAAGGTATTCAGGAGGATTGGTTATGAAAATAAGAACAAGAATTTTAACGGCTGTATTGGCAACAGCCACGGCGTTCAGCTGCGCGTTAACCGCTTCTGCATTAAATCCGCAGCCCGAAATCACAGTGGACAATTCGAAGTCGGCTGCCATCTTAAAAGTAGCAAGCGATGGTACAAAAACGGCAACTGCAACCCTTACATTGTCATCAAAGAATTTTGAAGATGTTACAGGTGCAAAGGTTGTGCTCACACTTCCCGCAGAACTTAGCGTCACAAAAGCAACAATCTCGGATAAAACCAAGGCTTGGACAGAAGCTGTGGATTACAAGGTTAAGGGTAACACCGTTACATTAGTCGATGTATTTAATATCGGCGATGCTACTGCTAAGGACCTTTCACTTGACATAGAGCTTACTGTTTCCGGTACCGCTCTTGCTGTTAACGATTATAGTATCACTGTATCGGGTGACTTTGCGGATACTAATGTTGATCAGGTTTATACAATCAATGCCGGTTCGGGTACTCTTAAGATTGATAAAGAGGAAACAACTTATACCGCAAAGCAAGCCCAAGAAGAGGTCAATAATGTAGCTGAAGGATATTTTATCCCTTACGGCGGTGTGTATGTTGATCTCGGTGATAATAATTATAAGTATCCCAATAAGGACGAGAATGGCGCTTTCAACCTTGATGGTGTTGACGGTAACGTACAAGTTCTTAAGTGCAAGTTACCCACCGGTGATAAAAAGGTTACAACCTTTGGTTACGGCAAAAAGTATGCCAATGAAAATAGTACGATTGCATATGAAAGAGTAAATGGTTTACAGTTCGGTTCTTATGCTATAAAAGGAACCGGCGTTCAATTCGGTACTCTTGTAATTATGGGTGATTATAATTCCTTCAAAAAAGCTGTTGCTGTAGATACAGATGACACTTTAATGCAAAGCATCATAAATAAATACGATAGTGCAGTTGCAGCTAATGATACTCTTAAAGATGGCGATGCAGTAACCTTCTCCAAAGACGGCAAAAAAATAACCGTTAAAAAGGTAGCTCAAACCAAGAAAATGTGGGAAAATACTAATTATTTACAGTATGCAGTACGCCTCATCGAACCTGTTACCGGTAAAACCTATACTACCGTTGGTTATTCGTATACTACTGCTGGAAATGTAAATACTTATACTTTCTCGGCTGAAATTCAGTCAAGAGTAAACCCATTTGCTTAATAAGACGGAGGGATAACGATGAAAAATTTATTTGAAGAACCCTACATTGAAGTACTTAAATTTTCAGTTTTAGATGTTCTTACAGCATCTGAAGATGTGGTAACAGACGAAGGCGACGGCACCGATGTAGAGTGGGGATCGTAATAAAGTTAAGAATGAAAAGAATAATTGCGTTTATCCTGATTTTATCTTCTGCGGCCGTTCTGTTTTGCGGCTGCGGAGGTAAAGATACTACTGGATCTAAAAGTGACAGCGCAACATCCTCACAGTCAAGCGAGGGATTTGACACAGTCACTGTTGACGATATGGAAGATAATACTCTCGTAGTGGATTTTGAAACAGGAAGTGTAATTTCTGTTCCTTCCGATAAGCCCGATAGTAGCTCTTCAAGCTCTTCCAACACTTCAAGTGAAATTAGCGAAATAATAGACGAGGCAGGTACACCCGATTCTAATACGAGTTCGTCTACCACTTCTTCGTCAGGTTCCTCTAATTCGTCTTCCGGCTCATCAAGCGTAGCCTCCGATTCGTCAAGTAGCAGCTCGAGTGAAGCGGACGGAATGGGCGGTTATGGGCCGTGGGAGTAATCCCGTGTATGTCACGGCATATGGATTAAATTGAATTAATTTTAACAAACAGCCACCTTGATAGGCGGCTGTTTGCTTATAAATAAACCTATTATTTTTTGGGTCTGTTTCTAATGTTGGGGTGTAACGATAATTGCCTCCCTTGCCCTAAAGGGAGGTGCCGAGGAACGAGGCGGAGGGATACTTAAGTCTGCAGAAGCCTAAAAATATCCCACCACCGCAAGCGGTCCCCCTCCCGTGAGGCTTGGGAGGCTAAAGATGTAAAACTCCCTGTGAGGCAAGGGAGGCTTCTAAAGAAAAACAATTCGAATCCCAACATTAGTAATCAAACCAAAAAAATTAACAGTCAGTTTAAAAAACAAACATCTATATATGATAAAATTATAAAATAACAAGTAAAAGAAAAGAGGGACGAAATGAACGGAAAATCGGGTAATGATTATAATGCGATTACTCCTGAAATCTTGAAATATGCCGATTACTGCACGACTAACTGTATCATTGAACCGCAGCTTTATATTGAACATAAGGTTAACAGAGGACTTCGCGACCTTAACGGTAAAGGTGTGCTTACGGGTCTTACCGAAATATCGGAGATTGTCTCTAAACGAGAGGTTGACGGCGAAGAGGTGCCTTGCCCCGGTCATCTTTATTATAGGGGTTATGATGTTGAAAGGCTGGTGGACGGCTTTATACGGGATAACCGCTTTGGCTTTGAAGAGATAGTTTATCTTCTGCTGTTTGGCGAGCTTCCGACTTCTGCCAAGCTTGCTCAGTTCAATAGCGTTCTTTCGTCTTACAGGACACTACCCGGCTCCTTTGTGCGGGATATTATAATGAAGGCTCCTTCATCGGATATGATGAACTCACTTGCAAGGAGCGTGCTTACTCTTTATTCCTATGACGAAAAGGCCGATAGTACCGATATTCAGAATGTTCTCAGGCAGTGCTTACAGCTTATTGCCCGCTTCCCGTTGCTTTCGGTTTACGGCTACCATTCATATAATTATTATATTAAAGGCAGCGACAGCTTCTTTATTCATGAACCGCGTCCCGAGCTTTCCACTGCGGAAAATATACTTTATATGCTGAGACTGGACGGCAAGTACACACCTCTCGAGGCAAGGGTTCTTGATGCGGCGCTTGTGCTCCACGCAGAGCACGGCGGCGGAAACAACTCCACCTTTACAACCCATGTTGTATCTTCTTCGGGAACGGATACCTACTCTGCTATAGCCGCGGCGCTCGGTTCCCTTAAAGGACCTAAGCACGGCGGAGCAAATATAAAGGTATCTGCTATGTTCAACGATATTAAGGAGAATGTAAAGGACTGGTCTGACGAGGAGGAGGTTGCCGACTATCTTAAAAAGATTCTCCATAAGGAGACCTTTGACAAAGCCGGCCTTATATACGGCGTAGGCCACGCTGTATATTCCGTTTCCGACCCAAGGGCTACAGTTCTTAAGGGCTTCGTAAAAAGTCTTTCAGAAGAAAAGGGTCTGGAAAAGGAATACGGACTTTACAGTCTTGTCGAAACCCTCGCACCGCAGATTATTGCAAGCGAGCGCAAGATGTATAAGGGCGTCAGCATTAATGTTGATTTTTACAGTGGCTTTGTTTACGATATGCTGGGACTTCCCCATGAGCTCTATACTCCGCTTTTCGCAATCGCGCGTATAGCGGGCTGGAGCGCCCACCGCATCGAGGAGCTTTTAAACGCAGGTAAAATAATCCGCCCCGCTTACAAAAGCGTTCAGCCGCGGCGCGAATATATTAAAATTGAAGACAGATAATACAGAAAAACCGCCCGCCTTAGTTAATAAGGCAGGCGATTTTTAAATGTTATTAATTCTGCATTTTAATTTGCTGACTTGTAATCAGGGGATAGCGTGCAATGTGTGTTCCGTCAAGATTTTCTCTGTGCATATTCACCGCCGTGATCTGATGATTTTCATAGGTGGTGTAGTAATATATGCCTTTGTCCGCGTTGCAACAAGATGTATATAGTGTTATTTCGTATTCACCTTTTGCCACCTCGCAACAGCCTCTCTGCTGGTCCACCGAGCCTAAAATATGGAAAAACTGGCTTATGCTCTCACTCTCGGAATTGCCCGAAACTGAATTCATTTTGGTGAAGGCAACCCTTACAAAGCGGGACTGTGAGGAAAGGTCGCCGGGCAGTCCTAACGCACCCATACCTCTGCTGTAGGCTTTAAGGGAAAGTTTATCTGAAAATGTGTTTTCGGGCTGTCTGGGTGATAGGTGCATATAATCGTTGAGCCTTGACATCTGCTCTAAAAACGGCGGATTGTTGGTAAGGACACCAACCGGGTTATCGTAAACCTTAATACCCTCTTTTACCGATTCCACGGTTATCGCGCCGTTTTTGTCAGCGATAATCCAATGAAGCTGTGCTACAGGAAGTTTATCGCTGAAGGGAGTGTTGGTGATATTAATATTATCAAGCAGGTTTTTAGCATCGTTTACTGTAGCGCAACGGCTTAAAATCCAGGGTATAAACTCAAATTGCGCCACATTATCCTTACCCTTAATTTCACCGCGATAGTAAGCATTGCCTACAAAATTAAGCCCTGCCATACAAAGTCCCTTCTCGTTTACCGCATCATAAAAAAGCGGAAAATCACCAACAATATGCGCCATACCGATAATAGCATAATGCTTTGTAAGGCACCCGTTAAAACGGAAATTAAGCGGGTAATTGCGGGGCATAACGGCTACCTCATCACCGTAAGAAAATTCGTAATCAAGGGTTCTTCCGAAATAAAAATCCTTTGTTTTGTAGGTTGCGGCTGTGCACATAAAATTACCTCCCGAACATCAATACATATATTATTTATCGTTTTTAGAATATTATAGCATATTTTAGTGAAGAGTGAAGAGTGAAGAGTGAAGAAGTAAAAATCCTCATTCAAAAGAATGAGGATTTTTGGAGCGGATAATGGGAGTCGAACCCACCTATTCAGCTTGGGAAGCTAATGTTCTACCGATAAACTATATCCGCGTTTATTATATTATACCATATTTTTTACTTTTTGCAAGTATTAATCCTCGGTTGACACAAAACAATAATTATGCTATCATAAAAAAGGTTTATTAATGCATAAAGGAGACAGCAGGTATGGATAATATTAAGGAGTTTGAAGCGCTCGGAATGACACCGAAGGACGGGAAGCTTACACCCGAGCAAATTGCAAAGGTTAAAAGCCTCGGCTGTCTTAGGGACAAGCGTTTTGAGGATATTTTCAATGTCCGCGTAATCACAGGCAACGGCAAAATCACCTCGGCAGAGCATAAAACCGTGGCAGAAGCCGCCGAAATTTTCGGCTCGGCTGAAATTACGCTTACAGGCAGAATGACATTGGAAATTCAGGGCGTTCCTTACGATAAAATCCCCTCACTCATTATGTATTTAAAGGAAAGAGGACTAAGTACCGGCGGAACGGGCGCTAAGGTACGCCCCGTTGTTTCCTGCAAGGGTACAACCTGCCAGTTTGGACTTATTGACACCTTTTCTTTAAGCCAAAAAATTCACGAAAGATTTTTTGTGGGCTTTGGCGATGTAGCATTGCCCCACAAGTTTAAAATTGCTGTGGGCGGCTGTCCTAACAACTGCGTAAAGCCCGACCTTAACGATTTCGGCGTAATCGGTCAGCGTATTTTTACGCCCGATAAGGAAAAGTGCCGCGGCTGTAAAAAATGTATTATTTCCGCCAACTGCCCGATGAAAGCCCCCACGCTTGTTGACGGAAAAATACACATTGACCCCGAAATTTGCAACCATTGCGGTCGCTGTCATAAAAAGTGCCCATTCGGCGCGTTTGAAGAGGCGGCCTCAGGCTACAAGGTTTGCATAGGCGGCCGTTGGGGCAAGAAAACCGCTATGGGCAAGCCCCTTTCCAAGATTTTCACTTCCGAAGAAGAGGTAATGGATGTGCTTGAAAAGACTATACTCCTCTTCCGTGACGAGGGAATAAAGGGGGAGCGCTTTGCGGATACTGTAAACAGATTGGGATTTGATTATGTTGAAAAGAAGCTTATCGGCGAATAAAATACTTTGCCTTTTTACGGCGTTAACCCTTTTGGTAGCCCTGCTCGGTGGATGTTCGAAAAAAGACACAAGCTCTGAAATCAGCGATACCGTCACCTTTACCGACTCGCTTGACAGAGAAGTTACCGTAAAGAAAAACCCCCGGCGGGTAGCGGCATTGCTTGGAAGCTTTGCGGACACTTGGGCTTTATCCGGCGGTACACTCTGTGCCGCGGCAGAGGATGCCTGGGACGATTACGGACTAACACTTGAAAATGCCGTAAACTTAGGCGGCGCACACTCGCCGAGCCTTGAGTCTCTACTTTCGGCCGACCCTGATTTTGTAATCGCCAGCGCGTCAACCGCGGCAGATGTGGAAATGAAGGAAACCCTGGAAAACGCAGGGATTACGGTAGCCTATTTTGATGTCGATAATTTTTACGATTACCTTTCTATGCTCGAAATCTGTACCGATATAACGGGCAGAAAGGACTTATATGAGCAAAACGGCGAAAAGGTAAAGGAAGAAATCGAAAAAATTAAAGAAGATTTTTCTTCGGCCAATCTCCCCGAGGAAAAGCGCACCGTGTTGCTTCTTAGAACCTCTGCAAGCCTGCTTAAGGCAAAGGGAAGCGAGGATACTGTGCTGGGCGAAATGCTCAGCGACCTCGGCTTAATAAACATTGCGGACAGCGACCAAACCCTGCTTGAGAATTTAAGCGTTGAAAGCGTTATAAGGGAAGAACCCTACCGCATTTTTGCTGTATCTATGGGGGACGAAACCGCCGCAAAAAAGAACTTATCAAAAACAATGGAGGAAAACCCTGCGTGGGGCAAGCTCGGTGCGGTGGCGCAAAACCGACTGCACATTATGGATAAAAAGCTATTCAACTTGAAGCCCAACGCAAACTGGGCAAAGGCATATGAACAGCTTGTCGAAATCCTGCTTAGCTAACGGTAAAAAAATCAAACTGCTTTATGCTGTGGGCCTTTTCCTTTTACTCATTTCCGCTGTTTTGGGAATAACCCTCGGTTCAACTGCCCTTAGTATTTCCGAAATCATTTCGGCTGTAAGGCAGGGTTTTTCCACAGCGGGCGGTAAAATTTTTCTGTATGTACGACTTCCGAGAACCGCCGCTTCGCTTGTTTGCGGGGCGGCGCTTGCCGTATCGGGAGCCGTTATACAGTGCGTGCTTGCAAATCGCCTTGCCTCCCCGAGTATAATAGGCGTAAACTCGGGCGCGGGGTTGGCGGTTACCCTTTGTACCGCTTTCGGAATTTACGGCGGCTTGCGGTTCTCCCTATTTGCATTTTTAGGGGCGTTCGCCGCGGTTATGGCGGTAAGTCTTTTAGCCCGTAAGATAGGTGCGTCACGCGGCACGCTGATACTTTTGGGGGTTGCAATAAACAGCTTTTTAAACGCCGTTTCGGACGCGGTGGTCACCTTTATACCCGAGGTAGGGGTAATGAGCAACGATTTTAAGGTGGGCGAGTTTTCCTCTGTTACCTATAATCGGCTTTTGCCTGCCGTTGTACTTATTGTCCTTTCCCTTGTAATTCTCTTTACACTTACAAACGAGCTTGATGTCCTGACCCTCGGTGAAGACAATGCAAGGTCGCTGGGAATGAACACCTCGCTTATGCGCACCCTGTTTTTAATGCTCGCCGCCGTTTTGGCGGGCTGTGCGGTAAGCCTTGCGGGACTTCTTTCCTTTGTGGGGCTTATTGTTCCCCACGCGGTAAGACGGCTTTCAGGGAGCAAGGCATCGCGTCTTTTGCCCCTTTCGGCAATATTCGGCGGGGCATTTGTCTGTTTGTGCGACACAGCGGCAAGAACCCTCTTTTCGCCCTATGAAATACCCGTGGGTATTATTATGGCGTTCCTTGGCGCTCCCTTCTTTGTGTTTATTCTAATAAAGGGCAAAGGGGGTCACACCCTTGCTTGAGCTTAAAAATATATGTGCCGGTTACGGAAAAAAGCAGATTTTAAATGATATTACCATTTCTTTTGATAAGTCCGAGTTGGTCACGGTTATAGGGCCTAACGGCTCCGGCAAAAGTACCATGCTTAAAACCGCTATGGGCATTATTCCCATCTCTTCGGGCGGAGTTTATGTGGATGGGGAAAATACAAGCTCTTTTTCCCGCAATCAGGTATCTCTTAAAATCGCATATCTTTCTCAAGGTAAAAATGTTCCCGATATGACCGTAGGCCAGTTATGCCTGCATGGCAGATTTCCGCATTTAAGCTATCCCCGCCGTTATGGGGAAAAGGATAAAGAAATTGTCGCAAACGCACTTAATGAGCTTGGCATTCTTGAGCTTTCAAACAGACCCCTTTCATCCCTTTCGGGCGGTATGCGGCAAAACGCCTATATCGCTTTGTCTTTAGCCCAGGATACAGACTATATTTTGCTTGACGAGCCGACCTCTTACCTTGATATTTCTCATCAGTTAGCGCTTATGAAAACGGTTAAAAAGCTTGCAAAACGCGGAAAAGGGATTGTTGCGGTGCTTCATGATTTGCCGCTGGCGTTCGCCTTTTCGGATAAAATAGCCGTTATGAAAGACGGTAAGATAATCGCTTTAGACACACCCGAAAATTTATACGGTAAACCCGTAATGCGTGAGGTGTTCGGTATAGAGCTTGACTACTTAGAGGAAGAGAAAAGCTATCGGTATAAATATCGGATATGATTAATTGTCAACCTTTTAAATATAATAGGTTGACAATTCTGTTTTAAGGGTGTATAATTTACCAAAATGCTCTTAAGCGAAGCCGACAAATCCTAACCCGCCTAAAACGGTATAATTTCGGCACTTTTCGGTTTTCGCTCCACC
>CAZRMP010000038.1:0-9507 GCA_964601235.1 uncultured Ruminococcus sp.
CTGCTCCGTCCGTAATTTTACGAATATCATCTATGGAAAATCCCATATTTTTTAAGGCAATAATTCTGTGCAACTGCGCCGACTGACCTGCCGCATAATAGCGGTATCCGTTTTCCTCGTCCACATATACCGGAACCAGTAATTTCTGCTCATCATAATAACGAAGCGTCTTAATGGTTACACGGTTCATATTGGCAAACATACCAATCTTGTATAACTGTTCTTTTTCTTTAGGATTACAGCTTGGATGGTACTGTTTCATTTTCATTTCTTTCATATTATCCTCCCGTTCTCCCGCTATTCCCAGCGAAAGGCCTTAACCGAAATCACCGAACAAATAACGGTAATACCCGCAAGCAACAGGGCAATTTTCCATACATTTTCTAATTCTGCTCCCATAGACACAGCTTTCATAAGCTTAATTCCTTGTGTCAGGGGCAACACATTAGCAACCTTTTGCAATCCGCTCGGAAACAGCTCATACGGAATTGTAGCGCCCGATAAAAACAGCATTGGAAAATATACAAGGGAAGTAACTGCGTTTACCGATTTTATTGTTCTGCACAAGCTTGCCATCAACAGTCCGATGCTGAACATTGACACCAGTGTAAGCAGCCAAGAGCCCATAAAGTAAAGAACATTCCCCCTCATTTCATATCCCAGAAATACAACCGAAACGAGCGTCACGGATACAGCGGACAAAAGTGCGGTTACCCCTGCGCACAGCATATCACTGCCTAAAATCCATACAGGACTGCAGGGTGTGGTGAAGAAATGTTTGAGTATTTTCTTGTCGCGATAGTCGGCAATCGTAAGAGGAATCCCCATAAATGCCGCCGCACAAATGCCCACCGCGATGAGTGAGGCAAAGGAGCTTTCCAAATAGGTAAATCCCTCTGCCGCCTGTTTCTGCCCCGCTATCATATTTATAAGTATCATAATCCCTACCGGCATTGCCACACCGAAAATCAGCATATCAGCGGAACGCAATGCTAATTTCTGTTCAATTATGTATAATTTTAAAAACCGTTTCATTTTGTGATCTCCTCTCCCATATACCAAAGATATGCTTCCTCTAAGTTGTCATAAGGACTGCTTTCAATAACCTCTTTTACCGTCCCTTCGGTAATCCTCTTGCCGTCTTTGATAAGGAAAATGCGGTCGCATAAGCTTTCTGCTTCTTCCATATAATGCGTAGTCAGAAAAATTGTAGTTCCCTTGTTTTTTAATTCCTTTAAATGTCCCCATACCTCTCTTCTCGCCGCCGTATCAAGACCTGTTGTCAGCTCATCCAAAAACACGATTTCGGGATTACCTATAAGCGCCAATGCAACGGATAATCTTTGTTTTTCTCCTCCGGACAGCTTGTTTACCTGTGACTTTTCAAACCTTTCCAATGAGAAAGTCTTAAGCAGCCTGCGGTAATCCTCGGGTTTCTCATATAACGCCGACATTTCTTTACAAAGCTCATCCACCCGAATATTGTTTTGATAGTTAGAGGATTGAAGCTGCACCCCAACCCGTTCAAACACTGCCTTGCGGTTTCCGATTGGATTTAATCCGAATATTGTTGCCGTGCCGCAATCCGCCTTTTTAAGTCCGAGAAGCAAATCAATGGTTGTACTTTTCCCTGCTCCGTTATGACCTAAGAGTCCAAAAACCTCTCCCTTCTCTACACGGAAGGTAATTTTATCTACAACTACTCTTCCGCCCAACGACTTTGTTAAGTCTTTTACTTCAATACAAGTATTCATACATAGCCTCCTTTTTTGTTTGTAAGGCTATGATACAATCTCCCCTAAGGGACGAGTCAAGCATTTTTTCTCAAGGCGGTTATTTATCTTCTTCCATTTCCTTTTTATAAATTCTTGCAACTCATTCAGGTTATACAGCAACAGAAAACCGCCTCTCTCCCACAAGAAAGGCGGTCCGCTTTTAATACTTTGTCTTTAAGAACTTTTCAACTTCTAAGATAAACTTTTTAGAGTTTTCAAGCTGTTCTTCAACTTCTTCTTTAGATATGATGTAAAAGTCATCGTAATCACTACCTTGACGGGTTTCAACAAGTCCATCAATCATAGGCGAAAGTTCCTTAGGCAATTCGTTCCTTCGAAAGTAGGAGACGGGTTTTAGAAAGACTGATTTTTTCTTCAGACGGCAATTCTAAATCCCTCCTTCTTGACATTAGCGTAAAAAGGAACGGCTTCTAAATACTTGTTGAAAGTTTCGGTGTCCTTTAATGTTACGGTAACCACAACATCATAAAGAAGTCCCAGTTCAGAAGAAAGTGATATAAACGGCTTTTTGTAGGACGGTAATTCCTCACGGGGAACATTCGCCAAAACCATAATATCAATATCAGAGTCACCAGTCTGCTCTCCTCTTGCGTATGAACCATACAAAAGCGTAGAGTCGAGCTTATCTCCAAAAACAGACTTAGAAAGCAAGGCTACCTTTTCGGTAATATCTGTTAACTGGTTTTTCGTACACATTAAATCACACCCTTTCTTTAAGTCTACACATATATTATACTCATTTGTTCTTAATAAGTCAACTATGCAGACTTTTTCGTTTGTGTCAATCGTTCACCTTGACCTATATCCATTTTCGTGATATAATAACTTTAAACCGACGGAGGTGGAACGCCGCCGAAATGCCGAAGGCATTTGAAAACTTGCGTTTTCGTTTAAAAACATTGAATCATTAAAGCTGTCGCACTGCAGTGCGACAAACGGCTTTGCCGTTTTAAAGGCTGACGCCTTTGGATTTATGATATAATAAACAAAAAAATATTGGTCACCGGAGGCGGAGCGCCGTAGCGCTCATATGCCGGATTAGGTGTCCGAGTGAGCTCGGGTTATTGTGTGTGCAATAGCCGGAGTTTTTTATTTTCAGGAGGCAGTTATGAAAAACACAAAAGTAACACTTGTACCATTAACGGCAGATGACAGAGAGCAGTTTATTTCGGATAATCAATGGGCGTTCAAGTACGGTGCATTAAAGGAGTTTGGCGAAAGAGACAACCATATTGACGGAGACGGCGAAATCATTTCCCGAAAAACCATTGAACGCTGTATCGATGACCCGCAGAGCGAAACCTACCGCATTGTTGCAGACGGCAGAAAGGTCGGCGGTGTTATACTTAAAATCGACAAGGAAACCAACCGCAATCATTTGGAAATTCTTTTCACCTTGCCCGATGAACACAGTAAAGGTATCGGCTACGGTGCGTGGCAAGCTGCCCAGGCACTGCACCCCGAAACCAAGGTTTGGGAGACTTGCACACCATATTTCGAAAAACGCAATATTCACTTTTACATTAACAAGTGTGGTTTTAAGATCGACGAGTTTTGGTGCGAATACTTTAGCCCCGAACACCCTATGCCGGATGATGAAGAACGCGACCCCAACGAAGGACCCGATGAGATGTTCCATTTTGTAAAGATAATGAAATAACTATGCTATGTTTATAATTCGTTTACCTTGTCTCACAGCATAGTCAAGGGCGATTTTGGTGCCGTTTTTGCGGGTGGTTGGGGCGTTTTGTTCGTCATAATAGACTATGCAAAAGTGGCTTTTGTTTATCATTTCATAGTTGCGCTCGACATATACCGCTTTACCTGCACCGATTATTTTTTCAGGATAGTATGTATCCTCATATCTTTCTAAAAGATAGTTCCTATAATTATCATCAATATTCAGATACTCTGCCCTCACATAAATTGGTTTTATATGCAGGTATTTTTCTTTAATTTTAGTCACCAGTTCAAGGCAAAGACTGTTAAATCGGCTTTTACTACCAAAAAGAAAAGTATCAACCGAGTTTTCTACAATCAGTTTTTCAATAATCTCGCAGAGTTTCGATTTCAATTCTTCAGTTTCGTTGATTGTTCTATGACCGAAAAAGCAACAAGTATTTTTACACATAATAAATCATCACCGACACAAGTTTACCATATATGGTCTAAAAAGTCCATATATGGTCGTTGCCGATTTTCTAAAAAGCATAAACTATATATAGATACTTTTTAGGAGTGTTATTATGGATACAAGAAAAGCCGTAGCAAATAGATTATTGGAACTTTGTGAAAAGAAGAGACTTTCGGTAAATGCACTTGCAAGACTTTCAGCTGTTCCACCTTCAACTTTAAAAAATGTAATTAACGGCGGAAGCAAGAACGCAGGTATTGTTACAATTAAGAAATTATGTGACGGATTTGATATTTCCCTGCGTGAGTTCTTTGATGATGACATTTTTGACGATATAGAACAGGAAATCAAATAACATCTAAAACAAAAACACCGTATCCTACATATTAAAAGGGCTACGGTGTTTTTCTTTTCCGGTTAAATTTTTATATTAATAAGATGCGCTATGCCCGGTATGCTTTCGCCCTGAAATGACGAAGTCGGCGACATAAGCGCACCCGTTGACATAAAGAGAATATTCTTAAACTGTCCTTCCTCAAAGCGATGCATTATAAAAGAGCAAAGCACAGAAGCACTGCATCCGCAGCCCGAGCCGCCCGCGTGAACATCCTGTTTTTCGCGGTCAAAAATTATCAGCCCGCAATCACTGTGACGGCACCTGATATCTATTCCCTCTATTTCAAGCAGTTCATAAAGCAGGTTTGTACCTACATGCCCTAAATCCCCTGTATAAATTACATCATAATCCTCAGGTTTTGTCCCCGTATCGCTGAAAAACTTTTTTATGGTACTCGCCGCGGCAGGCGCCATTGCCGCACCCATATTATTTATATCCTTAATACCGTAATCTTCGATTTCGCCGAAGGTTACCGAATTGATATAGGGTTTACCCTCTCCTCTGCCCAAAACAAGCGCGCCTGAGCCTGTGACCGTCCATTGAGCGGTGGGGGTGCGCTGTGAGCCGTAATTAAGAGGAAATCGATATTGCCGCTCCGCAGAGCAGAAATGCGAAGAAGTGACGGCTACTGCCCTTTGAGCCGCGCCGCTGTCCACAAAAATAGAGGCAAGTCCGGCTGAAAGCGCCATTGTAGAGCAAGCACCGTAAAGACCGATAAACGGTATTCCGAACTCCCGCAGTCCAAAGGAGCTTCCGATACACTGGTTTAAAAGGTCGCCTGCGAAAATGTTGTCGATGTCGCTGTCCTTAAAACCGCCTTTATCGAGAGCGGTCTGCACGGCGGTCTTTTGAAGCTTGCTTTCCGCCTTTTCAAAGGTCTTTTCGCCGAAAAAGCTGTCGATTGTATAAGAATCAAATTCGTTTGAGAGGGGGCCCTCGTGCTCCTTTTTCCCTACAACCGAGCCGTAGCTTAATATTGTCGGCTTATTTTCAAAAATAATAGTGCGCTGACCTATTCTTTTCATTTTTCCGCCCCCTAAAACATACCGACTACATAAAGAATCAGTCCGTATATAACCGAGGCAGTAACGCCGAACACCAGCACAGGACCTGCTATTGTAAACATTTTAGCACCGAGTCCCAACACCTGACCCTCGCTTTTAAATTCGATAGCAGGGGATACAATCGCGTTTGCAAAGCCCGTTATCGGAACTAAGGTGCCCGCGCCCGCGTGCTTTGCTATTTTATCGAAAATTTTTAAACCCGTAAGCAGGGCAGCGATAAAAACAAGTGTTGACGGCACCGCCATTTTCACCACCTTTTCGGGCAGTCCGAGCGCGTTGTACCACTCCATAAAAAGCTGACCTATTACGCAGATAAGACCACCTATCACATAGGCACAGACAAAATCCTTAATTTTGGGTGACGGCGGCGACTGTTTTTCCGCCATTTTATTGTATTCCTGATTGCTTGGACGCATAAAAAATTCCTCCTTTTCTGCTATTCTTTGCAGAAAAAAGAGGAGTTATTCATATTTAAATCGTCAGCCTGATTATATATTTGCCAAAAATATTGATTTTTAATTAAATGCGGTATATAATTTACAAAAAAGCAGCGAGGTTGTTATGAAAAAGCTTGTTTGTGTATTTTTAGTGCTTTTATGTTTATGCGGCTGTGCTCCGAGTAATTCGGATATGACCGACAATACCCATTCGCAGATAACAATTAATCTGCCGACAGACGATACCGTAAACGGCTACCGTCAGGGCGGCGAATCGCAGAGTATGCCGCAAACCATATCCGCCGACGAGGTAAAACCCGCCTCACCAAATCAAAATTCTTCCGTCTCAAAAGAACAAAATTCTTCCGCGGCAAACACAAAAGTCGATTACATAGGCAATTTGAATACACATATTTTTCACAAGTCAACCTGCGGCTCGGTAGCTACTATGAAGGAGGAAAACAAGATTATCTTTGAAGGGCGTGACGATGCAATAAACAACGGCTATACACCCTGTAAAAGATGCAACCCTTAAGCTTTGGTATAACGCCTTGCACCCAAGAAATAGGTGATACGCGCGGGGATACGCGGTGACGGTTATGCTATCACATATTATCGCGAATATATCAATTCGCGAAGACACAGAACTGTCACCTATCTCCTCTAATTCAGCCTTTATAAAGTCTCCTGATATTTAGAACGAAACAAAAAAGAACCCCAATTTTTTCGAAGTTCTAAAAATAATATAAACTTTTTAAAATAGATTAATACAGATTATAAGAACAAATAGGAGAGGTCGCGTATTTCAGCGACCCCAATATAAGCTTTAGTACTTTGGCAGGCGTCCAATTCTCCTGCATCTCTCAGGGTTTCCCCTTGTCAAACCATCGGCGTGTGGACGTGGACGTATTCTTCCACCTCAAAGTACCTATCTTATCCTATGCTTATTATACACCAATCATTCAGATTTGTAAAGAATTTTTTTATTTCTTAATAATCTATTCCATTCCTTTTGATTGATTTTCATAAAAGTTATAATTGAATTTTTATATTTCGGATTGTCTGTAGAAGTGACCAATCGCAAAACCGTTTTGAACTGTTTTTCACCATCAGAAAACGATTTAAGAATTAAAGCGGTTTTTTCTTTATTCGCTTCAATTATGTATTCAGGATGTTCTACTATTTGTTGCATATACAAGCAGTATTGTTCATAATCGTTTGGATGTCCTTCTATAATATGTTGAATACGCTCATCAGTTATTATTACATCATCAGCAACAATATCTTTTGAAACACATTTATAGATTTCCCTGTCTATCTTACCAACATAATGCACTTCCGGCACCTCTGCGTTTTTGTTCTTGCTTGAAATTATACCCTTGTCCGCAGGTTTTGTCAATGCATTGTTGGTTTGAATGCGCTTATCCCTCAACCCCTGTCCTTTCAGGCTGAGCGAAAACACCTTTTAGGAAGGCTGTCCCCTGATGGAATTAACTCTTCAATTTCTCTGTATGCAAAAAAGCCGCCGTTTAAAATCGGCGGCTTTAAAATGTTTAATTATAGATTTTCAATAGTCTGCATAAGGTAATCGCCGAACTGGGTGCAGGTAGCGCCGTCCTCATGGCCTGTGATTACATATTTCTTTTCAACCTCAGTGCAGATGTGCAGAGCCTCGTTAAGCTTGTTTGCCTGCTCGATATAACCTATATGGCGCAGGAGCATTTCAGTAGCCTTGAACATACTGGTCGGATTGGCGAAGCAGCCTCTGCCGGTCTCAATCATACGCGGTGCAGAACCGTGAATAGCCTCGAACATAGCGTAAACATCGCCCAAATTAGCGCTTCCCGCCGTGCCGACGCCGCCCTGAATCTGTGCCGCCTCATCGGTGATAATATCGCCGTAGAGATTCGGCAGAACGAATACCTGGAACTTGCTTCTTGTGCGCTCGTTTACAAGGTTCGCGGTCATAATATCAATGTACCAATCCTCCGCCTCAATACCCGGGTAATCCTTTGCAACCTCGTGGCAAAGGTCGGAGAATTTACCGTCGGTCTTCTTCATAATATTAGCCTTTGTAACTATAGCAACGCTGGTTTTGCCGTTGTTTTTCGCGTACTCAAAGGCGGCGCGGGCAATACGCTTTGTACCCTCGTTGGTGGTAACCTTGAAATCGAAAGCCAATGTATCGGGAATTTCAACACCGCGGCTGCCTAAAACATACTCGCCCTCGGTATTCTCGCGGAAGAAGGTCCAGTCTATACCAAGCTCGGGCACAGCTACGGGGCGTACATTCGCATAAAGGTCAAGCTCGCGGCGCATTGCAACATTTGCGCTCTCAAGCGTGCCGCCCTTAAGGGTGGTGGTCGGCGCCTTTAAGATAACATTGCAGGCCTTGATTTCCGCCAAAACATCATCGGGAATAGCCTTATTGTGGGCGATACGGTTTTCTATGGTGAGTCCCTCAATAGTGCGAAGCTCGATTTTGCCCGCCGCAATTTCGTCCTTTAAAATAAACTGCAAAAGCCTTTCGGACTCGGCGGAAATAATCGGCCCGATGCCGTCGCCGCCGCAGATACCTATAATAATTTTATCAAGCTTTGAATAATCGGTAACCCTTTTATCCTGCTCCATTTTGCGCTCGCGCGCGATTTGCTCGGTTAAAATGCTTCTGAATTGCTCAACCGCAGAATTAATGTAGTTTTCCATCTTAGTTTTCTCCATTCTTTGTATATTCAAGCAGTCCGCCCGCTTTAAGTATTGCCTTCTGTCTTTGGGTAAACGAGCAGGAAAGCGGGAATCTCTCGCCCGTGGTTTCATCCCTCAAAGTGATTTCGCCCTTATCCATACCCGCGAAAACATCTGTAAGAGTAAGCTTATCGCCCTGATTCAGTTTATCGTAGTCGTCTGGATTTTTAAAGGTAAGGGGCATAATACCCGCGTTTATGAGGTTTGCTATATGGATTCTCGCAAAGCTCTTTGTGATAACCGCGCGAACGCCCAAATACATAGGCACAAGCGCCGCGTGCTCACGGGACGAGCCCTGACCGTAGTTACTGCCGCCAACGATAATGCTCTTGCCTAAAGCCTTCGCCCTTTCGGGGAAGGTTTCATCGCAAACACCGAAGCAGAACTGAGACAAATGCGGAATATTTGAGCGGTATGGCAGAATCTTCGCGCCCGCAGGCATAATGTGGTCGGTAGTGATATTGTCGCCAACCTTAAGCACCAACTCGGCAGAAAGGGAATCCTCTTGGGGTGCAGACTTGGGGAATGGCTTAATGTTAGGTCCGCGGAGCACCTCTATTTCCTGTGCCTCTTGGGGTGTTGCGGGAGCTATAACCGCGCTGTCGTCAATCTTAAAGGCCTCGGGCATATTAACCTGTATCTCATCACCCAAAAGTCTCGGGTCGGTGATTTCGCCCGTCAAAGCCGCCGCAACCGCAGTTTCGGGAGAAACGAGGTAAACCTGCGCGTCGGCAGTTCCGCTTCTTCCTATAAAGTTGCGGTTAAAGGTTCTAAGGGAAACACCTGCGGAATTTGGAGAAAAGCCCATTCCGATACAGGGGCCGCAAGCGCACTCAAGAACACGCGCGCCGCTTGCCAAAATATCGCTTAACGCTCCGCAGTCGGCAAGCATTGAAAGCACCTGCTTAGAGCCGGGGGAAATTGAAAGGCTGAC
>CAZRMP010000039.1:0-9363 GCA_964601235.1 uncultured Ruminococcus sp.
TGAGGGAATTACCGAATGGCTTCCTGTAAGCAGTACGGGACACTTGATTTTAGCCGACGAGTTTATTAAGCTCGGTATGGGCGAAGAATTTAAGGAAATGTTCAATGTGGTAATTCAGCTCGGCGCTATTTTGGCGGTAGTAGTAATCTTTTGGAAAAAGCTGTGGCCCTTTACCCTTGATAAAAGCAAAGGCTACAACTACATAACAAAGGGCGGCGGAATAATCAAGAAGGACATAATGGATATGTGGTTCAAGGTTATTGTCGCAATGTTGCCGGCGGCGATAATCGGTATCCCCCTTGATGATGTATTTGAAAAGTATTTTCATAACTATATTGTGGTTTCCGCAATGCTTATTATTTACGGTGTGCTCTTTATTGTTGTGGAACGCCGAAACCGTCTGGTGACTCCTAAATATAACAGTATTTCGGATATTTCCTATAAGACTGCACTTATAATCGGTCTTTTCCAAGCACTTTCGCTTATACCCGGCACTTCACGCAGCGGCTCAACCATTTTGGGTGCTATAATAATCGGTGTTTCCCGCGTTGCGGCGGCTGAGTTCAGCTTTTATCTCGCAGTACCCGTAATGTTCGGCGCGAGCTTTATTAAGCTCTTAAAATTCGGACTTAATTTCACCTCTGCCGAGCTTGCGGTATTGCTTGTAGGTATGCTTACCGCTTTCATAGTGTCGGTTTTGGTTATCAAATTCCTTATGAGCTATATAAGAAAGCACGATTTCACCGCATTTGGCTGGTACAGAATAATTCTTGGTATCGTTGTGCTTGCGTATTTTCTTGTTTTTGCGTAGGTGAAGATATGAAGCTACTTATTGCATCGGATATTCACGGTTCGGCATATTATTGTAAAATGCTTTTAGACGCTTTCCGAAATGAAAAGGCGGACAGAATTTTATTGCTTGGCGATATTCTTTACCACGGACCGCGCAACGATTTACCTCGTGAATATGCGCCTAAAACCGTAATTGCTTTGCTCAATCCGCTTAAAAGCAAGATTTTCTGTGTGCGCGGCAACTGTGATACCGAGGTTGACCAGATGGTGCTCGACTTTCCCGTGCTTGCGGATTATGCGGCAGTTCCTGTGGGAAACTGTATTATGTACGCAACCCACGGGCACATCTATAACGAAAGCAAGCTTCCGCCGCTGTGTCAGGGTGATATACTGATAAACGGGCACACACATATTCCTAAATGCACAGAGCACAGTGATTATGTTTATATGAACTGCGGCTCGGTTTCAATCCCTAAAGAAAACAGCCCCCATAGCTATATGATAAGCGAAAACGGTGTGTTTTATTGGAAAAACCTTGAGAACGGAGAAATTTATAATCGGTTTATGCTATAAAAAAAGCAGGAGTGCAATTCAGTTTGCATTCCTGCTTTTTAAAAAATCAGTTATTAAGGTTTTGGTGGTGATAGCCGTAGGTTTCGGGGGTTAATGCCTCAAAGCGAAAGCCCATATTTGCAAGCCCCTCTATTATTTCGGGCAAAGCCTGAACCGTTGTGGTTTTTGCCGATGCGTCGTGCATAAGCACGCAGATTGAATTCTTGTTTCTTGCGTTGTTAAGAACATTATTCCGTATATAGGTGTAGCTCGGTGTTGCGGAGTCTGCATCGCCCGAAGAAATGTTCCAGTCAAAATATGAATAACCGCTTTGGGGAACAAGTGTTACAAGCTGCGTCATAATTCCTTTGCAATATTTAGAACTTATTTTATTACTGCTGCCTCCCGGAAATCTCATAACAGTAGGTCTTATTCCGATAATGCTTTCAATTCTGTTCGAAATCTGCTGTAGGTCATAAAAATAATTTTCCACGCTTGAATAAATTTGAGAATAGTTATGGCTTGCGGTATGAAGTCCTACCGTGTGACCTTCATCGTGAATACGCTTAATGTAGCCTATGTCAGGCGAGTCAATAACAAAAAAGGTTGCCTTGGCGTTATAATAGTTAAGTATATCAAGAATTTGCGGCGTGTTCTTAGAAGGACCGTCATCGAATGTGAGAAAGCAGACCTTTTCTCCGCTTGGAGCAGGTGACTGCGGCGACGATACCGCCGCCGCAGATTCAGCCGCTTTTTGCGCGCTTAAGGTTTGAATTTCTTTCTTAAGCGCCGCGTTTTCATCCTCAAGCCTTTTTTTCTCATTCTGTGCCGCCTCTAACTGTGCGGCAATGTCGCTGTTTACTTGGTCCTTTTCGGCAATTTGCCTTTGAAATTCGGCAATCACAGCCTCAAAATCTTTGATTTTACCTTCATTTTCCGAAATTTGAGCTTTAACAGTTCCTATGTAACTATCCTTTTTTTTGATAACAACAAGGGAACAAACAAGCGCGCCAACCAAAACAAAAATTACGCAGGTGAGGATGATATTGGTAGCCGATTTAAAGAATTTCAATTTGATGGTCCTTTCGCTTTTGTTATTCCTGCAAGAAAAAATCCGCAAATATATTTTAACACACTCCCCCTAAAAAATATATAATTTTTTAATTACAAATTATTACAAATGAAAAAAATTATTATGTTGCTAAAATGCAATATTAATGATATAATTAATAAACAAAGTAAATTAGGAAGGTGTTAATTTGATTTCTAATACAGTAATAACGAGTGACAGCACAACCGATTTAAGCAAAGAACTAAAGGAGCGCTATAATGTTACCATTATGCCGCTTAAAATAACCCTCGGAGATAAGACCTATACAGACGGTGTGGATATTTCTCCGGACGATATTTATGCACATCATGACAGAACGGGGGAGCTCCCCAAAACCGCCGCCACCAACGTGGGCGACTGCATCGACTTTTTTAAGCCGTTTTGTGAGGCAGGGAAGACCGTAATTCATTTTACAATAAGCTCGGAAATGTCCTCTACATACAGCAACGCTTGCCTTGCGGCAGAGGAACTTGGAAATGTATATGTAATCGACACCAAGAACCTTTCAACGGGCGGCGGTTTGCTTGTGGTTGCGGCGGCGGAAATGCTCGCTTCGGGACTTTCTGCAGAGGAAACGGCGGAAAAAACGCGGGCGCTTGTGCCGTGTGTTGATGCGTCCTTTGTTATCGACAGTCTTGAATACCTTTACAAGGGCGGGCGTTGCTCCGCGGTTGAGATGTTCGGCGCAAACCTTTTAAAGCTTAAACCCTGCATACAGGTTAAGAACGGTAAAATGGATGTCGCCAAAAAGTACCGCGGTAAGTTTTCGGAGGTCGCAAAGCAGTATGTAAACGAAAAGCTTGCCGATTATTCGGATATTGACCTTGACCGCATTTTTGTGACCCATGCGGGTTGCGACCCTGAGCTTATGAACGAATTGGTGGAGATAGTAAAAAGCAAAGCGCCTTTCAAAGAGGTGTTTTTGACCCGCGCAGGCTGTACTGTTTCTTCCCATTGCGGCGCAAATACCTTAGGTGTTTTGTTTATCCACAAGTCACCTATTTAAAATTCAGGCATAATATATTATCAGGGGTTGCTTGTGGGATATCCCTTAAATCGGCGGCTGTCTTTGACTGTCTTTAAATAACCGATTATAACCCCTTGATATAATGCACCCGCCCGACCTTATTGGTCGGGCGGGTGTTCGATTAACAGGTCTTAGGCTTGGCTGTTTATATTATTTCTTAAAGAACGCCGCGGCGATAGCACCGGGGCCTGCGTGGGTGCCGATTACACTGCCTATTGCGGTGTAGCGTATATCCTTTAAGCCTTTTTCCCAAAGGTACTTACTGTCTTCTATATACTTTAAGAGAAGTGCGTCGGAAAGTCCCGAAAAGCCTAACATAACCGGCTTTTCAAAATCTACTCCGCCTGACTTTTCAATCTCTTCCACAAGGAGATTATTGCCCATTTTGGAGCCTCTTGCTTTGCCTAAAATAGCAATTTCACCGTCTTCAACCGAGATAACAGGCTTAATATTAAGTACCGCGCCCGCAAAGGCAACGGTTTTGGAAATTCGTCCGCCCTTTTTCAAATATTCAAGTGTATCAAGCAGGGCGATGATAACTATTTTTTCCTTTTCCTTATTTAGTGTTTCAGCAATTTCGCGGGCTTCCATACCGCTATCCGCAAGCTGTAACGCCCTTTCGGCTAAAATTCCGCTGCCGATTGCGGCACTGCCGCTGTCCACAATGTAGATGTTGTCAAAATCCTCGGCGGCAAGAGCTGCGCTTTGATATGTGCCCGATAGCTTAGAGGAAATGGTTATAACAACAGCGCTGTCGCCGGCCTCTTTGACCTTTTCAAACTCCTTGATAAATGAATCAGGGGTAGCCTGACTTGTTGTAGGTAATTGGTCGCTTTCAATAAGCTTTTTATAAAAGGTTTTATGGTCTATGGTGACACCGTCAAGGTATTCCTCATCACCGAAATGTACGGTTAGGGGCACTATGCTCAGTTTGCTTTTTAACTCAGCCGATAAATCTGCGGTGGAATCAATAATAATTCTTGTTTTCATAAATGTTCTCCTCTTGATTACTTTAAGAAAATATGTTAAAGGGTTTAATATATGGTATAGGCGGTTTTTGCGCTTTCCAAAGTCTTCAAAATAGGCTCGGTTAGCCTGCTTGCCACTATCCCTTTATCGGTAACGATAAGCACCGATATTTGCAATATTGTCAAGACCTTTGCTTATCAGCGTCAGGCTGTGATAAAACTGTATTCTTTCTTCCTCGCTTAGCTCAACGCTGATTTCTTTAAGAAAATAGTCTATTTTATCAGCAATTTTTTCGCCTACTTCGTTGCCCTTATCGGTAAGCTTTAAAAGACTTTTATACCGCTTGGCGCTTTTTGACTCGCATACTAAATAACCGTTATTTTCTAGGTATTCAAGCGCACGGGAAACGGTCGCTTTGTCCTCTTCACAACGCTCGCATATGTCGGTTGCGGTAAGTCCGCCCGAGGTGTATAGGTAATAAAGGCAGGAAATGTGGGAGCTTCTGAGGTTGTATTCCGCCATCTCCTGATTCTTGATTTTGCGAATGTTTCGGCTTATTCGGTTTATAAGCACGGTAAAGGTTTCAAATCTTTCGGTCAAATAAATACCTCCTTACTTGTTGAAATCTCAACAAGTCTAAGTATAGCATAAACTTGTTGAAATGTCAACAAGTTTATAAAATAGTAAAAACCGCCTTTTTGGCATATACTTATTTCTTTTTGAATATCATTTAATAACAACGCATAAAGAGAGGAAAGAAATATGGAAGAAAAAATACTTAAAGCCAGCGTTTTTGTGAATGACACAGTTTTCAACGAATCAACAGAACAGCCGGTTGATGTTGATTTTACTCTGCCTGATTATTGCCCGGATATATCAAAGATTTTTAAATGCCGTGCCGTGTCCCGCATTTCTTCAAAAAGTATGAACGGGAAAAATATTACCGTTGACGGTTCTGTAAGTATTACTGTGCTTTACTGCGGTGCGGACGGACAGCTCTGCTCCTACGAATACCAGTATCCCTTCAGCAAAAATCTACTGATGGGGGAGGAGTGCGCGGGCGGAAATCTCTGCGTGCGGTCTAAGTGCGAGTACATTAACTGCCGCGCCGTTACAGGCCGAAAGGTACGGCGCTGTGGGTATTTTTGTGCGGGTTTTTAAGCGTAAAAATACAGAAATTATCTCGGATATAGATGACTGTAACATTGAGCAAAGGCGCGGCACAGCACCCGCCACAGTTCCAATGGGATATACCGAAAAATATCTTATGGTTGAGGAAGATATACAGTTGGGTCAGGGTCAGCCTGCGGTGGAGCGTATTTTGCGGTATGATGCAAAGCCCTGCATAAGAGAGAGCAAGATTATCAACGATAAAATAGTTGTGAAGGGGGATATGGCGGTTTGGATTCTTTACTGTCCCGAAGGCGGGGGAGAGCCGCAGTCGGTTAAAACCGTGATACCCTTTAGCCAGCTTGTGGATATGGAGGGCATTACCGATACCTGCAGTTGTGACACAAAATCGGAGGTAGCTTTCCTTGAAATTAAACCCCGCCCTTCGGATGGAGAAATTAAATGCCTGTCGCTTACTGCGAAGCTAATGCTAATCTGCGAGGCATATTGTGAAAACGAGGTTTCGGTTATACTTGACGCCTTTTCGCGAAAGTGCGAGGCGGATATGAAATTTGAAAAAATCAATTTCCAAAGCATTTGCGATAATGTGAGCGAGATCTTCCATTGTAAGAAAAACATAGAGCTTGACGAGCCGATAAGCGCCGTTTGTGATTTGTGGTGCGATATGCAGTCGGTAAGCACAAAATTTGAAAGCGGGAATATGATAATTTGCGGTACGCTTGTCGCTTGTCTTTTAACTTCGTTGGAAAACGGTGCTCCCGCATATTTTGAAAAGCCTATCGACTTTGAATACAAGTATGCCCTTAAAGAGGATATGGATACTCTGCACTGTTCACCTGAGATTGATGTCGCATCCTGCGGATATACCATAACCGCCGCAAATACAGTTGAGCTAAGAGTGGATTTAGGTATAAATGCCGCGGTTTATAAATGCACCGCTCTGCCGCTTATTACCAATATTCAGATTGACGGCACAAAGCCGCGTACCCACACCGCAAAATGCGCTATGACTATTTATTTCACCGCTGAAAACGAGTGCGTTTGGGATATTGCGAAACACTACAATGCAAGTGTTGAAGAAATTATGAAAATCAATGACCTAAGCGAAGAATGTCTCCCCGAAAACAAAATGATTTTAATACCTGCGGTATAAAAAAATGAAAAAGGCCCCCTTTAGGCAAGGGGGCTGTCACGGCATAGCCGTGACTGGGGGATATTGGCTTTGATGAGAGCCGTTTCAATCCCTCCGTCAGCCTACGGCTGCCACCTCCCTTTACACAAGGGAGGCTTTTTGCGTGAATTTATTTTTATCAAATAGTCTTTACTGCTTTTGCACCAAAGTCTCAATCATACTTTTTTCCCATTCAATATATGGCTTTAATCCCAAAATATCTGCTATTGTAGGAGCAACATTCGCCAATCCGAACTGGGTTGTCTTATTCAAAGTATAAATTCTATTTTTGCTGTGGATTATAAAAGGAACGGGATTTAAAGAATGAGCGGTTCTTAAAACATATTCATTGTTTTTATTCAGCTCATACATCTGATCAGCATTTCCGTGATCCGCCGTAATAACAACAGTGTAACCGTATTCATCGGCAGCCTCTAAAAGACGCTTTAAGCAGATATCAAGGCTTTCGACAGAAATAACAGTTGCTTGCATAGAGCCTGTATGACCGACCATATCACCGTTAGGGAAGTTACATCTAATAAACTCATATTTTCCGCAATTCATTCCCGCAATAACCGCATCGGTGATTTCCGCACATTTCATCCATGGGCGCTGATCGAAGGGAACATTATCGGATTTAATTTCCTGCCAGTCTTCAAGCTCTTCATTGAATTTTTCGGATCTGTTGCCGTTCCAAAAATAAGTGACATGACCGTATTTTTGAGTCTCTGAAACCGCAAGCGAATGAATACCGTTATCATTCAACAATTCCGTTAATGTTTTACTGATTTCGGGTGGCTCTACAAGATAATTTGCAGGGAGGTGCAAATCGCCGTCATATTGAAGCATACCGGCAAAAAACACATTTGGCTTTTTTCCTCTGTCGAAGAAATCGAAATTATCATTTTCAAATGCCATTGAAATCTCAATGGCCCTATCACCGCGGAAATTAAATAAAATTACGCTATCATTATCAACTATTTTACCAACGGGTTCGCCGTTTTCGCAAATAACAAATCCCGGCAAATCCTGATCTATACAGGCAAGTTCGTTCCTATATGTGTTAATTGCATCGGTTGCAGAAAGGAATTTTCTTCCGTTCCCGTGGATATGAATATCCCAGCCGGACTTTACCATATTCCAATCAGCCTGATATCTATCCATCGTTATCTTCATTCTGCCACCGCCCGAAGCGATTTTTCCGCAGAATGTATCATCGTTCAACCGTGCAAAACATTCTTCAAGCGTGTCAATATACTGTAAAGCAGAGGTTGCAGGAACATCGCGTCCGTCAAGCAACACATGGCAGCGGACATTACTAATGCCCTCAAATTTTGCTTGCTCAATCATTTTAACCAGATGAGAGATATTGGAATGAACATTACCGTCCGACAAAAGACCGATAAAATGTAAGGTCGAATCGTTGTCTTTGCAATTTTCGACCGCCCTTTTCCATGCGGCAGAACGGAACATCTTATCGTTCTCAATAGCTTCATCAACGAGCTTCGCTCCCTGACTGTAAATCTGTCCGCACCCGATCGCATTATGTCCGACTTCACTGTTACCCATATCGTCATCCGAAGGCAACCCGACAGCGGTACCGTGAGCTTTAAGTTGAACATTCGGACAGTTCTTGAGCAATTCATCTAAAACGGGCGTGTTAGCGACTTGGACTGCGCTTTCGCGAGAATTGCTATTAATCCCGATACCGTCCATAATTATTAATAATACTTTTTCTTTCATTGTATTATTTCCTTTTATAGTAGATTATCTCTCAAAAATATTTCCGCCCTTACAGTCAATACCGACAATAAGGGGAAAATTGTTAAATTCAAGGCGTTTTACCGATTCACAGCCGAGGTCGTCAAATGCTATAACCTCGCATTTTGAAATACTCAGCGCCGCTAAGGCGCCCGCGCCGCCTATGGCGCAAAGATATACCGATTGGTTTCTTTTTATAGCCTCGCATACCTCTTTGCTTCTTTCACCCTTGCCAATGGTTGCGGTAAGGCCTAAATCAAGAAGTCTTGGTGTGTAAGGATCCATTCTTTTGGAGGTTGTAGGTCCGCAGCTGCCGATAGCCGTGTTCTCGGGTGTGGGGGTAGGTCCTGCGTAATATATAACCGCTCCGCTTAAATCGTAGGGGAGGGGCTTTTCTTGCTCTAAAAGCTCAAAAATTCGCTTGTGCGCCGCGTCGCGCGATGTATAAACTGTGCCCGACAGAATTACTCTGTCGCCTGCGCTAAGCTGAGGGCACAGCTCCTTTAATTCCTTTGTGTTTACATTGTATTCTTTCATTTTGTAAGCGTCCTATAAATTGATTTTTATGCTCTTCGTCAGTGACGATATTGGCGGAGATTGTCTCCCGCGTCTCGTTAAGAGAAGATATAAGTCCGTCAATTTCGCTCAAAAATTCGTTAGAGGTTTGCATAACCGACTTCTTGAGACTGTCAAGCGATTCGTGCGCGTCACTAATGGCAGAGAGATTTTTTTCAACCTCTTTATTTGCAAGGTCGGCGTTTTTTTCGGAATTTGCCATAATCGCCTGAGCGTTAGCCTGCGCCACAAGATAAAGCTTGCCGATATTTTCGGAAAGTCGCTCTATTTCCT
>CAZRMP010000040.1:0-8842 GCA_964601235.1 uncultured Ruminococcus sp.
CCCTACGGCAATCAAATTAATTTTTCGTAGGGACGGGCGTCCTCGACCGTCCGTTAATTCCGAATTCCGAATTAATTTACAGTTCCGCGTAGCTTAAGCCCTTTAGCGCATTGTATTCCTCGGCTATGGCATACCAGGTGCTGTGCCCCACAAGCCCGCTTACAGGCAGGCCGAAAAGGCGCTGAAAGGTATAAACCGCGTCCCTTGTCTGCTCCCCGAAATAGCCTGTTACGGGGATTTCGGGGATTTCGGGATATATACTTCCTATATACGAAAGATAGGTCTGCAAATCCCTTACATCCTCGTTTTGCATACCCTCGCTTAAAACATAGCCGGGGTAAATTTTCGCCCGCTCCCCCTCGTAGCCCTCGGGCAGGGTGGCGGCGGTGTCCCTGTAAATCTTAAAAATTAAATTCCAGGTGTCCTCGTCCACAAAGCCGGTCTCGGGCAGACCGTAAAACCGCTGAAACGCCTTTACCGCCTGCTCGGTACGCTCATCAAACACCCCGTTTATCGGGATTATTTCAAGGGCGGGGTTAAAGTATGAAATTATATCAAGATAATATTGGAGCGTTCTTATTTCCGCCCCCTGCATACCAAGACTTAAGCCCTCGGTCGGGTAGGGCAGGGTTGCCTCTTCTATGGTTATCCCCTCGGAAACAAGCTCGGCTAACTGCTTTACGCCGTTGTAGTACCGCTTTATCGCGTACCAAGTGGCCTTATCCACCGTTCCCGTAACGGGGAGTGAAAAGATTTGCTGAAAGGTGCGGACGGCCTCCTCGGTGTCGCTGCCGAAAAGCCCGTTTTCAAGGCGGATTTTTGGGATTGCGGGATAGTTTTGGGATATGCGGTTAAGCTGGGTTTGGATAATTTTAATCTCGTTTGAAACATCGCCTAAGCGAAGGGGTGTGCCGGGGTAGCTTTCGGCGATATTCTGTACGGGGGTATCTGTTAAGATGCTTATGTTGTCCCCGTAGTAGGTCTGCAAAATTTCATAGGGGGTAAGCCCCTGCTCGGCAAGGGTTACGGTGCCCCATTGGGAAAGCCCCTCGCACTGAGATGTGGTGCCGTTGCAAAAGGCGGTAAAAAGGGGCTGAATAGTCCCCTGACGGACAACATATTCATCAAAAATATTGTCCACAATATCACTTATATTCTCAAAAACATCCCGCCCCGGGGTAAATGCCTGATCGTAGCGGGTATTGTTGGTTATATCAAAATTATACCCACGGGAGGGATACCACTCGGTGTAAATTCGGTTCAGCGCAAAGGTGATAATCGCGTATATATTTGCCCTAAGGGCATTTTCGGGCCAGGTGGGGTAAATCTCGCCGGAAGCCACATTTTTTATGTAATCCACAAAAGGAACGGTCACATTTTCGGCATTGGAATCGGGCGCGCCTAAATGCACGGTGATACTTTCGGGTATAACAGGCTGAATAACATCAGGCATTTTTTAACCCCCTAAAGATTATAGTTAGAAAGCTCGTTAAAGACTATGGGTCCTTTGCCGCCCCCGAATGAGGCGAGAGGGGTGAGATTTGAGCGCTGAAGTGAGGTAACCCCCCTGAAAATCGGCAGATTTATGTGGAGATTATCGGCATAGCCGTCGGCCTCCACAAGGACATTATAAAGGGTGTAGGGCTGTGCGCCTGAATTTGGCTCCATAGAAAGCTCCCTTGTGGGTGCGGGAATGCTGAAGGTTTTGGTTTTTCCGCTTTGGTCTGTAAAATCGGTGTCTATTATATTGGGCATCATATAATCCCCCGTAAAAACCGTGACCTTGGCCTTTTCCACGGGGTAAAGGCTGGAAATCGCCGTCACCATTACGGTAAGCCTGCCGTTCGGGTCGGAGGAATCTTGCTTTTCATAGGGCGTGCCCTCTTGGTATTCCCCCTGTTGACCCTCGGGCTCGGCAACCGTATTTGCTGTTGGATAAGCACGGTGCATACGTATAAGCTCCCTTTTATATTTTTCAATAAGTTCTTTATCCATAAAAACAACCCCCATTTCAATTCGTAATGCGGAATTCGGAATTCGGAATTGGGACGATGTGGGCATCGTCCCCTACATAGGTTAATAGAGTATGAGTAGGGGATGATGCCCACATCATCCCGTTTAATATCTAAAATACGATATTGCTCAAAAAAGTTCTATTTCAAAATCCAATATTCTTAAAATATTACCCTCTATTTCCACGGCTTTTTTATACTCCCCGAAGCCGATAAGCCGCATATTTTCGTATGCCCTTGCCGTCCCGCCGATGCCTATAAAAATGCAGAGCGCCAAAACAGAAGAAATATAAAAAGATTTAAAAAAGGTTCTCATTTTACCATTCCTTTTTGTTTATGTAATCTCGGCGAGCAGCTCCGCCAAAGCATTCCCCACAAGCTCGGCGGAATAGTGGGCTTCGTCTACGGTGTTGGCGTCGGTGCCGAATTCGATTAAAAGCGAGCCTGCCGTTAGGCTTTCGTTATAATTTTTCGGCATAAGGCTTAACGGACGGGCAAGAGAGGGGTATTTTTGCTCTATTTTTTGCTGGAGTCTTACGGCTAACTTCAAATTTTCCTTCCAGTTGGGAAAATTGGTGACGCTGCCGCTCTGGGAGCCCATAACAAGCATTACCTGCGCCGCCTTTTTGCCCCCTATTTCGGTTACAAGCTTTACCTTATCGGTATCGCCCGAAGTTATAGCGTCACGGTGCAGGTCAAGCACCACCCTTATTGAGGGATATTTTTTTAAATACCCCGTTATGGTTTCCGCCGCGCGGGAATAACTGCCGGTGTAATTAGGGTAATCGTGCTCGGTTGTGTCGTGCAGGGTTTTAATCCCCGCCCCGTTAAGTATTTCCGCCACAATTTTCCCCACGCTTACCATATTTTTATTGCTGTCCCGCGTGCGGGAGGAAAAGGCATCGGTATAATAGTCGGTTTCGGTTGTCATAAAGGTTTCGGTTGTGTGGGTGTGGATTATAAGCACCTGCGGACTGTCGACCTTTGAGATTTTAAAGGTTAGGGGTGACTCCAAAAGCTCCTTTATATTAACCTCTAAATCGGTGCTGTTTTTCATATATACCCCGTTATAGGAAAGCCCCGCGTTATAGGGGGAGATATAACGGCTTATAACCTTACCCTTAACGCTCCCTTCGGTGCTTGCAGGGGTAGATTCCGCGCCTTTTTCAGCCGATACCGCTTCCTCGCTTATTACCGTCTCGGTTTCCTCTTCTTCCCCAAGGGAAAATGCGTCGTTTGCGGGAATTTGCAGAGCGTTAGCTTTTACCTCTCTTCCCTTAAAACAAAAGCTATAGGCATTGTAGCTTATAAGCGCAATGCATACTGCGAAAACGCATACAAGCCTTGCTACTGACGAATTTTTCCGCATTTTCCCACCTCCCACACAAATATTTTATGCGGGTAAATTTTAGGTTATACCAGACCCGCGATTATATCCTCGTCAATTTCGGGCTGTAAAAAGCGGTTAAGGGCAAGGGATAATATTTCGCTTATTCTGTCCGCCAAAAGGTCAACATCCTTTGGAGTTACAAACATATCGCTTGATTTTTCGGGCTCTTTTCCCGTAAGCTCAAAGCACAGGCTGTCCGCGTCGGTCACGGTGGGCACACCTACGGCAATCACGGGTATTCCAAGGGTTTTTTCGTTTATTTCCCGCCGCGAATTTTTTACCCCCGACCCCGGTGAAATGCCGGTATTGCAAAGCTGGATTGTCTTAAAAAGCCTATGGGCGCTCCCTGCCGCAAGGGCGTCTATTACTATTAATGCGTCAGGCCTTACCGCCTCTGCCGCACCCTTTATAAGCTCGGTGGTCTCAATCCCCGTCTGCCCTAAGACTCCCGGCGTTATCACCGAAACGCTCCGAAGACCCTTTAGCCCTATATTCTCGGCAAACTGACCCGAAATATGGCGCGTAGCTAAAATCTGCTTTGCGGTAAGAGGGCCTATAGCGTCGGGGGTAATTTCGGTATTTCCCAGCCCCGCGATTAAAATACTGTCCCTTTTGCCCGAAATAAGGGTTTCAAGCGCCTTTACAACCTCATTTTTAAGCTCGGAGTAATCACTGATTTTATAAATAGGCGGAAATTCAAGGGTTATATATTCCCCTATGGGCTTTCCGACTGTCCGCTCCCCCTCTGCCGAGGTTATTTTTACGGTTGAAATTTTAATTTCTCCCTTCTCCTCAAACTTCCTTTCCACACCCTTTAAAGCCTCGTTTTCCCCGCCCGCAAGCTCTACAGCCAAATCAGTTCTTACAGCCATTTTTATCCCCCTTTTTTATACAAAAAAAGTTTGCCCTTTTTGTTAAAAATAATCCGCTTTTTCGGTGCAAAAAAGTTGAAAAAATTTTGACTTTGTGTTATAATTAGTTGGATTGTTATAATATATAAAAGGTGGTTTACATAATGCCAATAAATTCTTTAGATGACATATGGTCCGCCGTTTGTGAGGAATGTAAAAAATCTATTTCCGAAGTAGCTTTTGACTGCTTTTTAAAGCCCTTAAAGCCTGTTTCTCTCGACGCCGGAATTTTTATTCTTTCAATAGATAACGAGTATATGCGCGGTGTGGTTGAGCAGAACTATACCGAGCTTTTGAGGACTGCCCTTAAGGCGGTTATGGGCATTGATATAGATGCCAGAATAATTTATGAGGACGAAGAGGAAGAGATTATCAAGGCCGAGCAGTTAAGCGAAGGCTTAACCTTTGAGGATTTCTTCACCTTTTCAAACTTTGTTGTAGGCTCTACAAACCGTTTTGCCCACGCGGCTTCTTTAGCTGTTTCCAACAACAGCAGCATAACCTACAACCCCCTTGTAATTTACGGCCCGTCCGGGGTTGGTAAAACCCACCTTATGCTGGCAATAAAAAATCAGATAAAGAAGAATTTTCCCTATAAAAAAATCGTTTACACACGCGGCGAGGATTTCACCAACGAGCTTATCAAGGCAATTCAAGACGGTAAATTGGGTCTTGGAACAATAGACGATTTCAGAAACAAATACCGCGGAGTTGACGTGCTTTTGGTTGACGATATTCATTTTATCGCCGGCAAGGAGCAGACTCAGGAGGAATTCTTCAACACCTTTAACACCCTTTACCAAAATAACAAGCAGATTGTAGTAACTCTCGACCGTCCGCCGAGAGAGATAAAAACTCTTGACGACCGTATCCGTTCCCGTTTTGAAAGCGGACTGTTTGCGGATATTTCTCTGCCCGACTTTGAAACAAGGGTAGGTATAATTCAAAAGAAGTCTCAGCAACTTCATATTGAAATTGAGGAAAGCCTTGTTTTCTATATTGCGGAACACATAAAGTCCAACACCCGCCAGCTTGAGGGGGTTGTTAAAAAGCTTGAGGCATATATATCCATTCAGGGTAAGATTCCCAACCTTGCGGTTGTGCAGGGCTTTATAAGGGATATTATAAACGATACCCGTCCCGAACCTGTAAAAATTGAAACCATTATTGCAGAGGTTGCTAAAACCTACAATGTTTCGGAAAGCGATATTCTTTCAAACCGCCGTACCGCGGCATTAGCCCTTGCCCGTCAGGTAGCGATGTATATAGCCAGAGAAACCACAAATCTCTCCTTCAGTGCAATAGGCGAAAGCTTTGGCAAGGACCATACCACCGTTCTTTACAATGTTAAAAAGGTTGAAAAATTCTTAAAGGACAAGCCCTATGAAAAGGAGCTTGTAAACGATATTATAAGAAATTTGACCAGCGAAGCCACCGAATTTTAAAAAAGTTTTCCACCGATTTAACCTTAATTAACCCGAAGGTTATTAAATCCTGTGTTAAAAACTTTTTAAAGTAAAAATTAATCACTTTTTATTAATTTCTTTTTCAACACCTTAAAGTCTTTAATAAAAGGGCAAAAACAGGGTTTTCCACCGTTTTAACACCCCTTATTACTACTGTTATTTTTTACATTTTTTTTAGGAGGAAAAAATATGATTTTTTCTGTTGAACGCCAAAAGCTTTTAGAAGCAGTATCAAAGCTTCAAAGGGCGGTAGGAGCAAAAACCTCTATGCCCGTGCTTGAGGGAATACTCATTTCAGCCGAGCAGGGTAAAATAACCCTCATTTCCTACAATCTTGAAATAGGAATGAAAAAGGAAATCTACGCTAAGTGCGACGAGGCGGGAGATATTGTAATAAACGCAAAGCTTCTTGCCGATATTTTGAGAAGAATGAACGGACTTCAGGTTGAAATTTCCGCAGATAGCCGCCTTAACTGCCATATTAGGTGCGGAGAAGCCACCTTTGATATTATGGGTATGGCGGCGGAGGATTTTCCCGAGATGCCCTCGGTAGGTAACGGCAAGGTTATTTCTATAGACGGCAGGGTTTTATCCGATATGGTTAAGGGCACATTTTTTGCCACCGCCCAGAATGAAGGAGCAAAGCCGGTACTTACCGGAATTAATGTTACAATTGAAGACGGAATAATGCAATTTGTCGCGATTGACGGTTACAGATTAGCAATTCGCAAACAAAAGGTTTACATTTCGGACTCTTTTTCCTTTCTTATATACGGAAAAGCAATTTTAGAGGCGGTGAAGCTGATAGATGAAGAGACTGAAAATGTAGAAATAAGTGTGGGTGAAAGGCTTATAAGCTTCAATATAAACGGTTATGACTTTATATCCCGTCTTTTTGAGGGCGAGTTTGTAAATTACGAAAAAACCATTCCCGAAACACAAACTCAAAGGGTTGTCGTAAATACGAGGGAGCTTATAGATACGATCGAACGCGTTTCGCTTTTGATAAGCGAGTCCTTTTCCACCCCTGTTCGCTGTTATTTTAACGAGCTTAATGTTGTTTTCACCTGCGCTACCTCTATGGGCAGAGCGACAGAAACCTTTAATACAAAGTTAGAGGGGCCGAATTTTGAAATAGGTCTTAACAGCCGCTATCTTTTAGAGGCATTAAAGGCGGCAGAGACCGAGCAGGTACAGATTCTCTTTAACGGACCTAACAACGGCGTACTTATAGAGCCGTTAGAGGGGGACGACTTTAAGTATATGATAATGCCTATGAGGTTGAAATAATGGAATATAAAAAAATATCCATTAAGGAAGATTATATAAAGCTTGACAGTGCTTTAAAGCTTTCAGGGCTTGTTTCAACCGGCGGGCACGCAAAAACCGTTATTCAAAACGGCGAAGTAAAAGTAAACGGTGAAGTTTGCCTTTTAAGGGGCAAAAAGCTTAAAAGCGGAGATAAAGCGGAATTTAACGGAAACGGATTCATAATAGAATGAAAATATTTAGCTTTTCCTGCCGTGACTTCCGCAATCTTCAGAATATAGAAATATCTTCCTTTGACGAAATGAATGTAATCTGCGGTGAAAATGCCCAGGGGAAAACCAATCTTTTAGAGGGAATCTGGCTTTTTTCGGGGATAAAAAGCTTTAGAGGCGCTAAGGATTCCGCCCTTTTAAGGTTTGGCTGTGAAAAGGCGGAGCTTAATATAATATTTGAGGCGGACGGTATAGAAAACGACGCCCAAATTGAAATTAAGGAGCACAGAACGGCGGTCTTTAACGGAAATAAATTAAAAACACCCTCGCAAATGGCGGGAAAATTTAACGCAACCGTATTTTCCCCTAACGATTTAGGTATTGTAAGTGACGGACCGGCTGTAAGAAGAAGATTTATTGATATTGCGATAGGTCAGCTTTATCCCTCTTATATATCCTCAATTAAAAATTATATGCGGGCGGTTACACAAAGAAATCAAATTATTAAGGATTACAGGTATGACGGGACGCTTTCTGTAATGCTTGATATTTTTGAAGATGAAATCGCCGCAAACGGCTCTAAGATTACCGAGGTAAGGAAAAAATATATTGAGAGATTAGGGGAATTTTTACCTAAGGTTTATGAGGGACTTTCCTCGGGAAAAGAAATACTCGAAACCGAATACATTTCGTCTGCGGGAAAAAAGGATTTAAGGCAGGCTCTTTTGGAATCAAGAAAAACCGATATGTTCACGGGAACAACCTCTATAGGCCCCCACAGGGACGATATTGAGTTTAAAATAAACGGAATTTCGGCGAGAAGCTTCGGCTCACAGGGACAAAAGCGGAGCGTTGCGTTATCACTGAAGCTTGCCGAGGCAGAGGTAATAAACAAGGTAAGCGGTGAATATCCCGTATTTTTGCTTGACGATGTTATGAGCGAGCTTGACCCCGAGCGGCAAAACTACATTTTAAACCACATAAAGGGTATACAGTCCTTTATAACCTGCTGTGACCCTTCAAATGTTGAAAGGCTTAAAAGCGGTAAAATTTTTGAAATGAGAAACGGACGGATTGTTTAATGTATATCCATTTGGGACAGGGAACTGTGGTGAGTTCCGCCGATATTGTAGGTATTTTTGACCTTGAAAGCTCCACCGTGTCAAAGCATACCCGCAAGTTTTTAAATAATGCGGAAAAAAGGGGCGAGGTTATAACCGTCTCCTACGAGCTGCCTAAATCCTTCGCGGTGTGTAAGAAAAAGGGCGAAAAGCAGAGGGTTTATATCTCACAGTTGGCGTCCTCAACACTGTTTAAGAGGTCAAATTTTTTAGGTGAAAAAACTTAAAACGCGAGAGGCAAGGCTAATAATTAAAAATAATTAAATTACGCGTTTGCGTGTCGAGGCACTCGACAAGGTCAAATTTTTTAGGTGAAAATAAAATTTAATAATAATTAAAAGGAATTGATAGAATGAGTAAAGAAATAGCGGCTGTAACGGAAAATTATGATGAAAATTCCATACAGGTGTTAGAGGGTCTTGAGGCTGTAAGAAAGCGTCCCGGAATGTACATAGGCTCAA
>CAZRMP010000041.1:0-8745 GCA_964601235.1 uncultured Ruminococcus sp.
CCACCGTTAAGGGCGATATTCACGACATAGGCAAAAACATCGTCAAGGTAATGCTTGAAAGCTACGGCTTTAATGTAATCGATTTAGGGCGCGATGTTGACCCCGAAATTGTGGTGGAAACGGCTTTAAAGGAAAACTGTCGGCTCGTAGGCTTAAGCGCTCTTATGACCACCACCGTCCCCTCAATGGAGCAGACAATATCCCTTCTCCATAAGGCAGACCCCGAAATTAAGGTTGTTGTGGGGGGCGCGGTTTTAACGCAGGAATACGCAAATATGATAAAGGCGGATTGCTACGCAAAGGACGCAATGGAGACCGTACGCTACGCCGAAAAATTCTATTCATAAAAGAGTGATAATTTTATGTGGTTTGTTTTAGCCCTGCTTTCGGCGGTTTTCGCCGCCCTTACCTCAATCCTTGCAAAGATAGGAATTGACGGTGTAAATTCAAATTTAGCCACCGCAATAAGAACCGTTGTGGTCGTCGCGATGGCTTGGCTTATGGTGTTTATTACGGGCGCGCAGGGCGGAATTTCCGAAATAAGCCGTAAAAGCTGGCTGTTTTTGATACTTTCGGGACTTGCAACGGGTGCTTCGTGGCTATGCTATTATAAAGCGCTCCAAATAGGCGAGGCTTCAAAGGTTGTCCCCGTTGACAAATTAAGCGTGGTAATCACCCTTATTTTAGCCTTTGTCTTCCTGAACGAAAACATCACCGTAAAATCGGGTATCGGTTGCGCGCTTATAGGGGCGGGAACGCTGCTTATGGTGTTGTAAAATGAATTCATCTTTTAATGAATAATAAAAAATTAAAATCCGCCTCTTACGAGAATGGATTTTGGGATATTTGAACCTATTGACACGAATAGAATTTAACATATAATCTGTTTGAAATCAATGCGAAGCATTGTATATCATCAAAACGAAGTTTTGCATATCATCAATTCCGCAAGGAATTGTATATCATCATTGCGAAAGCCGCTTTTTTATACAGCCTAACGGATGATGAGATACAACAACGTCAACGCCGTTGTTGATGATATACACGCTTAAGCGTGATGATGTGCCATTGCTTTCGCAATGGATAAAAAATAATGCCTACCCTAAAAGAGTAGGCATTATTTTTGGTGACCCGGACGAGATTCGAACTCGTGTTACCGCCGTGAAAGGGCGGTGTCTTAGGCCTCTTGACCACCGGGCCGTTGGTGGCTGTAATTGGATTCGAACCAATGACACTGCGGGTATGAACCGCATGCTCTAGCCAACTGAGCTATACAGCCGTATCGCCGAGACCAATATATTATATCCTTTAATCACCCGTTTGTCAATAGCTAATTTACAAAAAAACAATTTTTTTCTTTTTTTTGCAATTTAGAAATAATGAATCTATTTAAAAACACCCGTCAAAAACAAAATGACGGGTGTTTATTAACGCCTAAAATCTTGATTATTTAGTCTCTTTATCTTGCGAATTTTCTTCGAATGCCTCTGTGCTCTGGTCGGGTGTGAGCAAAACAAGCAGGGTTCTGAAAATCAGCTTAATATCAAGCCAAACACTGTACTGATTAATATATGTCAAGTCAAGTACAAGCTTGTCCTTAGGGGAGGTATTATACTTTCCGTAAATCTGCGCCATGCCCGTAAGACCCGCCTTTGCACGCTGACGGTATTCAAACTCGGGCAGTTCCTTGGTGTACTTCTCAACATTCTCAAGCATTTCAGGACGGGGTCCTACTATACTCATATCACTCTTTAAGACATTGATCAGCTGAGGTAACTCGTCTATCCTGAATTTTCTTATAATCCTTCCAACACGTGTTATACGGTCATCATTTTTTGTTACCGAGCGGTGAATAGAGCCGTCTTCGGTTCTCATAGAACGGAACTTAAGCACTTCAAAAGTCCGTCCGCCGTATGTCGCTCTCTTCTGCTTATAAAAGACAGGACCTTTATCCTCCGCCTTTATGCAAATAGCGGTAATAAGGAATATCGGGGAGGTTATTAAAAGCCCAAAACCTGCGATTGCCAAATCCATTAAACGCTTTATAATTCTTTGTTCAAAGGTGATGCCGCTTATGGGAGCATGTATCATAGATTTATCATCAAAATAAACTCTTTTACCGCTCAATGCAACAATATCAGAAAGCTCAACACCGTAGTAAATATCCTTTTTAAAGTGGTAGCAATACTCAACAAATGCATTTCTTTCAGGTACCGAAAGATTATAAAAGAATATTGCGTCCGCCGCGTCAATTTCCTTAAATATATCAGGCTGATTGATATATACAACCTTGGTTATATTGTACTGCTTTTTATAACGTCCAACCTTTGCTATAATGCCCTCGGTCGGCTCGCCCTGTCTTGAAATAACAATACAGTTCTGCGGCTTTTTGAAAGAAAAATACAGGTCGTTACAGGTGTAAGACATTAAGATAATCAAGAACACCTGAATAACATAAATCGCCAACAAAAGCAGCGGATATTCATACACGAACTTCCCGTCGTGAACGACGGTTACATTCATAATACACATAAAGAAATGCGCTACTATATCCGTAAAAAGCACTGACAGAATAAGCGAATTAATTATAGGCTTACTTTTGCGTTTTCCAATATCAAAGCCACCGTATATAACAGACATTGCCATATACATAATTGCAAAAACACCTAAGGTTACTATTGAAGTTCTGGTAGGAATCAGCAAAAAGGGATATTTTTGACCGTAAATGATAAAGAATGTTGCAACGCAGAGGAAAAACATAAGAAGCTTATCCAGTAAAAGCAGAGATGATTCAAATTTTTTAAACATAATAAAACTCTTTTCGGATTATATAGTTTATATTACGGATTATACACTAATTTGTCGCAAAATGCAAGTATAATAATAAAATCGGAAAAAGGAGCAGTTTTTTAAGATTAAAATTGACTATTTATAATTATTGGTTTATAATTTTAAAATATGAGAATAAAAAACATTGAAATAAGAGGTTTTGCCTCGTTAGCTCCAATGGCAGGTGTCGCCGACCGCGCTATGCGGGAAGTTTGCCGCGAATTCGGTGCGGCGTTTACGGTAGGCGAGCTTACAAGTGCACGGGGTATAACCCTTAACGACAAAAAATCAGCTTCCCTTTTAAGCTGTGCTGAAAATGAGCGTCCATTTGCGTCCCAGCTTTTCGGCAACGACCCCGAAATTATGGCGGAAGCGGCAAAGGTTGCTTTAAAATTTAATCCTGATTTTATTGATATTAATATGGGCTGTCCCGCGCCTAAGGTTGCTGGGAACGGCGGCGGAAGCGCGCTTATGCGTGAGCCTAAACTTTCAGAGGAAATAGTAAGAGCGGTAGTACATGCAGTAAATGTTCCCGTGACGGTGAAGATGCGTACAGGTTTTGATAACGAGAGCATAAATGCACCTGAGTTAGCCCGGCGGTGCGAAAATGCAGGCGCGGCGGCGATAACCGTACACGGCAGAACAAGACCGCAGATGTATGCACCGCCCGTTGATTTAAAGACGATAGCCGAAGTCAAAAAAGCCGTTAAAATTCCCGTTATCGGAAACGGAGATGTTACGGACGGCAAAAGCGCTAAGCATATGTATGAGGCAACAGGCTGCGATTTTGTATCGGTGGGGCGTGCGGCACAGGGCAACCCCTTTGTTTTTGAAGAAATAAACTCCTATATGACGGGTAAAAGCTATTCCCCGCCCTCTCTCGAAGAACGGTTTGCAGTTATGATGCGTCAGATAAGACTTATGTGCGAATACAAAGACCCATACATAGCCATGCTTGAATCCCGCAAGCATACAGCTTGGTATATGCACGGTCTTGAGGGTGCGGCGGGGCTTAGGCGTATGTGCGGCGAAATAAACAATATTTCGGATATTGAGGCAATTTGCCAAAAAGCACTTGAACAGAACCCAAATTTGTGATATGATAGTTCAGTTATGAAAGGTTACGGTGATTAATATGTCAGGACATTCAAAATGGAACAACATTAAGCGTAAAAAAGAAAAAACCGACGCGGCGAAGGCTAAAATCTTCACCAAAATCGGAAGAGAAATCTCGGTTATAGTTAAAACCGGCGGTGCTAACCCCAACGAAAACAGCAAATTAAAGGATGTTATCGCCAAGGCTAAAGCGGCAAATGTGCCCAATGATAATATTGAAAGAATAATAAAAAAGGCGGCGGGCGACGGCGAGGCTAACAATTACGAGGAGCTTATTTACGAGGGATACGGTCCTTCGGGCGTAGCGGTAGTTGTTGAAACACTTACCGACAACCGCAACCGCACCGCAGGCGAAATGCGCCACTATTTTGATAAATGCGGCGGTAATTTAGGTCAAAGCGGCTCGGTTATGTTTATGTTTGACCGCAAGGGGCTTATAAGAATTGAAGCTGAGGGTCTTGACGAAGACACCGTTATGGAGGCGGCGCTTGAAGCAGGAGCTGACGATTTTAATTTTGACGGCGATTTTGAAATTTCGACCGACCCGAACGAGCTGGGCGCAGTACGCGAGGCACTCGAAGGCAAGGGCTACAGCTTCCTTTCCGCCGAGGTAGAGTATGTTCCCCAGACAATGGCTACCATTGATGACGAGGAAACCGTCACTAAAATGGAAAAGCTTATCGATATGCTTGAAGAAAACGACGATGTTCAGGCGGTATGGCACAACTGGGATATGCCTGAGGAAGAGTAAATTCACTTACTATAAAATTCGCTCCCTGAAGCTTAGCTTACGAGAGCGAATTTTTTTATTTTCCCTGTTACCTTTTATCCTTTCCGTGCGTCTTAAATATAGAAAAGCAAAACGGCGGTGCGGTTATGGTATTCAGCAGTCTTCAGTTTATATTTATTTTTATTCCTATATTTTTCGCCTGTTACTACGCTGTTCCGAGCGGTTTAAAAAACAGCGTGCTGCTGATAGGCAGTCTCTGTTTTTACTTTATTGGCGCACTTCATAATCCCGAGCATTTTGCGATATTTTTAATAAGCATTATCCTTGACTACGCCGCCGCCCTAAAAATTGAAAGAACTGAAAAGCACAACAAGCTCTTTTTGGTTGCAAGCGTTGCGTTTCACATCATAAGCCTTTCGGTATTCAAGTACTCGGGCTTTGTAATCGGCAAAATCAGACGATTTGTGCCGAGCCTTGATTTTGCGGCAAATATCGTTCTTCCTATTGGAATTTCCTTTTACACCTTCCAAGGGCTTTCATATGTTATCGATGTTTACAGAGGTAAGGTTAAAGCGGAAAAAAGTCTGCTTGACTTTGCCGTTTACATAGCTATGTTTGAACAGCTTATAGCAGGACCTATAGTAACCTATAATCAGGTTGAAAAGGAGCTTCACTCAAGAAAAATTACAACCGCTGCGGTGCTTGACGGAATAGGCACATTTATTTTTGGCTTAGGGCTTAAGGTACTGCTTGCAAATCCTATCGGGAAGCTGTGGTCTCAGGTTTGCGCCATAGGCTTTGAAAGCATATCCACTCCCCTCGCCTGGTTGGCGATAGCGGCCTTTTCCTTTCAGATATATTTTGATTTTTTCGGTTATTCCCTAATGGCGGTAGGGCTCGGCAAAATGCTGGGCTTTAAATTACCCAAAAACTTTGACCACCCCTATTTAAGCCTTACTATGACCGAGTTTTGGCGGCGCTGGCACATAACGCTCGGCGCTTGGTTCAGGGAATATGTTTATATACCGCTTGGCGGAAACCGCAAGGGTAAAATTACCGAATTCAGGAATTTACTTATAGTATGGCTTCTCACCGGTATTTGGCACGGAGCGGGTTATAACTTCCTCCTTTGGGGAGCGGTGCTTTTTGTAATAATCGGTATCGAAAAACTTTTCCTCGGAAAATTTCTAAATAAGTATCCTTCTGTGGGACATATTTATATGGCATTGATTATCCCCGTTACTTGGACGATATTTGCCGTGGAGGATTTAGGTCAGCTCGGGATATTTTTATCCCGTATGTTTCCCTTTTTCGGTCAGGGTGTATGGTCGGTTTTCAGGTACGATTATCTTAAATACCTAAATCTTTATTTTCCCTTTTTAATCGCGGGGGTTCTTTTCTCAACAAAACTCCCCTATAAATTGCTAAAGCGCATTAAAAACCGCACTGTAATATGGGTGATACTCGCCGTTATATTCGCCGCAAGCGTTTACTGTATGTACAAGGGGCTTGACGACCCGTTTTTATATTTCAGATTTTAAGGAGATTGTCTTATGAAAAAGAAAAATATTATAACGCTTTTATCTCTCGGAGCTTTAATTATTGCCGTATTTGCGGTTGCTGTATTTAAAAAGCCTAAGCTAAAAGATACGCAGGTCTCATCCGCGCAGTCAGAACCAAGCAGTGCGGCAGAAACCTCTTCAGTCCCATCTGCCGAAGCTCTGCCATCCGAAAGCGAACCATCAAAGGAAGAAATCACCGATATTTCTATAAACGACTCCTTATTTATAGGCGATTCGAGAACTGTCGGTCTTATGGAATACGCTGGTCTTGCGGACGCGGACTTTTTCTGCAATGTGGGAATGAGCGTTTACAACATCAATAAAAAGCCTGTTTCTGTTCCTAATGTCGGCAAGGTAACCTTTACGGAGCTTATTAACGAGAAAAAATACGGCAAAATTTATATAATGCTCGGAGTAAACGAAGTCGGTTATGAGACAAAGACCACCGTTTCCAAATATTCGGAATTGATTTCCCTTATAATGGAAAAACAGCCCGACGCGACTGTGTTTATAGAGGCTAATCTTCATGTCTCAAAAACAAGATCAGACCGTGACAAAGCGGTAAACAACGCCGCGATTGATAAGCTTAACGCCGAGCTTGAAAAGCTTGCGGACGGCAAAACAATTTTTTATCTTGATGCGAATACCGTATTTGATGATGGGACGGGAAATCTCTCTTCCGATAAAACGGAAGACGGAACGCATCTTTACGCTAAATATTACGCCGAGTGGGGCAGGTGGATTATAAGCCAAACCTCCTCGCTTGTCGGGAAGGATTGATTTTTACGAACAAGGAGCGCTTTTGCGAACAGATACGACTTTGCGAGAGGGCTATGTACTCTGTGGCTTTTTCGGTTTTGAAAAACGAGACCGATTCTGCAGAAGTACTCAGCGAAGCCATATACCGAGCTTATAAAAAGCTTGATACCCTCAAAAACGAAAAAGCCTTTAAGCCGTGGATTCTCAGAATCGTTCACAACGCGGCGGTTGAGGAAATCCGCAAAAATTCAAAGGTAATTGCTATGGAAGAAATCTCCGAACCGGTCTACTGTGGCTTCGAGCAAAAGCTCACCCAAAATGTAAGCTTAAAAAGCGCGGTTGACAGCCTTAAACAGCCCTACCGCACAGCGGTCATACTTTTCTATTACGAAAATCTTTCGGTCTTACAAATTGCACAAATAACCGAAACAACCCCAGCAGCCGTTAAACAGCGACTCTCAAGAGCGCGAAATATTCTCAAAGAGCTTTTGAAGGAGGATTTCAACAATGAATGATTTTGATAAATACCTTAAAAGCAAAGCTAAAAGCGAATGCCCGAAAATTCCCGATTCGGTTAAAAAACGAATTGAAGAAACGCTTTCTAATCTTCCGATGCAAGGCGACAAACCAAAAAAAATACGGGTATTGCCTCGCATTGCCTCAGTTGCCGCCTGTCTGATATTCGTAATGCTTTTTCTGCTCCCGAATATCAGCGTCGCCTACGCCGAGGCGGTTGAAGAACTGCCGATTATCGGAAAAATAGTCAAGGTTGTAACCGTGAGAAATTATTTCTATTCCGACGATTATCACGAAATGGATATTGATGTGCCAGAGGTAAGCGGTGAAAACGGCGAAGCCGCAGACTATATCAACAAGGAGATAAGCAAGCTTACAGAAACGCTTGTAAATCAATTCTACAGCGACCTTGAAGCTATAGGGGACGAGGGTCACAGCTCGGTTTATGTAGATTATGAAACGGTAATCAATACCGAAAAATGGTTCACCCTTAAAATCAGAGTTCACGAGGCGGCGGGAAGCAGTAACACCTATTATAAATATTATCATATAAATAAGCTTAACGGTAACATTGTTAAGCTCGGCGATTTAGCAAAGAACGAGAGCTTTTATGATGTATTGGAAAAAGAAATAAAACGCCAGATGAAGGAACAAACAGAGCTTGACAGCAACAAGGTTTATTGGCTGGACGACAGCATAATCGGCAAGGATTTTGTCTCATTAGATTCCAAACACAATTTCTACCTTACAGAAAACGGCGATATGGTTATTGTATTTGATAAATATGAGGTAGCGCCCGGCTCAATGGGAGCTCCAGAATTCACAATAAGCAAGGATATTATCAAAGAGATTATAAAGCCTGAATTTAACAGTATTTTTTCATAGACAAATTACACGGCAGACGGATTGCTCCTCTGCCGTGTTTTTAATTTTATATTTCTCTTAAAAATTCTCCTATACGGCTTATTGCCTCTTTGATGTGCTCAACCGAATAACAGTAGGACGCACGGATAAAGCCCTCGCCGCTGTCGCCAAACGCCGTACCCGGCACTACCGCGACATTTTTACTGTAAAGCAGTTTTTCGCAGAACTCCTCGCTTGTCATTCCCGTGCTCTTAATGCTCGGGAAAGCGTAAAACGCACCGCGCGGCTCGCGGCATTGGAGCCCTATTTTATTAAAGCCCGAAACCATCATCCGGCGGCGCATATCGTACTCCTTAACCATCTGCCGGA
>CAZRMP010000042.1:0-8695 GCA_964601235.1 uncultured Ruminococcus sp.
ACAGCAAAGCAGGAATAAAAATGGCATTTGACGGCGGTTTTTTACACCGAATTACCCAAGAACTGAATATTGCCGACGATTCCCATGTCGACAAAATTTACCAGCCTTCTAAGGATGAGCTGGTTCTTTTGTTACGCAAAAAAAGCTTTGCGAAAAGACTTTTAATATGTGTAAAGCCGGGCTCTGCGCGTATTCAGTTTACCGAAAACAAGTACGAAAATCCTGCTGCCCCGCCTATGTTCTGTATGCTGCTAAGGAAATATCTCTCCGCCGCACGGCTCATTAAGGTGACCCAACCCTCCCTTGAAAGGATTGCAGAGCTTACCTTTTCTTATACAAACGAAATGGGCGATATTGCCGAAATACGCCTTATTGTCGAATTTATAGGCAATAAAACCAATATTCTGCTTGTGGGAGCAGATGGGAAAATCATAGACTGTCTTCGCAAAAGCGACCCCGAAACCGCCGACCGTTTACTGTTACCCGGAGCGCAGTACGAATACCCCGCCAATCGGGAAAAGCTCAACCCCCTAACGGCAGGCATAGACAAAATCTGTTCGGCGGCAGGCGCTCACGGGGGCGACACCGCCAAAGCCTTGCTTGACAGTATTGACGGCTTTTCACCCCTTGTTTGCAGGGAGGTAGCTTATAAGGCGGAAATTAAAGGAAGTCTTAATTCGGCGCTAAGTGATATTGTATCCGATTTAAAAAACGGCGGTATTCCGTTTATGCTAATTAAGGCAGACGGAACACCCTATGATTTTTCATATACCGATATTTCCCAATACGCAGACGCATTCGAGGCGAAAACCTTTGAAAGCTTTTCCTCACTTTTAGATGCATTTTATACTGCAAGGGAAAACGGCGAAAGGCTCAAGCATTCGGCGGCAGATTTAATAAAGCTTGTAAAAAATCTTTACGCCCGCACCGAAAGAAAGCTTGCAATTCGCCTTGAGGACCTTAAAAAGTGCGAAAACCGCGAAACCCTTAGAATTTACGGCGAGCTGTTAAAGGCAAACCTATACAGCCTTCAAAACGGCGCATCCTTTGCCGAGGTGGAAAACTATTACGATGAAATGAAACCCATAATAATCCCTTTAAATCCCGCCCTTTCACCGCAAAAAAATGCAGACAAGTATTTTAAGGATTATAAAAAAACATATACAGCCGAACGCACACTCACAGAACTTACAAAAAAGGACGAAGAGGAGCTTAAGTATTTTGATTCGGTGCTTGACAGTATTTCGCGGTGCGAATCTCTTGCGGAAATTGCCGAAATCAGGGAGGAATTAAGCATTGCGGGATATATCAAGCAAAACGGCGCACGCAAAAAGAAAAACACCGCTGTTCCTCAGTTTAAAGAATATACCTCTATCGAGGGGTATAAGATACTTGTGGGCAAAAACAACCGACAGAACGATTATTTAACAACCGTCCTTGCTGCCAAAAACGATTTATGGTTTCATGTTAAAAATATACCCGGCTCCCATGTGATAGTAATGTGCCGCGGGGGCGAAGTATCTCAGGAAACCGTAATGAAAGCGGCGGCTTTGGCGGCGGCAAACTCTAAGGCGGCGGGTTCTTCGCAGGTTCCGGTTGATTACACCCCCGTAAAATTTGTAAAAAAGCCAAACGGCGCAAAACCGGGAATGGTTATTTACACAACTAACAAGACCGTGTTCGTAACACCCAATTAAGAAAGGAGTTTCGGTATGGAAATCGGAGTGTCAACCTCTTGCTTCTATCCTCTTGAAACCGAAGTATCGCTTGAAAATCTCGGCAAAGCAGGAATAAAGCACACGGAAATCTTCTTCAACGCTTTAAGCGAGTTAAAGCAAAGCTTTGTGGATATGCTTATTGATATTAAGGAAGAATACGGAATGACGGTCGCTTCAATTCATCCTACAATGTCTCTTGCCGAGTCTTTTATGATATTTTCCAACTATGACCGCAGATATGCGGAGGCGGAAGACCAGTTCCGCAGATACTCCGAAATTGCGGCACAGTTAGGGGCTAAATATATAATACTGCACGGCGGAAAGCCCAACGGCATATTAAGCGATGAAGAATACTGCGAGCGTTATATGCGTCTTAAAGAGGTTACCCGCGAAAACGGAGCGGATATTTTACAGGAAAATGTTGTCCGCTTCAGGGCGGGAGAAATTGAATTTTTGCGCTCAATGCGGGATATTTTAGGCAACGAAGCCGAATTCTGCTTGGATTTAAAGCAATCCCTTCGTTGCGGTTATGACCCGTTTGACCTTATAGAAGAATTTTCTGATAGCATTAAGCATTACCACATAAGCGACCACAGCATATCCTCCGATTGTCTGCTTCCGGGTGACGGCGGTTTCGATTTTGAAAGACTTTTTAAAGTGCTTGACAAAAAGAAATTCAACGGCTCATTGATGATTGAAGTTTATAAGGATTCTTATAAATCATACGAAAGTATTTTCGATTCTTTTAGAAATCTCAAAAATTGCTATTGCAATATACTTAAAAACAATGTATAATAAATTGTAGCTATTGAAAGGAGTTAGTGTGAATACTGTGAATAACATATCTTTAGTAGGAATTTTAAAACTTGGCTTAAGGTACATTTATATTTTAATAGCCGTTGCTTTAGTTGCGGCGGTTATCGCATTTTCTTATTGTAACTTTATTGCCGAGCCAAGATATTCTTCAACAGGCTCTATAGTTGTTACAAACGGCGCTATTATTAACGACACCGAGGTCCAGACCTCCGCCTCATCAACCTCTAAAAAGGTCAGTAGCTCGGATATTTCGGCTTCTCTTCAGCTCTCAAACACGATTATTGATATACTTAATACCAACGATATATATAAAGAGTTGGCTTCTGACCTGAACAACAAATATACATATACCGATTTGATGGGCAGAGCAACCGTTAAGCGCAGAAACGAAGATACACTCTTTATTGACGCTTCCTTTACTGCTGACACTCCCGAAGAAGCTCAACAACTCGTAAACAGCTTTTTAAAGCTCGTCCCCGATTACATTCTTAAATTCATTCCTAATTCCACCGCAGCAGTAACTACAACGGCGGATAGAGCAGTAAAGATTTATCCGCAAACTACAAAAACCGTATTTCTTACCGCTATAATAAGCGCATTGCTCGCTTATGCAGTTATTTACCTGATATCGGTATTTAATACAACCATAAAAAATGAAGAGGACATTAAGAATAACTTCGATTTAACTGTTTTAGGCAATATTCCTGATTTTTACTCTGCCTCTTCGGACAAAAAGAGTAAATACTACGGATATGCAAAGGGAGGAACTGCAAATGGAAAACAGTAAAAATCGCCATCCCTTCGTTTCCGTAGAAAAGGGAAGAACCGAAAACCAAATTCCTAAAAAAGTTCCTTTCGCAGTTTCCGAATCATATAAATGCATCCGCACGAACCTAATTTCCGCATTAGCAAAGCAGGACAGCAAGTTCGTGGCAATCTCAAGCCCTAACGCTTCTGAGGGAAAGTCTACCACCTCTATAAATCTTGCTATATCTCTTTCCCAGATCAACAAAAAGGTGCTTCTTGTTGATGCTGATGTACACCTTCCGAGTGTTCATACAAAATTAAAAATTAAAAATGATGAAGGTATTATGAATATTTTAAGCGGCATTTCCACCTTTGAGGAATCCGTCAAGCAATACAATTCCAAGCTTGATATTTTGACTACAGGCTCTATTCCGCAGAATGCTACTGAATTATTCAGTATTCCCGCCTTTGACGCATTACTTGAAGAACTAAACGAAAAGTACGATTATATAATTTTTGATACTCCCCCTGCAAATCTACTTTCGGATTCTCTTGTAATTGCTCAGAAATGCGGCGGAATTGTATTTGTTGTCCGTGCAGGTATCACAACAAACGAAATGCTGCGCCGCGCTGTTGCAAGTTCAGAACAACTTGATATAAACATACTCGGCGTTATACTTAACGGTTCTGATTACAACAAAAACAAATACCGTAAAAAGTATTACGACTCTTATTACGGTTAATTCAAAACGGTCAGTCGCCGATTTTTTCGCGGCTGCCCGTTTTATTTATTTGGGAGGAATTTATTATTTTACTCGATATTCATTCACACATACTGCCCGCTGTGGACGACGGTGCAAAGGATATAGACGAAGCCTTAAAAATACTTGAAATGATGAAAAAAGACGGAATTACTGATGTGATTGCCACACCGCATTTTTACGCTGATTCCGATAATCTTGATGATTTTAAATTACGCGTCAAAGAGGCATACAACACCCTGCTGGACGCATCAGATGGGAAAAATTTACCTGATATTTTATTGGGCTGTGAGGTTTTATATTACCGATACATAGGTATCAGCGAATCCGCAAAGGATTTTTGTCTTAACGGTTCAAATTATCTTTTGCTTGAGCTTACCGATAACTGTATAACAGATACTCTTTTTGAAGATTTAACAGACCTTAAGAATAAATTGGGTATAATTCCCATAATAGCCCACATAGAAAGGTATTATAAAGCCCGCTCGTATAAAAAGCTGTTGAAATTCGTAAAAGAAGAAGAAATCCCCACGCAGGTTAACGCCTCTTCTTTCTTTACCCCTCATTATAGCAGAATAGCCGAAAAGCTTGTCAAAAAGGGTTATGTGGTTTTTTTGGCTACCGACGCTCATTCTGTGGATAAGAGACCGCCTGAAATTAAGGAAGCGCTGCGGTATATTTCAAATAAATTAGGCCCGGAATACGCAAACAGCTTTATTCGCAATTCTCAAAAACTGTTCCAAGCGATAACACAAAAAGGAGACTCCTATGAAAAGCTCAACACTTAACATTAATAACAAATACGGAGTTAAATATATTACCTTTCCAAAGCTCGAAAAGTGCGGTGCAGTCCGCCATATATTCTCAACAAGAATAGGCGGTGTAAGCAAGGGTCAGTATTCCTCAATGAATTTAAGCCTTTCTGGCGGCGATGACAGAGAAAGCGTACTCGAAAACTATAAACGGCTTTGCGGTTGTGTGGAAATTAATATAAACCACCTTGTTTTAAGCCGCCAGACTCATACTAATAATGTAAAAACAGTCACCGAAGAAGACTTGGGTACAGGTATTTTCAAAGACTCCTTTTCCGATGTTGACGGTCTCATAACCGACCGAAGGGGAATTGCGCTTGTTACGCAGTATGCCGACTGCACTCCCCTGTTGTTTTGCGACCCCGTAAAAAAGGTGGTTGCTACCTCTCACGCAGGCTGGCGCGGCACTGTTAAGGAAATCGGTAAAGTTACGGTCGAAAAAATGGTAAATGAACACGGCTGTAACGCAAAAGACATTATCGCCGCTATAGGTCCTGCAATCGGAGTTTGCTGTTACGAGGTGGACGACCCCGTTATAAATGAATTCAAGAAAATACCTTACTTAAGCCTCAGCAATATAGTTTTTCCTAAAGAAAACGGAAAATATATGTTAGACCTTAAAGAGGCTAACAGGCAAATATTAATCAATTCGGGAATAAGTCCTGACAATATAGATGTTGCCGACCTTTGCACCTGCTGTAACAGCGAAGAGCTTCACTCACACCGCGCCACCGGCGGAAAAAGAGGTAACCTTGCCGCTATTATAGAATTAATATAATTTAACTTAAATTTAAGGCATTTTTATATTTTTAGAATAAAAATGCTTTATTTTTTTAAAAAACACTTTACAACTTTATCGAAATAAAGTATAATGTATTCATTAAATACCAAAGGGGTAGAAAAAAATGAAAAAATTATTAGCATTGTTAATGACCGCGTGTATGCTTTTTGCGTTTGCAGGCTGCGGCGGTTCAAAATCGGATCTTGAGACCGTTAAGAATAACGGCAAGCTTGTAATCGGAATTACCGACTACGCTCCTCTTGATTATGAAGAGACCAAGGGCAGCGGTGAGTGGATCGGCTTTGACGCGGATATGGCAAGAGCCTTTGCTGAAAGCTTAGGTGTTAAGGCAGAATTCGTTGTTATCGATTGGGACAACAAGATTATGGAGCTTGAATCCGGCAGTATCGACTGCGTATGGAACGGTATGACCATTTCCGATGAGGTTAAAAACGGAATGTCGGTCACAAACGCCTACTTAAAGAATACTCAGGTTGTAGTAGTACCCAAGGACAAGGCTGAGCAGTACGGAACTCTCGAAAGCGTTAAGGACTTAAATTTTGCGGCAGAGGCGGGCTCTGCGGGAGAGGACGCTCTTGAGGCTCTTAGCTACAAGGTGACCGCAGTTACCGCTCAGGCGGACGCTTTAATGGAAGTTGCAGCAGGCACCTCTGACGCGGCTGTTATCGACCTTATTATGGCAGGAGCTGTAATCGGCGAAGGCACAAGCTATGAAAATCTTACCTACACCGTAGGTGTTGCCGAGGAAGAAAACTTCGGCGTAGGCTTTAGAAAGGGCTCCGACCTTACAGAAAAGCTCAACGAGTTCTTCAAGACTGCATATGGAGACGGCAGTATGATGGACACCGCTAAAAAGTACGGCGTTCAGGAGTCAATTCTCGAGCAGAAATAATTTGGTTTTTTAGGCAGAGGGTACGCTCTCTGCCTTATTTGACACTTTACATAAAAAGGAATTGAAATATGATTTCGGTAGTATTCAAGGCTCTGTGCGACGGCTTTCTTGTAACCCTGCAAATATTCGGGCTTACCCTTTTGGGAGCTTTGCCCTTAGGTCTTATAATCGCTTTCGGTTCAATGAGCCGCTTTTTGCCCCTTAAGGCATTTGTTAAAACTATAGTATGGATAATTCGCGGCACTCCGCTGATGCTCCAGCTGATAGTAATTTATTACGGACCGGGGCTTATTTTCGGCAATAATATATGGGGCGGCAGTAACGGCAGAATGACCGCGGTGCTTGTCGCCTTTATAATAAACTACTCCTGCTATTTTTCGGAGATTTATCGCGGCGGAATTGAAAGCATATCAAAAGGCCAGTCTGAAGCGGGACAGGTGCTTGGTATGACCAAAAGCCAGATATTCTTTAAGATTATTCTTTTGCAGGTGGTAAAACGCATTATACCGCCTATGAGTAATGAGATAATCACCCTCGTAAAGGACACCTCCCTTGCCCGCATTATCGCGGTTTACGAGCTTATCTGGGCGGGTCAGTCCTTTATAAAGGGCGCGGGAATAATATGGCCGCTTTTCTGTACGGCTATATTCTATCTCGCCTTCTGCGGAATTTTGACTATACTTTTCGGCTTTATCGAAAAGAAGCTTAACTACTTTTCATAAAGGAGGGAAAACTGATGCCTGTATTAGAAATTAAAGATATTAAAAAAAGCTTCGGCAAAACCGAGGTTTTAAAGGGTATAAGCTTTTCCCTTAATAAAGGCGAGGTGCTTTCAATTATCGGCTCCTCGGGCAGCGGAAAGACCACCCTGCTTCGCTGTCTTAACTTCCTTGAATTTGCAGACTGCGGAACAATATCCGTAAACGGCGAAACGATTTTTGACGGTGAAAACGCCAAAAAGCTCAGCGACAGCGAAATCAGAAAGAACCGACTGCATTTCGGGCTTGTTTTCCAGTCTTTTAATCTTTTTCCGCAGTACAGCGTGCTTAAAAATGTGATGCTCGCTCCTACCCTTTTAAAGCGGGGAACTGCAGAAGAAATTGAAGCTAAAGCCCGTGCGCTTATTGACCGCGTAGGACTTACCGAAAAAATCGAAAACTACCCCTGCGAGCTTTCGGGCGGTCAGCAACAGCGGGTCGCCATAGCCCGCGCCTTAGCCCTTGAGCCTGATATTCTCTGCTTTGACGAGCCGACCTCCGCCCTTGACCCCGAGCTTACGGGCGAGGTTTTAAAGGTTATTAAAGGGCTTAAAAATACCGACAGCACAATGATAGTCGTCACCCACGAAATGGAGTTTGCAAAAAATGTTTCGGACAAGGTGCTCTTTATGGCGGACGGTGTTATTGAGGAATACGGCACGCCCGAAGATGTCTTCGATAACCCAAAATCCAAAAAAACAAAGAGCTTTTTAAACAAATCCCTTGAAGCGTTTTAGGTGAAAAAATGACTGATAAAAAAGCAAAACAAGAAATGATTGAAGAGATGTACAATCTTATCGCCTTGCTTAAAAGTGCCGACGATTGCCGCGATTTATTCTGTGATATGTGTACCAACAAGGAAATTGAGCAGATGGCGCAACGCATTAAGGCGGCACGCCTATTAATAGACGGCAAAACCTACAATCAGGTTATAGATGAAACCGATATTTCCTCGGCTACTCTAAGCCGTGTTTCGCGCTGTGTGCAGTACGGAAACGGCTATTCAAAATTTTTAAAACAGTCTTACGGTGAAAAAAATGAAAATTATTGATATAATAAACGGCGAAAAGCCCAGCCTTTCCTTTGAGGTTTTTCCGCCCAAAACAAGTGATAAATTTGATTCGGTTGAAAAGCCCGCCCTTGAAATCGCCGACCTGAAGCCCAGCTTTATGAGCGTGACCTACGGTGCGGGCGGCGGCACTTCCAAGTACACCGCCGAGATTGCCGAGCATATTTTACAGCGCGGGGTCACTCCCCTCGCCCACCTTTCCTGCATTTCCTCAACCCGTGAAATGGTGAGAAAACAATTAACCGAGCTTAAAAATAAGGGAATTGAAAATATTTTAGCCCTGCGCGGCGATATTACCCCTGAAACCGATTTATCACAAA
>CAZRMP010000043.1:0-1984 GCA_964601235.1 uncultured Ruminococcus sp.
TTTACCTCTCTCGGTTAATTATTTAGCCCCGGACGGAATCGCACCGACATCTTTGTATTCAACGCTCTGCTGGTTTAAGCTACATGGGCATATATTAAGCGCTCAAAGCGCTTATTTGTTTTTTAATTTTTTTCTAATGCGTAAAAGCGCATTGTTAACGGATTTTTCCGTAATCGAAAGCTTTTTTGCTATATCTATGTATTTATTGTCCTCGAGAAAAAGCTGTAAAACGCTGTATTCAAGTCCCGAAAGCTCAAGCTTTATAGAATCAGTCAGGTTCTTATAGCTCTCCTTATCAATAAATATTTTTTCAGGACTGTTTGAATCGGCTATTTCAACCTCGTCAATCGGGTACAAAAGCTCGTCCGGAATATTCTTACGCCGCTTAGTCTGCTTTAAAAACGCTATTACCGACCGCTTTATGCAAAGATTTGCAAAGGTAGAAAAGGAAGATTTTTCGCCCTTAAAATTCTTAACAGCGGAATACAGGGCATAGGTTGCCTCCTGCACGGCGTCCTCCCGCTCATTCTCAGAACAATAAAGGCCGACATAATGATGAATACAGGGAAGATAACGGGAAATTATCACCTGCAAAAGCTCAAAATCGCCACCGTTTATCAAACCGACAATATCTTCATCCGACATATTTTTGTAATTTTCGACAAAATCTATACTCATTACGGCTCCGTAATAGTGTTTCTTGCTAACAATAATACAATATCAGGTTGATAAAGTCAAGCAAAAAATTATTTTATTTAAATTTTTTTACCAAAATGTGAAAACCGATGCATTTATTTTGGTAATTATACTCTTAAAAGCTCAAAACCGCCCTGCCAGATAACAAGCGCCGTTCCTTTTCCGATTTTTACCGAAGCACTGTTTCCCGTAAATGAATTACTTACCCCAAGCGGAAATCCGCTTTCAAGGGTAGCATTTAAAAGCGGATAAAGAAGACCCTTAATGGTTACTTTTTCAGCCCTTTCGCTAAGCGCAAAAACCGAGACATCACCCTTTGCATTATTTAAAAACCTAAGCTCGCCGTCTATTATAACCGATGCAGTAAAGCCGCACAGGTCGAGAAAACCTTTTCCGCCCTGCTTTGCGATATATGTGAGGGTTTGAATATTTGCAAAGGTGTGGTCAGGTCTGCCGCCCGCCCCTCCGTAGAGCATAAATTCAGTATATCCGCGTTCAAAGCCCGTTTTAACCGCAAGCATCATATCGGTATCGTTTTTCATTACAGGGTGCTTTATTATCTCATCACAATCGGGAACAAAGCCTAAGGAATCAAAGTCCCCCACGGCAATATCGGGTTTAACACCTAACCTTTCAAGGCTTTTTATCCCCCCGTCCGCCGCAATAACAAGGTCCCCATTTTTCCTATTAAAGCTTTCAGGCAAGCCCTGACCCGCGCCGAATATATAACAAATACCCATAACAGTTTCTCCGTTTCTAAGAAATTACAGTAGGTTACATTTTTAATTTATATCTTGAAAATTATACTGTATTTTGCTACAATAACTATAATTTATTATAACAGATAGGGTTAAAAAATGGAATACATATTCTTAAACGCCTTTTCCCTATCAAAATTAACATCAATATAGGAGTCAATAAAACATGAAGCGTTTTAAAAATCTTTTTTCGGTTGTGGCTTTAATTGTGTCTGTTACAATGATTTTCTCTTCCGTTCAGGTATTCGCCGTAGCCTATGATAATTACGGCGGAAATGAAACGGAACATATTAATGTATTAGATAATTTCGAAAACAAGGTTACGGATTCAAAAAGTATAGCATCTTCATCCATAGCTTCGGTCGCCGCCGTTTCACAGCCTGAAGAATCCTTAGTCTGTGAGGACGGCATTTGGTATTATACTGTGGACGGCGAAAAGGTTGACGCTACTACACTTTGCTATTTTTCCGACACTTGGTTCTACATAGAAAACGGTGTGATTAACTGGGATGCTAAAACGCTGTGCAATT
>CAZRMP010000043.1:2084-8587 GCA_964601235.1 uncultured Ruminococcus sp.
ATTTTGCAGACACCTGGTTCTACATAGAAAACGGCGTACTGAATTGGGATGCCACAACACTTTTCTATTTCTATGACACCTGGTTCTACATAGAAAACGGTGTGATTAACTGGGATGCTAAAACGCTGTGCAATTATAATGACAACTGGTTCTATGTTGAAAACGGTTCAGTCAACTGGAATGCCACCACACTTTGTTATTTTGCAGACACCTGGTTCTACATAGAAAACGGCGTACTGAATTGGGATGCCACCACGCTTTGCTATTACATAGACAGATGGTTCTATGTGGAAAACGGCATAGTCAACTGGTATGTAAACACCCTTTGCTATTTTGCGGATACCTGGTTCTATGTTGAATGCGGTACAGTTAACTGGGATGCCACCACACTTTGCTTTTATAACGGCAACTGGTTTTATGTTGAAAAGGGTACAGTCAACTGGGGTGCCACCACGCTTTTCTATTTTTATGACACTTGGTTTTATATAGAGAACGGTGTGCTTAACTGGGACGCAAACACGCTGTGCTATTATGCCGGTACTTGGTTTTATGTTGAAAACGGTATGGTAAACTGGGAGGCAATTACCAGCTGTAAATACAACGGAAACTGGTATAATGTAGTTAACGGATTTGTCATCTTTGATTTTGTATCTACACCCGCCCCGAACACTGTAAATTACCTGAATGTAGGTTCGGGATATATTGCGGAAATAGTTCAGGATACCAGAGCCGAGACCTTTGACGCAAATGTTTGGAGCGGAGACTCGGTGGACTACTCAAGGCCTACAAACAATTATCTTCCTCAAGGCACGGTTGACTATTGCGCTACGGAAAACTTTAAATACACAGACGAAACAACCTATGCGACGCTAAGGTCGGGCCGCCGTGTGTATACCGATCGAAAGGATAAGCCGTATACCGATAAAAAACCTGTTATCGCACAGTATTACGGTACCCTGCCCGATTATAATGTGCTTAATTCCACAGGCTTTATAAATAACGGAACGCATACCGTTATTGCCTTTGACACTTGGTGGAATGCCCCGTTTTATTTTGATATTCTTCCGCAGTCCTACACTAATCCCTCAGCTCAGGACTACACCATAGGTGAGGCAACCTATAATTATATTGATATTACATTCTGCTACGCCGCCGAATTTTCGGGAAATGTAACCGTACCTAACAATAACCCGCTTTTCTACGGGTCACAGCTTATATTCAACAGAAATGCGAACGGCACGGTAAGGGATATTACATTAAGGCTATTTCTTAGGAAGCAGGGTGGATTCTACGGCTGGGATTCCTATTATAACGAATACGGTCAGCTCTGCTTTGAGTTTTTAAACCCCAAGACCGTTACATACGGAAATAACGAATACGGTGTAAATTTAAACGGTGCTAAAATACTCATTGATGTGGGACACGGCGGTTATGACCCGGGGGCTTCTGCTGTTAATAATGACAGGAATCACAGCGAGGCTAACCAAAATCTTTACTTAGCCTATAAAATCAAGGCAGAGCTTGAAAAGGCGGGAGCTCAGGTTATTCTTACAAGGTATGACGACTCAACAAGCTCCACCGACGATAAATTAAGAATTATGAGAGCTGTTAAGCCCGATTATTGCATTGCTATTCATCACAATTCCAACAAAAACTCGTCTCCGAACGGTTTCGGCGCATACTATTACTATCCATTCTCGAAAAAAGCGGCAGAATTTGTATTAAATCAAACTAAAGCTACCAATATCTACAATAATTTCATTTTTGAATGGCATTACTATTTTATGGGCCGTTCAACAAACTGCCCTGTTGTGCTTACCGAAAACGGATTTATGTCTAATTGGTATGATTATAATAATATTATTAACGACGCTAAAAACACCGAAAAAGCGCAGGCTATTACCAGAGGAATAGTTGATTATTTTCTTTCAATACAGTAATTTAAGGGGAGAGCTATGCAGGAAAACACCTTTTTAAAGGGCAAAATTTTGCCGCCTTTAATAAAATTTGCTTTGCCGCTTATGCTCTCTCAGCTTTTGCAGGCACTTTACGGCGCGGTCGATTTAATTGTGGTAGGTCATTACGGAACTACTGCCGATTTTTCCGCAGTGGCAACGGCAAGCCAGCTTATGCAGGGAATAACCGGCATAATAATAGGGCTTACAACGGGAGTTACCGTGCTTATAGGACAGGCTTTAGGCTCGGGCAACACCAAAAAAGCAGGGGAAATCACCGCGGGGATGACCAAGCTTTTAATAATAATTTCCCTTATATTTTTCGCGGTGCTTACCCTCTTTGCAACGCAGTCTCTTGAACTTCTTAAAATACCCGCCGCCGCTAAAGACGCGGGAGCAGTTTATATAAGAATTTGCGCGGCAGGTGTAATATTTATTTCCGCCTACAATGCAATAAGCGGACTGTTTAGAGGAGTCGGCAATTCCAAAATGCCGCTCATATTTATTCTTGTAGCCTGCATTGTCAACATTATCGGCGATTTAAGCTTGGTGGGAATATTTAAAATGGGCGCGGCCGGCGCGGCGCTCGCCACGGTTTTAGCCCAAACCGTAAGCGTTATTTTTTCTGTAATATATATTTTAAAAGGCGGTCTTCCCTTTAAAATAACAAAGGAAAGCTTTAAAAAGAGCGGCGCTGTCGGCAGAATTTTAAAAATAGGCCTTCCGATAGCGCTTCAGGACTTTTTGACAAGGGTATCCTTTTTGATATTAACCGCGATTTTAAATTCCTTAGGTCTTGTGGCTTCGGCAAGCATAGGAATTTCCGAAAAGCTGTTCCTGTTCCTTTCTATTATTCCTATTTCGTTTATGTCGGCTTTGTCGGCGTTTGTCGCGCAAAATATCGGCGCAGGAAACAGAGAGCGAGCCTACAAATCGCTAAAAATTTCTATGGCAATATCCTTTATTTTCGGTATTCTTACCTTTATTGCCACATTCTTTTTCCCTGAAATTTTAGCCGCGGCATTTGAAAAAGACCCTGTGGTTATAGCATCTGCCGCCCGGTATCAGCGCGGTTGTGCGGCTGAACATCTCTTTATAAGTCTCTTTTTCTGTATGCTCGGTTATTTTAACGGGCTTGGCAAGACCGAATTTGTTATGGTACAGGGGATTTTCACCGCCTTTGCGGTGCGTATTCCCCTTTCCTATCTTTTAAGCCGCGGCGCTTCGCCCGATTTGTTTAAAATAGGACTTGCAGTTCCCGCTTCGGCAATAGTATCCCTTATAATGTGTACGGTATATCTTATTTATTTAGGTAAAAAGGAAAAAAGAAAATTAAATACTTGAATTATATAGATGTTCATTGTATAATGAAATGTAACTGTGCAAAATCAGTTGCGAAGTATTTTGAAATGAGGTACTCGAATTATGGTTAAAGCTGTTGTAGGCGCTAACTGGGGCGATGAAGGCAAGGGAAAAATTACCGATATGCTCGCCGGAAACGCGGATATTGTAGTCCGTTTTCAGGGCGGCGCGAATGCGGGTCACACAATAAAGAACAAATACGGTAAATTTGCTCTGCACACTCTGCCGTCGGGTGTTTTTAACGAGGGTGTTATAAACTGCATCGGAAACGGCGTTGCGCTTGATGTTGATAAGCTTTTAAATGAATATAATTCCGTTGTGGAAAACGGCGTTCCCGCTCCCAAGCTTATGGTCTCCGAGCGCTGTCAGATGGTTATGCCCTACCATGTTCTTTTTGATGTTTACGAGGAGGAAAGACTCGGCAAGGCAAGCTTTGGCTCTACTAAATCGGGTATCGCTCCCTTTTATTCGGATAAATACGCTAAAATCGGCTTCCAGGTCTGCGAGCTCTTTGACGAAAAGGCTTTGCGCGAAAAATTAGAGCGAGTTTTAGAGGTAAAGAATATCCTTATCAAAAACCTCTATCATAAAGAGCCCCTTTCGGTTGATGAGATTTATAATAAAATGATGGAATGGAAAAAGGGTATCGAGCCCTTTGTCGGCGATGTAAGAAAGCTTGTTTACGAGGCAGACAAGGCAGGCAAAACCGTTCTGCTTGAGGGTCAGCTCGGCACTTTAAAGGATACCGACCACGGCATTTACCCTATGGTTACATCATCTAACACAATAGCGGGCTACGGCGCTGTAGGCGCGGGCGTTCCCCCTTATGCGATTAAAGAAATTTACACCGTTATTAAGGCCTATTCCTCGGCTGTAGGCGCAGGCGCATTTGTAAGCGAGATTTTCGGTGACGAGGCCAAGGCTATGCGTGACCACGGCGGTGACGGCGGCGAATACGGCGCTACAACAGGCAGACCCCGCAGAATGGGTTGGTTTGACTGCGTTGCCACACGCTACGGCTGTGAGGTTCAGGGTACAACCCACGCCGTCCTTACGGTTGTTGACGCACTTTCCTACCTTGACGAGATTAAGGTCTGCGTAGGGTACGAGATTGACGGCAAAGAAACAAAGGACTTCCCCGTTACGGGACTTCTTGAAAAGGCAAAGCCCGTTTTAGTAACCCTGCCCGGCTGGAAGTGTGATATTACGGGAATTAAGAATTATGCCGACCTGCCCGAAAACTGCAGAGCTTACATAGAGTTTATTGAAAAAGAAATCGGCTTTAAGATTGTAATGGTAAGCAACGGCCCTGCCCGTGAGAACATTATTATTAAAGGCTAACGGACGGAAAGAAATATGAATTTTACTCCAATTGACGGCAGCGGTCTTGTGGACGGCTTCTGTCTTATAAAAAGTATAGACCAAAAGACCTCCTCAAAAGGGGATACATACCTTGATATGACCCTTTCGGACTCCACGGGAGAGATTAACGCAAAGCTTTGGCGGTATAATAAAGCCACCCACGGCGAATACGGGGTTAATGACCTTATTAAGATACGCGGTATGATTTCGCAGTACAACGGTGCGGATCAGCTTAAAATCGAAAAAATAAGACCCGTTTCACCCGAGGACGGCGTTAATATTTCCGATTTTGTAAAGTCGGCTGATTATTCGGGCGAGCAGATGTTTGACGAGCTTTATAGGATTGCCGAGGAATTTTCGGACAGCGATTTGAAAAAACTGGTCACCGCCGTACTTTACGATAACCGTCTTGCCATGCTTTACTGGCCTGCGGCATTCAAGCTTCACCACGCTGTGCGGGGAGGATTACTGCTTCATACACTTTCGATAGTTCGCCTTGCCGAGGGTGTTTGCAAGGTTTACCCCTTTGTTGACCGCGAGCTGTTGATTTCGGGCGCAATACTCCACGATATTGCAAAGCTTTCCGAATTTAAGGTCGCCGACACAGGTATTGCCACTGGCTATTCCGCCGAGGGCAACCTTTTAGGACATCTTGCAATGGGCGCTATGGTAATTAACAAGTATGCCGAAAAGCTTGATATTAACCCTAAAACCGCAATGTTACTTGAGCATATGGTGCTTTCCCACCACGGCGAGCCGGAGTTTGGCGCGGCGGTCAGGCCTATGTTTATTGAAGCCGAGCTTTTAAGCGAGCTTGACCTTATGGATTCCCGTATTTACGAAATGCGCGAGGCGGTGTCCGCCGCTCCCCCGGAGGATTTTTCCGCAAGGGTGTGGGCTATGGACAATCGCAAGCTTTACAACCACACAAGAACAGATTTGAATAAAAAAACAGAATTATTTTAATAATAAAAAAGAAAGGTGATTAAAATGAAAATTACAAAGGATATGCTTATAGGCGAAGTACTTGATATCGACACCGGTGCCGCTGAATTCTTTTTTGAGATTGGTATGCATTGCTTGGGCTGTCCCGCATCCCGCGGCGAGAGCATTGAGCAGGCATGCGAGGTTCACGGAACCGACTGTGACGCGCTTGTAGAAAAGCTTAACCGCTATTTTGAAAACAAATAATGCCTTTAAGCCGAAGACTCCTACTTATAGCATCCCTTGTGCCGAAAGGTGCAAGGGTTTGCGATATAGGTACAGACCACGCGCGACTGCCGATTTATTTAATTGAACAAGAAAAAGCCAACCGAGTAATCGCTACTGATATTCGTCCCCTGCCGCTTGAAAATGCCAAGCGTAATGTGGAGGCTTCCGGCGTAAAGGGAATAGAATTACGGCTTTGTGACGGGCTTTCGGCGGTTAGCAAAGAGGAAACCGATACTGTTATTATAGCGGGAATAGGCGGCGAGGTTATCTCGGGTATTATATCCCGAGCAAAGTTTTTGCAAGAACAGCCCTATCCCCTGCTCATATTACAGCCCACCACCTCTCCCGAGGCTTTAAGGCGGTATCTTAGTGAAAACGGCTTTGAAATATTAACCGAAACCCCGCTTAAAGAAAACGGCAAGCTGTATTCTGTTATGACGGCCTGTTTTACGGGCGAAAATAAGGAAATGCCCGAATATTTTTACTACACGGGCAAGATAAACCCTAAAACCGAGGCGGGATATTTATACATACAAAAGCAGTATTCCCGTCTTAAAAAGTGTGCGGACGCGCTCATAAATCTACCCGAAAAGCGGTCGGAATACTTGCATT
>CAZRMP010000044.1:0-8569 GCA_964601235.1 uncultured Ruminococcus sp.
CGGCGACCTTGCAATACTTGACAAGCGGATAAGAGCCAAGGCGGCGCTGATTTGCGGCGCTGATTTGGTGTTGGAATTACCTTGCGCCTATTCTATGTCCACCGCGCAGAATTTTGCCTTGGGCGGTGTTTCGGCGCTTAAAGCCGTGGGCTGTGACGCCCTGCTTTTCGGCAGTGAAAGCGGCGATACAGCCGCGCTTAAGACTGCCTGCGATATTCTTAAAACCGAAGAGTATTCAAAAAGTCTTAACGGCTATCTTTCAACGGGTATGACCTTTGCCGCGGCGCGGGAAAAAGCGGCGTGTGCTTTAGGGCTTAAAGAGGGTGTGCTGTCAGGCGCTAACAACAACCTTGCGGTAGAGTATATGACGGCGGCTGAGAATATCGGCGCAAATTTTCGGTTTGAAACTATAAAGCGGCAGGGTGCGGATCACGATTCCGATAAGGCATCAGGCGGTTACGCCTCCGCCTCGCTGTTAAGGGAAAAGCTTTTGGCGGGCGACCGTATTTTTTGCAAAGACTATATCCCTGAAAGCGTTTTTCCGCTTTTCACCAAACAGGATACCGCGGACATACGGCGGATTGAAAATGCGATACTGGCAGTGCTCAGAACACGCTCCGTAGGCGAGCTTAAAAATCTCCCTGACATAAGCGAGGGACTGGAAAATAAGCTTTTTTCCGCAATAAGGGTTGCAATAAATCTTGAGGACTTGTATAATAGGGTTAAGGTAAAACGCTATACCCTTGCAAGAATAAGGCGGTTGGTGCTTTCTGCCTTTATAGGGCTTGACAGTACCTTTTTTATGAAACAGCCGCCCTATGTTAGGGTCTTAGGGTTTAATGAACGGGGAATGGCTTTGCTTAAGGAAAGGTCGGCAGATTCGGCGATCCCCGTTGTAACACGGGTTTCGGAAATAAAAAAAATGACCGAGCCCGCAAAAAAGCTCTTTGAAACAGAGTGCAGAGCCACAGACTTGTTCTCCCTTGCGCTACCAAAAGCCGCTCCCTGCGGTCTTGAATACACAGCAAAAATTATTAAAACGGAGTGAAGGATAAATGGTAAGTACAAAAATAATCGATTCGTTTAAGGACTACGGAAAATGTCTTTGCATCACAAACGGCGTAATTGAAGCTTATGTCACTCTCGACATCGGCCCGCGCATTATCCGCTTTGGCTTTGTCGGCGAGCAGAACATTATGTGCAGTAACAGAAGGGCCTTTCCCCCTATGAACGACAAAACCTTTACCGACTATTACGGCGAGGGCAAGCGTTGGGAAAACCTTGCGGGTCACAGAATTTGGATATCCCCTGAATCCTATCCCGAAACATATGCCCCCGACCTTGACCCCGTAGAATATGGGCTGACCGAATACGGCGCGGTATTCACCCCCGCCCCCGAAAAGGAAAACGGCGTAGCTAAAACCCTCGAAATCAAAATGGATCCCGATGATGCTAATATGCAGGTCTCAATGAAGGTTCAAAACATTTCGGATAAGGATAAGACCTTCGCTGTTTGGGGACTTTCGGTTTCCGAAAAGGACGGCACCCTTATTATCCCTATGAACACCAACGATACGGGACTGCTCGCTAACCGTTCAATCTCGGTTTGGCCCTACACCGATATGAGCAACGACCGCATTTACTGGGGTAAACGCTATGTGACCCTTCGTCAGGACGGAAAATATGAGCAACCGATTAAGCTCGGCTTTGACCTTAACTGCGGAACGGTGTACTTCTGCCTGAACGGCGATATTTTCCGCAAGAGCTTTGACACCAATCACCCCGACGGCACATATCCCGACGGCGGCTGTTCCTTTGAAACCTACACCAACGAGAATATGATTGAGGTTGAGTCCTTAAGCGAGCTTAAAACGGTAAAACCGGGCGAGGTTTCGTGTCTTACAGAAAGCTGGTCGCTTTACAAAAAGCCCTGTCAGGTTGACTTTAAGGATGACAGCTCTATTGACAATTTACTTGAAAAAATCTAAAGCATATATAATTAAATCTGCGGGGAATTTTTCCGCAGATTTTTATTATAAATTCTTATAGAGTCTTATAAACCTTAGCCTTAGACGGCTCGTTTAAGCTGTACTCAAGATAATTAAGCAGCTTATCCCCGCTGTCGGTAAAAAAGAAAAGCTCGAATGATTCGGGATTCATAAATTGCTTATGTACCGCATTTTTAAGCTGTTCTATAAGGCTGTCAAAATAACCGTTGATATTAAAAACCGCAACAGGCTTCGAGTGCCTGCCAAGCTGTTTCAGGGTTAAAATTTCAAAAAATTCATCAAAAGTGCCAAGCCCTCCGGGCACCATTACAAAAGCATCGGATTTTTCTTCCATCAACTGCTTGCGCTCCCGCATAGTCTCGGTAAAAATCATCTCGTCGCAGTTATCAAACAGAATACCGTCCACATTAAGAAAGGACGGGACAATCCCTATTATTTTACCGCCGTGGGAATACATTCCCCTTGCCGCCGCCCCCATAAGACCTGCGCCGCCGCCGCCGTAAATAAGGGTATGTCCCCTTTCGGCAATTTTAGCGCCCAACTCCTCAGTGGGATTGATATAGGATTTTGCTATTGCGTTACTCGATGCGCCGTAAAGACAGATATTCATAATCCACCGTCCTGTATATTACTGATTTCCGTTTCGTCTAAAACCTTAATTCCGTTCGCTTTTAGAAGGCCTGCACAAACGCCGTCGCCTTGGACGGTTTTGCCCGTAAAGCTCCCGTCATAAATCTCCCCGCCGCCGCAGGAGGGGCTCTTTTTCTTTAAAACCGCAGTATCGCAGTTTAAAAGCTTCGCGAGGCGCAATACCTCCTCCGCTCCGCGGGTGTATTCTGCAGTTTTGTCCTCGCCTATGCGGTTTATCACCCTGCCGTCCCTAATTTCGCAGGGTATTCTGGGTGTTGGAAGTCCGCCCAAAATCTCGGGACAAACAGGAACTAAGCCGTACTTCTTGCTAAGGGCAATCACTTCATCTACCGGCTTTGATTTACCGTCATACCGACAGGCCACACCCAGTAGACAAGCGCTTACAATTATTTGTTTCATAGCTTTTTACCGTTTAAAACCGCATTTACAAGTGTGTCGCCCTCATATTCAAGCTTCAGCGAGAAAAAAGGCGCATTTTCCTCGATAAGGCGCAGAAAAATTTTATCGCCTTCCCATATGGGCAGATTATAAAGCCTTTGTTTTTCGACCCATTCAAGTCTTCCCTCGTCACAGTCGCAAACCGTACCCGAAAAATCGTCCGAATGAAAAATGTGCATATATTCGGTTTCCCATTTATCTGAAACAAAGGTAACAATGCCGCAATATCTGCAGGAATTAAGGGTAAGCCCCGTTTCCTCTTTAACCTCCCGTAGATTACAGTCCTCAGGGCTTTCCTTATCCTCAAATTTTCCGCCTATGCCTACCCATTTATCATGATTAAGGTCATTTTCCTTTTTCACGCGGTGGAGCATAAGATATTTTCCGTCCCGCTCAATGTGGCAAAGTGTAGTGTTACGCATCAGGCACCCTCTTCTGTAGCTGAACTGTCCCCATCGGTAATCTCCTCGGGAACATATCCGTTTATATAGAATATATCGGAATCAATATTTTTTTGGTCAAAAATATTATTGTACTGAATTTTCTCATACTCATCAAGCAATGCACTGTAGGGCGATACATCGCTCCACTTATAGTAATTGTTTTCATTATCGATATATCCTACCGTGTCGATTACGGGCAGAGTCTCCGAAAGCTTTAAGAGATACTTATTGTATTCGGTCAATTTTACTCCCGCAGTCTCTAAAACCAACGAAGAAAGGTAGTTTGAGCTCAGTTTATCAATCTGCCGCTCCTCGATGTCATAGTTTGCCCATATGATAAAGGGTGTGATATGGCGTGACTGCTCCTGCTCGGGAGTGAGTCCCGAAAGGCTGTCAACCCCCATAACCTCGGCGATAAAATCGGTCTCAACCGAGGGCTGATGGTCGCCGAACATACAGATAATCGTAGGTTCTTCGACATTTTCGAAGTACTCTACAAGCTCCTTAAAGGCATTGTCGCTGGCCTTTACAAGCGAAAGATACTTATTAGCCTTATTGTAGTACTTGGAGACAGAGGTAGCGTAAATCGACTCGTCAAAATTAACACAGCTTGTAGTATATCCCCCGTGATTCTGCATTGTAACATTAAAGGAAAAATACGGCTGGGTTTTATCTCGGTTTTCGTAGTCCTCAATAAGAAGCTTATAATTGTAGGAATCGCTTATATACTGGCGTAAAAGCATATTCCTGCCCGGATAGTACTGCTCGACTAAGGATTGCAGGAAATTCGGGTCACTGCCGTTTTCCTGATACTCCTTCATAAGCGAAATATCCATAATATCCTCAAGGCTTGTAAACTTGTTAAAGCCTAAATATTTATAAACATCGGTACGGTTCCAGCCCGCCGCATAGTAAGGATGCAATGCGTAGGAAGAATACTTCTGCGCTTCAAGGGTAGATACAAGCGAGGCAATCGGGTTTTTAATATAAAGCATATAAGCGTTACTGCCCGAAGGCAAAAAGGCGGTTGTATGTCCCGTTAAGAACTCAAATTCCGTGTTAGATGTACCCGCACCGATTACAGGAACATAAAGATTTCCCTTTATAGTATTTTCGGTAAGACTCCGCATAAAGGGCATATAGTCCTCGTTTGTGGTGAGATTGCCGAGTACGCTAAGGTCTGCAAGCGACTCATTCATTATGCAAATAATATTAGGCTTTTCGTAATCGTCCTGCGTTTCATTCTTATCGCCTGATGAATTGTCCACCACGCTGTTTACATATTCTCTAAGCTCATCGGGATTATAGTTATTAGGCTCAGACATATACATATATTTGGTATTGGCGAAAAAGTTAAAGGCAAATCCGTAGTTATGATAGCCCCTCGTCTGATTCCAAAAGTCGGGCTTTACTCCCATATCGGCAAAAACGCTTGTAAAATAGAAAAGTATAAGAAGCACCGCCGCAAAGGTTCCCGTAAAGGCACGGGAAATAATTTTTGTGGGCAGATTGTATTTAGGTGTCTTAGTCTTAATACCTATTATAATTATAAAAATAAATATAAGCGCCGCGGTCATTACCTTGTAGGTAGGGGTATAATTATATGTGTTTGCAACCCCCGCCGCCGTTTTTATGCTTAAAAAGTCCATGGGCAAAAATGGCGTGCCGCGGAAGTCCATTATATAGCTGTGAGCCACCGCAAGACCGAACAAAATCGGGTTGACCGCAAGATACGCCACTCTGAAGCTGCCCGTAAACGCAAAAAACACGAAGTACATAATAACAACCAGCAAATAATTGCCCAAAAAGCCCAAATATGTCATATCGTATATAAAGACATTGTTAAGGCACTCGGTCATAGTTATTGTAACAAAGGGCATCAGCAGCATAAAGACAAAATGCCATATTTTATTCATTATGTCGTTCTTTATGCGAACGGAATATGCGGCAGTAATCCCCAAAATAAAGGGACAAAGCAAAGCAAACGCCAGCAACAGCCATTTTGCGGCAAAATCCTGCGAGGTGTATGCCCCCACATCAAGTATAACGGCGATAAGGGTAACAAAGCAAATGACCGAGCCGACAATCTTTGATAGCTTGGTTGATGTAATTTCAAAATTGTTTCTGAAAAATTTTGGTATTTTAATTTTTAAAAAGTCGAGAATACTATTCAACGCTTTTTTGAAAAACATATATCAGCATTCCTTTCAGTGCATCAATAATTATACCACATTTTTTTTAAAAAACAACTTAAATTTTGTCGCAAGCTTTTAAACACTAAAATCAGCGGCAAAGCTTTAAACCTTACCGCTGATAATTATTTGTATCTTATTTTGTCATAAGTTCGCATACAAGCGCGCTGTGCTCGGCAGGGTCGGGCACGCTCTTGCCGCCTATTAAGCATGCCTCGCCGTAAAGAAGCTTGGCATATTTTCCCAACATATCCTTATCGCTGTTATAAAGTGCTTTAAGCTTTTCGGCAATCGGATGCTCCGCATTGATCTCAAGCACCAATTTTGCCTGCACCTTGTTTTGCTCGGCACCGGGCATGGAATTTAACACCTTTTCCATTTCAAGTGAAATTCCGCCCTCGCTTGTAAGGCATACCGGGTGCTTTTTAAGCTTGTTTGTAAACCTTACCCCGCTTATGCTGTCACCTATGCTTTCTTTCATTAAGTCAAAGATATCCTTAGCGGCGGTATTTTCCTCTTCGAGAGCTTTTTTCTCGTCCTCGCTGTCGAGATCCAAATTATCGTCGCAGATGTTCATAAACTTCTTGCCGTCATACTCGCCCAACATCTTAAGGGCGAACTCGTCCACATTTTCGGTGAGGTAGAGAATCTCATAGCCCTTGTCCTTTACCGCGTCGGTCTGGGGGAGCATTTCAATCTTTTCATCGGTCTCTCCGCAGGCGTAGTAAATTGTGTCCTGTCCCTCTTTCATACGCTCGGTATACTCTTTAAGGGTTACATATTTCCTTTCATTTGACGAGCGGAACAAAAGCAAATCCTTAAGGGTATCCTTGTGCATACCGTAATCGTTATAAACACCGAATTTAAGCTGTATCCCAAAGGATTTAAAGAACTCCTCGTAAGCCTCCCGTTCGTCCTTAAGCATCTTTTCAAGCTCGGACTTGATTTTCTTTTCAATCGTTTTTGCAATAAGCTTTAGCTGACCGTCATGCTGTAAGGTTTCGCGGGAAATGTTAAGGGACAAATCCTCGCTGTCAACAAGGCCCTTTACAAAGCTGAAGTAATCCGGGAGCAGGTCGGCGCACTTATCCATAATAAGCACACCTTTGGAATAAAGCTGAAGCCCCTTTTCAAACTCCTTGGTGTAGTAGTCAAAGGGCGGGTGCTTTGGGATAAACAGCAAAGCCGAATAGGTTGCCTGACCCTCGGTCTTTGTGTGGATAACCCTGGCGGGGTCTTCGTAATCGTAGAACTTATCTTTATAAAAATTGTTGTAATCCTCAGGGGTAATCTCATTCTTAGCCTTTTTCCAAAGCGGAATCATACTGTTAAGGGTGCGAAGCTCGGTTACATCTCTGTACTCGGGCTCTTTATCCTTATCGTCGGTCTCGACAGGCTCTTTTGTGGTAAATTCCATTCTGATCGGGTGGCGGATATAGTCGGAATACTTCTTGATAAGGGCGCTTATTCTGTATTGGTCGAGATACTCGTTATAATTTTCGTCCTCGATGTTTTCCTTGATGTGAAGCGTAATTGTTGTGCCCACGGTTTCCTTGTCGCAGGGCTCTATTGTATACCCCTCTGTACCCTTTGAGCTCCAGCGGAACGCATCGTCAGAGCCGAAGGCCTTGCTTTCAACCGTAACCTTATCGCTTACCATAAAGGCGGAATAAAATCCTACGCCGAACTGACCGATAATATCAACATTATCCTTCTTCTCGTTTTCCTGCTTGAAATCAAAAGAACCCGACTTCGCGATTGTGCCGAGGTTTTTGTCAAGCTCCTCCTCGGTCATACCGCAGCCGTTGTCGATAACCTTCAATGTTCTCGCGTCCTTATCTATTTCGAGGCGAATCTCGAAATCATCGGGCGCAATGCCTACCGAGTTGTCGGTAAGGGAGCGGAAATAGAGCTTATCCAGCGCGTCGCTGGCGTTGGAGATAAGCTCACGGAGGAAAATTTCCTTATGGGTGTAGATTGAGTTAATCATCATATCCATAAGCTTTTTTGATTCTGATTTAAACTGTTTTGTACGCATTTTATCACCTTGTTTTGAAAGTTTGACTTTAACTGACATATAGTATATAGCCTTTATTAACCTATTGTGTTAATAAATTATGAATAAAGCATTAATTTTAGCACTCAACAAAAAAGAGTGCTAAAATCAATGCCGTTTTATATGAAAATTTAATTGTCAATCGTAGCCCGACCGTCCGTTGCCGTCATTATATATGTATTTTCGCAAGCAGCTTTCTTATATATAAGGAAAGGAAGAACGCTGCGGCGACCGAAATTACATCCTTTATAAGGTAGGGGGCGGAGACCATAAGAAACGAGGAAATCAAATCGGTTTTATAAACTACCGCAAATTGAATGACCCCTAAAATATGGCATATCACAAGACCGCCTAAGCCGCAAAGAAACTTTAACCCCTTATTTTTAAAAGGCAATGAAATGCCGCAGAGCAGTACGAAAAAAATGAACCCGAAAATAAAGCCGCCGCTGGCGCCGAACAGCACCTGCGCTCCGCCCTTAAAGCCTGAAAAGACGGGCACGCCGACCGTGCCTAACAATACATATGTGATTATTGAGGCAAGACCCCATTTAATTCCTAAAACATATCCGCAAAGCGCTACCGCAAAGGTTTGCAGGGTAAGCGAGACCTGCGTGGGCATAGGTATCGCTATTTGAGAGCATACGACCGTAAGAGCTGTAAATAACGCGGCGGTTACAAGGCTTAAAGTATTGTTTTTTGCTGATTCTTTCATTTCTTTTTCCCCTAAGCAAAGCCGACAAATCCGAACCCGATTTTAAAGGGCGGATTTTCGCCTTTGCA
>CAZRMP010000045.1:0-8252 GCA_964601235.1 uncultured Ruminococcus sp.
AAATTACGGCTTTATTCCGCGCACCTACGGGGATGATAATGACCCGCTTGATGTTCTTCTGCTTTGTGCTGAAAAATTGGAGCCTTTAAGTCTTGTACGCGCCTATCCTATAGGTGTAATCAAAATGATAGACGGCGACAGCAATGATGAAAAGATAATAGCTATTCCTTTTAATGACCCGTCTTACAACGAGTACAAGAATATTGACGACCTGCCCGGGCATATTTTCGATGAAATGCGCCACTTTTTTGAGGTTTACAAAAATCTTGAGCATAAAAAGACCGCTGTTGATGATGTAAAGGGTAGGGAAGACGCTTTGGAGATAATAGCCACGGCTATAGAAAATTATAAAATTCATTTTAATAAATAGGAGAATTATATGAAAATGCAGGAAAACATCTTGCGGCGCGTAAGAGCAGTTGAGGAAAAGAACGGGATTAAGTACGCTAAAACAGACGGAAAGCTTTATAAAACCTTAAGAGTATTCTATGCTATAGTATTTGCCTATACAATGGTGATAAATCTGCTTTATATTTCGGGAATGGCTCTTGTTTACGGCGGGACCGAAAACTTTAAGAATGTGGCAAACAGTCTTATTGCGGTGTGCGTATGCACCGCGCTTATAATTGCGGGATTTGTTTTAAGCTTTTTCCGCTTTAAGACAGCGGCGGGTATAATAAGTATAGTTCCCGAAATTTTCCTGATACCCGTTTTCGGCTTCGCTTTGCGGGACAGCCTCGGCTTTATGGGCTTTAAAACCTCATTTTTCTGGCGGCATTTAATACCGCTTGTATTACTAATTGTACTTATTGCGGCGACAACGGTTATCGCCGTGAGAGCTAAATTCAAGACCGAAAAGCAGTACAAAAGGGTTACGGATAATCTTTATAAGCTTTATCAGCAAAACGAAAATGATATTTCGGATGAGCAATGGGAGGAGTTTTTAAGGAATTACGACCCCACCGATTATAAGAATCTTTTTCAAGCGGAAAAAAATTAAAAATTATAATAACAGAGGAACGGCAGTTTTCGTAAGAGAATTGCCGTTCCTTTTTGTGTATTCACAGCGTTAAAAAACACAATATGTGCGTATTTACAAAAAATAATTATAAAAATTTTATGTAAACTCAAAAAAACACTTGATTTTTCTGTTTATAGGACTTATAATACAACTATAGTGGTGCAAAGTGGAGACAAAAACCATAAAAGTGTATTAAAGTGGAGCGGAAAGGAGTGAAAATCGTGCTTTTTGGTGGTTATCAGCATAATATTGATAAAAAAGGCAGGGTTTTTATTCCCGCAAAGCTTCGTGAAGAGCTTGGGAGCGGCTTTATGATTTGCCGCGGCATTTACGGTAAACGCTGTTTGTGCGTCTATTCCTCCGAAGAGTGGGACAAGCTCGTTGAGAAAATAGGCACACTGCCGAGCACCAAATCAAGCGCGGTCAAGCGTTTTTTGTATGACGGCGCGTTTAATGTTGATTTCGATTCTCAGGGAAGAATACTGATTCCCCCCGTTTTACGGGAATATGCACAGCTTGAAGGCGAAGCGCACATTATAGGAATGGACACAAACCTTGAAATCTGGAACACCGAGCTTTGGAACGAGGAGAATGCGAAGTACACTCCCGAGTCTATTGCCGATATTATGGAAGAGCTTAACTTCTGATGGAATTTATACATAAGTCGGTACTGCTTGAGGAAACGATAGCGGCGCTTGATATAAAGCCGGACGGAATTTATGTTGACGGTACTGCTGGCGGTGCGGGACACTCGTCGGAAATAGCTAAAAGGCTGACAAGCGGATTTTTGTATGCCCTTGACCGTGACCCAGATGCGGTGAAGACCGCCACCGAAAGGCTAAAGGGTTACCCTGCAAAGGTTATTGAAAGCAACTTTTGCGATATGGCGACTGTGCTGGCCGCCGAGGGAATAGACGGTGTTGACGGCGTTCTTTTGGATCTTGGGGTTTCGTCTTACCAGCTCGACAGCGCCGAGCGGGGCTTTTCCTACCGTGCGGACGCTCCGCTTGATATGAGAATGAGTAAAAGCGGATTATCCGCCGCGGATATTGTCAATACTTATTCCGTACAGCAACTGACAGATATATTCAGGAATTACGGCGAGGAGAAATTCGCCTACAAAATAGCCAACAGAATAGCGGGCGAAAGGGAAAAGGAGCCTATTCTTAATACATTAAGATTGGCTGATATAATAGCTGCCTCTGTTCCCGCCGCCGCAAGAAGGGACGGGCATCCCGCACGCAAATGCTTCCAGGCAATAAGGATAGCGGTAAACGGCGAGCTTGAGATTTTAGGCGGCGCGCTCGATAGCGCCTTCGGTTTGCTTAAAAAAGACGGCGTACTTGCGGTTATAACCTTCCACTCCCTTGAGGACAGAATCGTAAAGCAAAAATTTAAAGAGTACTGCAGGGGCTGTATCTGCCCGCCCGATATTCCTGTTTGCGTATGCGGCAGAACGCCTGAAGGTCATTTGGCCTTTAAAAAACCGATAGAAGCAGGCGAAAAAGAATTAAACGAAAACCCAAGAAGCAGAAGTGCAAAATTAAGGGTAATAATAAAAAATTAAGGAGAACGGTAATGGATAATATTAAATATTATAACGATAGTCTGGCATATGATTTTGAAATGTTTATGCCCAAAACTTCCGAGGAGAAGAGAACACGCGATAATATTGTTGTAATGCCTAAAGCCGAGGAAAAAGCTAAAAAGCGCAGACGCGCGGCGGCTAAAAGTCTTTCCTCGCCCATGCTCCTTATTATGACCGCTGTTTTCATTCTTGCGGGACTTTGCGGAAATATAGCGCTTAGAATTCAGATAAATGAGGTTAATTCCGAAATAAACGAGGTAAAGTCCGCTATAACCGAGCTTGACAGCGTAAAGACAAGCCTTGAGGTTGAAATGCAACGCAGAATTTCTTATTCAAATTTAGAGCTTGAGGCAACCCAACTCGGAATGAGAAAGATGGAAAAAGATAATGTTAAATATATAAGGGTAAACGATAAGGATAAGGCACTGACGGCTAACGGTGATACTGTGACTGCCGAGTAATAATAGTACAAGTATTAATAATATATTATCTGTAGTAATAACGAGATACGAGAGTTGTTTTGCCGACTCTCGTATTCGGGTTTAGAAAGGAAGCAGGTGCCGTGTCTGTAAAACCGGGAAAAATGATGGTTACAAGGGCAATCGTGGTTATGATATCGCTGATATTAGCGCTTTCGATAGTCTCGGGCGCGAGCCTTGTGAACATAATGATAATAAAGGGCGAAAAGTACCAGAGCGACGCTTCCGAGCAACAGCTTTACGATAGCCTTGTAACCGCCCCGCGCGGCGACATTTATGACCGCAATATGCAGAAGCTTGCGACAAGCTCACCCGCCTGGACGGTTTACATAACACCGAACGGAATAAAAAAGCTTGATGAAAAAGAGGCTGAAACCGTCAAGAAAAAAATAGCCGAGGGACTTTCGGAAATATTGGAGCTTGATTATGAAACCGTTTACGGTTATACCGAAAAGAACTCATATTACGTTATTGTTAAGAAAAAGGTTGAAAAAACTATTGCCGATGAGATACGGCAGTTTTTACTTGACAATAAGGATTTGGAGCTTACCCAGTATGTAGGTCTTGACGAGACGACAAAAAGATATTATCCTAATGAAAATCTTGCTTCGGTAGTGCTTGGTTTTGTAGGCTCGGACGATCAGGGATTGTCGGGAATAGAAAGCTATTACGATAATGATTTAACAGGTGTTGCGGGGCGAGTTGTTGCCGCTAAGAATGCCGCCGGAACGGATATGCCCTTTTCTTATGAAAAGGTAGAGGAAGCTACAAAGGGAAAATCCCTTGTGCTTACACTTGATTCATATGTGCAGTACACAGCAGAAAAATACCTGGAAAATGCTATTGAAGCCAACCAAATCGCCGAGCGCGGCGCGGCTGTGGTGATGAACGTAAATACGGGCGCAATACTTGCAATGGCAGTAAAGGGAGATTTCGACCCAAACGATCCCTTTACGCTTTCCGCCGCCGATCAGGGAAAGGTGGACGCCGTAACCGATGAGGAGGAAAAGAAGTCCCTTAAATCGGAGCTTCTTAACCGCCAATGGCGAAATAAGGCTGTTTCGGACACCTATGAGCCGGGTTCGGTTTTTAAGGTTATAACAGCGGCGATTGCGCTGGAGGAAAATCAGATAAATAAAAACTCAAGCTTTTATTGCAACGGCTCGGCAACAGTTGCGGGTCAGCATTACGGCTGTCACAAGCTTTCGGGTCACGGCTCGCAAAATCTTATGCAGGCAATTTCAAATTCCTGTAACCCTGCTTTTATCACAATAGGACAGTTTATAGGCGTGCCAACCTTTTCAAAATACTTTAAGGCCTTCGGACTCACCGAAAAAACAGGCATAGACCTGCCGGGCGAGGCGACCTCCACCTACCATAAGGAGGAAAAAATGGGTCCTGTCGAGCTTGCCTCCTGCTCCTTCGGTCAGACATTTAATGTAACCCCGATACAGCTTATTACTGCGATAGCCGCGGCGGTAAACGGCGGCTATCTCGTTCAGCCGCATTTGGTTGAAAAAAAGCTTGACGAAAACGGAAAGACGGTTGAGACGGTATCAAGCTCCTACAAGCGTCAGGTCATTTCAAAAACAACCTCTGATACTATGAGAGAGCTTATGCAGTATGTTTCGGAAAACGGCGCCAAAAATGCCTTGGTTGCGGGATATAATATAGGTGCTAAAACGGGTACATCGCAAAAGGTTGCTAAAATTCAGGCAACGGGAGACCATTATCTGTATATAGGCTCCTGCGTGACCGTAGCTCCCATTGAAAACCCTGAAATTGCGGTATTGGTAATGCTTGACGAGCCTAAGGGCGATAAATATTACGGCGGTATTATTTCGGCACCTGTCAACTCGCAGATTATGTCGGATGTTCTGCCTTATCTCGGATATGAGCCGAGCTATACTGCCGAGGAGCTTAACAGTATGACCATCTCTGTGCCTGATGCAGTGGGTATAAGCGCAGGCGAGGCCAAATCAAAAATAACCTCTTCAAAGCTGCAATGCAAGGTTATAGGCTCGGGAGAAAAGGTTGTTCGCCAGTTGCCTGAGGCAGGCAGTAAAGTGATTTCGGGAAGTGTGGTAATAGTTTATACCGAAGAGGGCGAAACCGAAAAGGCAACTGTTCCGAACCTTATAGGCCTTACTGCTACCGATGTTAATAAAATTGCCGCAAGCTCTAATATAAATGTAGAATTTTCAGGCAATACTTCGTCGGGCGGCCTACTGTCTTACAAACAGAGTATTGAGGCGGGTCAGTCGGTTGACGCGGGTACGGTAATTACGGTTTATTTCAGAGACGAAAATGTTGTTGACGGTTAAAATTTTACCATCTTAAGAAGGAGAAAAAATGAAGCTTTTAAATTTGATTGAATGTAGTGAAGCTCTTGCTGAGACTGAGATTACGGGAATAACCTGCGATTCAAGGCAGGTTAAGCCGGGTTTTGCTTTTGTCTGCATAAACGGTGCTAAATCGGACGGTCACGATTATGCTGAGAAGGCGCTGGAAAGCGGTGCTGCGGCGGTTATAGCCGAGCGTGATTTGGGACTGGGAGTTCAAATTGTAGTTCCCGATACCCATGCGGCATATGCCGATATGTGCGCGAAATGGTTCGGCAATCCGGCAGAGAGCCTCAAGCTTTTGGGGGTTACAGGTACAAACGGAAAAACTTCAGTTACCTATATGATGAAAAAAATACTCGAAAAAGCGGGGTATAAAGTGGGTCTTATAGGTACGATACAAAATATGATAGGTGACGAGATTATCGCGGCTCATAATACCACCCCTAACGCCTATGAGCTTAACTCACTTTTTGCGCTTATGAAGGCAAAGGGCTGTACCTATGTTATTATGGAAGTTTCCTCCCATGCACTCGACCAGTCGAGGGTTTACAGACTTAATTTTGAAGCGGCTATGTTTACGAATCTTACCCAGGACCACCTTGATTACCATATTACAATGGAAAATTACCTTGCGGCAAAGAAAAAGCTGTTCGGTATGTGCAAAACTGCGATTATTAACAGTGATGACCCATATTCGGAAGAACTTGTAAAAGGGCTTGACTGCAGGATAGTCACCTATTCCTTAGGAGATGCCTCTACCTACAGCGCAAAGGGGGTTAATTACCGCCCTGCAAGCGTTGATTACGAGTTTGTAAGCGATAGTGAGATAGGTCATATTAAGGTGAATACGGGCGGAAAATTCACGGTTTACAATTCGCTTTGCACAGCCGCCTGTGCGGTGGAAATCGGTATTCCGCTTGCTACGGTGGCCTCGGCTCTTTCAGAACTTAACGGTGTTAAGGGCAGGGCAGAGGTTGTCCCAACGGGCAGGGATTTTACGGTGATTATCGATTATGCCCACACGCCCGACGGACTTAAAAATATACTTTGCACCTTCCGTGAATGTGAGAAAAACCGTCTTATTGCGGTTTTCGGTTGCGGCGGTGACAGGGATAAAACCAAACGGCCAATAATGGGAAATATCGCGGCGCATTTTTCGGATTACGCGATAGTCACAAGTGATAACCCGAGAACGGAAAACCCCGGCGCTATTATTGAGGATATTTTAGAGGGAATGAAGAATTCCGCTATACCTGTTAAGGTGATTGAGAACAGAATAGAAGCGATAAAATTTGCTGTTTCAATCGCACAAAAGGATGATATAATAGTACTTGCAGGTAAGGGACACGAAACCTACCAGATTTTAAATACGGGCACTATTCATCTTGATGAGCGTGAGGTTGTAGCCGAAGCACTCGCAGAGTTGAAATAATACTGTTTCTAAAAAAGGGGAGACAAGTCAAAATGAAAGATTTAACACCTTTAATAGCCGCTGTCGTGTCATTCGCGGCGACTGCCGCACTCGGTTATATTGTAATTCCTTATTTAAAACGCCTTAAATTCGGGCAAACTATATTGGATATAGGTCCTAAATGGCATAAAGGCAAAGAAGGAACGCCGACCATGGGCGGTGTTATGATTGTTGCGGGTGTACTCTTGTCTCTCGCTATATCCTATACCTATTCGGCTATAGCCAAAGGCCGCTTTGCTATAGATATGAAAAGCCCCTACCGCCTCTCGGTTTTCTTAGCGGGACTGATTATGGCGCTTTGTATGGCGGCAATCGGTTTTATGGACGACTATATACAGGTTGTAAAAAAGCGTAATTTAGGGTTAACCGCAAGACAGAAAACCTTTTTACAGCTTCTTGTTTCGGCGGCATATCTTGCTACGCTCTGTATTGCGGGTATGAAAACCACCTACATTCCTTTTATAGGAGATATAGATATAACAAGCGGCTTCGGACTGCTTTTTTGGCCTATAGCGCTTATGTTTATTTACGGCTTTACAAACGCCGTGAATCTTACCGACGGAATAGATGGTCTGGCATCCGCTGTAACACTTGTGGTTGCCTGTGCGTTTATGTTGGCTTCGGGCTTCCTTAATAATATGGGAATTAACGCTATGTCCGCTGCGCTTGCGGGTGCCTGCGTCGGCTTTATTGTGTGGAACGCAAAGCCCGCTAAGGTGTTTATGGGCGATACAGGCTCAATGTTCTTAGGCGGAATGGTGGTAGCGGTCTCCTTCGGAATAGGAAGACCTATACTGCTTATATTCGCGGGAATAACCTATTTGCTTGAGGCTATATCGGACGTTATTCAGGTGGCATACTATAAGCGTACAAAAAAGCGTTTCTTTAAAATGGCTCCGCTTCACCACCATTTTGAAATAAGCGGTTGGTCGGAGCAAAAAATAGTATATGTTTTCTCGGGTGTTGCGGCTGTCGGCTGTCTGATAGCCTTACTGCCTATAATATTTAATTGGTAATGTCGGAGGTAAGAGGATATGGCAAAGCTTAAAGGCAAAAAAAGCGTAAATACCGTAGGCAAGCTTGATATAACCTTTTTGTCATTTGTACTTATTCTGCTTACCGTCGGGCTTGTGATGCTCTATTCTTCAAGCTACGCATTTTCCTACAATCAGTACGGCAACAGCTATAAGTTTATTTCAAGACAAGCGATGTTTGCGGCCGTAGGGGTTGTGGTAATGCTTGTTGTATCGAGAATTGATTATCATTTTTGGCGAAAATTTGCGTGGATTTTATATGCCCTTTCAACAGCAATGCTGGTGTTGCTTTTGGTGCTGCCGCCGATGGTAGA
>CAZRMP010000046.1:0-2586 GCA_964601235.1 uncultured Ruminococcus sp.
TTTTTAGAGCAAAAAATCGCTTTTTTAGCTTGAAAAAATTTTAAAAATGTATTATACTTAATCAGTTATATGGCAAGATGCTTTTAAGGAGGCTTCGGATCATGTCCGAATATTTAAAAATGAGTAAAGAGGAGCTTTGCGAAGAATTTAAAAAAGTGCGTTCCGAGTATGAACAGCTCAGAGCCATGCATTTGTCCCTTGATATGTCGCGGGGAAAGCCGGGCTTTGACAATATGGATTTAAGCGAAGAAATGTTCGACCTTGTGGGAAATGACACGGGCTTTAAGAATATAGGCGGTATAGATTGCAGAAACTACGGCGGACTTGACGGTCTTGCCGAGCTTAAGGACCTTTTCGGCAAAATATTGGGACTTGAGCCGGAGCAGATTATTGTGGGCGGTAACTCCTCCCTTAATATGATGTTTGACACGATAGCTCAAGCCATGACCCACGGTATGGGCGGCGAGCCTTGGGGAAAGCAGGGGGAGCTTAAATTCCTTTGCCCCGTTCCCGGTTATGACCGCCATTTTGCAATAACCGAGTATTTCGGATTCAAGCTTATCCCCGTTAAAATGACGGCAGAGGGCCCCTGTATGGACGAGGTTGAGGAGCTTGTTAAAGACCCCGCAGTAAAGGGAATCTGGTGTGTGCCGAAGTACTCAAACCCCGAGGGAATAACCTATTCCAACGAGGTTGTACGCAGAATGGCTCGCCTTAAGCCCAAGGCTAGCGACTTCCGCATTTTTTGGGACAATGCCTACGTTGTGCACGGTCTCTATGATGAGGACGATACACTCCTTAATATATATGACGAGTGCGTAAAGGCGGGCAACCCCGATTTGCCGATAATCTTTACCTCTACCTCTAAAATCACCTTCCCCGGCGCAGGGGTTGCGGTTGAGGCGGCAAGCCCCAACAATGTAGCATTACTTAAAAGCCGTATGAAATATCAAACAATAGGCCCTGACAAGCTTAATCAGCTCCGCCACGCAAGAATGTTCAAGACGCCTGAGGATATAAAGCGCCACATGAAGCGCCATGCCGATATTCTGCGGCCTAAATTTGAAGCTGTTTTAGCCGAGCTTGACAGTCAGCTTAAGGAAACGGGTATCGCCCGTTGGACAAACCCGAACGGCGGCTATTTCATAAGCCTTTATGTTCCGAATAACTGTGCTAAACGGGTTGAACAGCTTTGTGCCAACGCAGGAATGATTTTAACCCCCGCAGGCGCGACCTATCCCTATGGCTTAGACCCCGACGATTCCAATATCCGCATAGCTCCCTCCTACCCCTCTGTTGAGGAGATTAAAAAGGCCGCAGTTGTGCTTTGTGTTGCGGTAAGGTATGCCGCACTTGAAAAGCTTATTAGTGAAAAACAATAATTTTAGCTGACATTGTGATAATTTAATGCATAAAGATTGACTTTATACTGATTTTTATATATAATTAATAAATAATCACATTTAGTGGAGGATTTGCCAATGAAGTCTAAAAGAGTAGGCAGGCCGGTATTTTTTGTAGTGTTCATTTTGATTCTGGCGCTTACATACACCGCCTTTTTCGGAATTGAAAACTACTACGGCGACACCAGAAAAGTTTATGTAAAGGGTGCTAACGATATTCGTTGGGGTATTGATATACGCGGCGGCGTTGAGGCCGTGTTCTCGCCCGACAAGGAAAGCGTTGACATTACAGATGACGATATGGACGCCGCGAAAGCGATTATCGAGACCCGCCTTGTAAACAAAAACATCACCGATTACGAGGTTTACACCGATTCGGACAATCACCAGATAATCGTTCGCTTCCCCTGGGCGGCTGACGAAAGCGATTTTGACGCCGCCGCCGCTGTGCAGGAGTTAGGTGAGACAGCGCTCCTCACCTTCTGCCGCAACGAAGACAAAGAAGATGTAATTTTAAGCGGCGCTGAGGATATTGAACGCGCGCAGGCGGGCGTTGACCAGGACGGAAATTATGTAGTATACCTTTATTTTACCGACGCAGGAAAGGCTAAGTTTGCTACTGCTACCGCAGAGCTTGTCGGCAGCAAGATTTCCATCTGGATGGATGACCAGGAAATTTCCGCTCCTACAGTAAACGAAGCGATTACCGACGGAACGGCATACATAAACGGTATGGCAGGCTCGGAGGAAGCAAAAGAGCTTGCAGATAAGATTAACGCGGGCTCTCTGCCCTTTGCGCTGACGGTTGACGACAGCAAGCTTCAGATAATCTCCCCCTCCTTAGGCTCTGACGCATTAAGGGTTATGCTTATCGCAGGCTCAATAGCTTTCGGTATTGTTTGTCTGCTTATGATTTTACGCTACCGCCTGAACGGTGTGGTAACTTCCATTGCACTTTTAGGCCAGCTTGCAGGTACCATAGCCTGTATCTCCGGCTTCTTCCCGAATACCGACAGCTTTACCCTTACAATCCCGGGTATCGCGGGTATTATTCTTTCGATAGGCGTGGGCGTTGACTGTAATGTTATCGCCTCTGAGCGTATCAGGGACGAATTCAAAAAGGGTAAAACCATTGACGGCGCTATCGACAGCGGCTTTAAGAACGCTCTCAGCGCGATTGTAG
>CAZRMP010000046.1:2596-8159 GCA_964601235.1 uncultured Ruminococcus sp.
TTGTGCTTATGGGAGCCTTCGGTACTCCGGACAGCTTTATCGCAAAAATTTTCTACACCATAATGTCACTTTTAGGCTCGTCTATAACAGGTTCGATTTACTCCTTCGGATATACCCTGCTTGTGGGCGTAATCTTCAACTTTATAATGGGACTTCTTGCTTCCAAGCTAATGCTCAAGAGTGTTTCTCAGCTTAAATTTTTAAGAAAGCCCTGGCTTTACGGAGGTAAGAAAAATGCGTAATTTTAATATTGATTTCAACAAAGCCTTCAAAAAAGTCGTAATTGTTTACGCGATTATATTCATTGCAGGACTTGTTTTCGCCTTTATCCCCTCCTTCGGGGTTAATTTGGATATTAACTTTAAGGGCGGTACAAAAATCGCATACGCCTATTCGGGCGATATTGCCGACGGCGACATTGAAGACACCGTAAAGGGCGTAATCGATAATTCCTTTACCGTTGCAAAAAGCACCGCACTTGCGGGCGATACAAAAACCTTTGAAATAAGCCTTGTCGGTAAAGATTCCATCTCTGCCGAAAAGCAGGAGGAGCTGACAGCGACTCTTGAGGAAAAATTCGCCGACAATGAGATTCTGCTTTACAACTCAAACTCGGTAAGCCCGACAATCGCAGGTACATTCTTTGCAAAAAGCCTTGTGGCCGTGCTTATCACCGCGCTTTTGGTTGTAATCTATGTCGGAATTCGTTTCAGGCGCATAGGCGGCGTTTCAGCGGCTCTCACAGCGCTTTGTGCATTGGTCTTCGACCTGCTCGTAACCTTCTGCGTATGCATATTCTTCAAGCTTCAGATAGATTCCAACTACATAGCCGTTGTACTGACCATTCTCGGTTATTCCCTTAACGATACAATAGTTATGTATGACCGTGTGCGTGAAAACGAGCGGATTAATCCCGATATGGAAATCGGCGAGCTGGTAAACAAGAGCATAAATATGGTTAAGATGAGAAACTTCGTTACCTCACTTACCACCTTTATTGCAGTTGTAACCATAGTTGTTGTTTCCGAGCTTTTCGGTCTTTCGACACTTCGTTCATTTGCAATTCCGATGGCGTTCGGTATTGTTTCAGGCGGTGTTTCTTCCCTCTTCATCGCAGGACCTATTTGGGTAATCTGGAAGAGACATACGGCAAAAAAGCTTGCCGCAAGCGGTAAAAAATAAATATGTAAAACTGCAGTAACGGCAATTCTGAAAAAGAGTTGCCGTTACTTTTAAAGTCTTGTAAAAAAGTGAGATGCAGTATTTTCTGCATCTCGCTTTAATTTTTCTCGGTCTAATGAATATTTAACAACGAATGATATAAATAAAGATGATATGCACTGCTTACGCAGTAATGATATACAACTCGCTTTGCGAGTTGGTGATATACCAAACCTGTCGGCTCGAATAAAAAATCTCGTTCCGAAGAACGAGATTTTTGGCGGAGATGGAGAGATTCGAACTCTCGAACTCGTTTCCGAGTTACACGATTTCCAATCGTGCGCCCTCGACCGGACTAGGCGACATCTCCAAACGGGTCGATATCCATTATACATTCTATTGCCGAAAAAATCAAGTGTTTTTTTATTTAATTTTAAAAGTTTATAACTTGTTGTATAATATAACTTGAATTTTAAGGTATATTGTGATATTATGTAATAAAAGGAGTTGATGATGATGTCTATCGCGACCGATATTATAAGGGAGCACACCGATACCATTATTCTTTCAAGTCTAAAGGAAAAGGACAGCTACGGTTACGAGATAAACAAAAAAATCAAGCTTGCCTCGGGCGGAAGATATGAGCTTAATGAGGCGACCCTATATACCGCCTTTAAGCGGCTTGAGGACAGCGGGTGCGTCGATTCCTACTGGGGCACAGAGCAGCAAAACGCAAGGCGCAAGTACTACCACCTGACCGCTTTAGGTGCCGAAACCTGCGACAGGCTCTTGGAGGAATGGAAAACGGCAAAAAAAATTATTGATACGCTTATCGATTCGGAGGGTGAAGAAAATGAATGAAAAATTACGGGCATATGTTGAGGAGCTGTTTAAAAACGCTCCGAAAACCAAACAGGCGGTTGAAATTAAAGAAGAAATACTCAGGAACTCAATCGACCGCTATAACGACCTTATAAAAGAGGGGCGCACTCCCGAGGCGGCTTACAATATTTCGGTCGCGGGGATAGGCGATGTCAGCCACCTGATTGACAGTATGATAGCTCCCATATCCTCGTCAGGTTATACTAAAGAAGAAATCGCCGCGAACGAGAAAAAGCGTACCCTGCTTTTGGCGGTTTCGGTAATGCTGTATATTCTAAGCGTGATACCTATTATTATATGCGATGAGTTAGGCGCGCCCGAATTTTTGGGTGTAACACTTTTCTTTGTTATAATAGCGGTTGCGACCTCACTTATAATCTACCGCGGCGGTATCAAACTAAAATACGACAAAAGCGACGGCACGGTGGTTGAGGATTTTAAGGAATGGAATCGGGACACCAAGGAAAGGCGTTCGCTGATTTCTGCGGTAAACGGCGCAATTTGGGCGCTCACCCTTGTGGCTTACTTTTTGGTAAGCTTTTTGACGGGCGCCTGGTATATAAGCTGGCTGATTTTCATTATCGGCGGCGCGGTTACGGGTATCGTTAAAGCGATATTCGATTTGACAAGGTAGGTGTAATATATGAAAGCTTCGGCAGTTATAAGAATAATTATTTGGTCGCTTGTGGCGTTAATCCTTACGGGCGTGCTGGTCGCGGGAATCGCATTCCGCGGAGTTTGGGGCAGCTCGGGCGATTTTTCGATAGGCGTTACGGGAAATGTCTATTCGGGAGATTATAATATAGGCGGCGGCAGTATTACCGAGCCGATAAACGCCGTAGAGGTGGACTGGGTAAGCGGAAAAATCGAAATTTCGGTTTATGACGGGGAAACCACTGAGATTAGCGAAAACGAGATTTCGGACGAGGATTACAAACTAAGATACAGGGTCGAAAACGGCAGATTGACGGTACATTCCGAAAAATCGGGTTTTAGCTTCGGCATAATAAGCAGACCGAAAAAGGAGCTTACAATAAAAATTCCCCGCGTCTACGGGGAGAATTTAAAGGAAATTAAAATCAGTTCCACCTCGGCAGATATAAACCTAAACGGGCTTACCGTTTCAGAAAGCGCCGATATAGATACAGTAAGCGGCAGAATCACCGCAGAAAATTTAAATACCGCTTCGCTCGAGTGCGACACGGTAAGTGGAGATATTAAGGCTTCGGGCGCGATAGAGGCCTTTGATTTGGACAGCACCTCAGGCTCGGCTCAAATCACAACCACCGTACCCCTTAAAAAGCTTGAAACCGACACGGTAAGTGGCGATGTTACGCTGACGCTCCCCGAAAACAGCGGTTTTACGCTCGAATTTGATTCGGTAAGCGGCGACTTCAACTGTGAATTACCGATAGCAAACAGAAACGGAAAGCACATCTGTAATGACGGTTCTGCAGAGTTTGAAGCCGCCAGCACCAGCGGAGATTTTACAATTAAGAAATTTAACTTCCAAAAGGGCCCCCTTGTGTAAAGGGTGCGGGTTGCCTGTGGCAACCATTGGGCAAAGCCCAATAGCACCGACCGAGGCGGCAGCCGAGACGCTGTCGAGCAAGGCGAGACTGGGGGATTGCAGATCATATTAAAAGCTTTAGGTTTTATTGTAAGACATTATTACAATCCCTCCGTCACTTCGTGACACCTCCCTTTGCACAAGGGAGGCATTTTTTGCAATATCATCTTAAATTATTATTCATTGGATTTTTCGGTTATTTCATTTACAGCGCTTTCAAGGTAATCACAGGTAAAGCGCTCGAACTCGCCGTTATCCACCATTGTGGAAAGGGCGGGGTCAATCGGCATTTTACCGATGAGGGGAACACCGATTTCCTCGGCTACGCTCTCACTGCCCGAGCCGAAAAGCTCGATTTTCTTTCCGCAGTCAGGGCAAAGCACATAGCTCATATTCTCAATTATTCCGAGCACGGGAATATTCATCATCTTCGCCATATTGTATGCCTTTTTAACTATAAGCGAAACCAAATCCTGGGGCGAGGTGACGATTACAACGCCGTCCAGCGGAATTGTCTGGAAAACCGTGAGCGGTACATCACCCGTTCCGGGAGGGCAATCGATAAGCAGATAATCGAGGTCGCCCCATACAACATCTGTCCAGAACTGCTTTACCGCACCCGCGATAACAGGGCCTCGCCAAAGCACGGGGGAATCCTTTTCCTCAAGCATCATATTAATTGACATTATCTTAATTCCCGTCTTAGTCTCGGCGGGAAGTATGCCTATCTCATTCTGCATAGCGCGGGAATTTATCCCAAAGGTTTTGGGGATTGACGGGCCGGTAATATCCGCGTCAAGAATACCTACGCTGTAACCCTTTCTTCTGAGCAGTACCGCAAGCATTGAGGTGGTCATCGATTTGCCGACCCCGCCCTTTCCGCTTACAACGCCGATTACATGCTTAATGTTATTGTATTCGCCGGTAGGCTCAATAAGGCTTTGGGGCTCACGGGAAGAACAGCTCTCCCCGCAGGAGGAGCAGTCGCCCGTACAACCGCTGTTTTTGTTTTCGGACATTTTAAAAGTCTCCTTTATTATGCATTTTTTTCTATTATACCACAATTTATTAAAATAAACAACCGATGGATTAAAAAAGACTGCCTCTGTGAGACAGTCTTTTAATCTATTATTCAGCAGCTACTGTTTCGGTTACAAACAAACCGTCCTCGCTCTCGGAGTCAAATTTCTCCTCGTCATAAGCGGAGGGATTGATTTCCTCGCAGCGCATACCCGTTCCCGCAGGAACAAGCTTACCGATAATAACATTTTCCTTAAGACCGAACAGCGGGTCAACCTTGCCCTTAATAGCGGCCTCGGTGAGAACCCTTGTGGTCTCCTGGAAGGAGGCGGCGGACAGGAAGGATTCTGTCGCCAAGGAAGCCTTGGTAATACCAAGCAATGTTGCGCGGTAGGTGGCTTTGGTAAGCCCCTCCTCGCCCGCGTCGATTCTTTCCTGAACCTTTGCGTTCGCGTCGGCTATTTCCTTATATTCATAGCTTACATTCTGTAAGAGGTCGGTAGAGCCTGCGTCTGTAACGCGGAGCTTTCTCATCATCTGACGGACGATAACCTCAATATGCTTATCGTTGATGTCAACACCCTGTGTACGGTAGGCGTTCTGAATTTCGGCTATGATATATTCTTCAACCGCCTCAGGTCCCTGAGCCTCCAAAATATCCTGCGGATACTTAGCGCCCGGAATCAGCATATCGCCTGCCTTAACCTCGTCGCCGTCCTTTACAAGACAGCGTACGCCGTAAGGAATGGTGACCTTTTCCTCGGTCTTGAGCTCGTCGTTAGTGATAATGATTACATTGCTCTTCTTTTCCTCAACTATACGGACTCTGCCGTCAATCTTAGCGATAAGAGCGCATCTCTTAGGTCTTCTTGCCTCAAACAGCTCTTCAACACGGGGAAGACCCTGTGTAATATCCTCGGTGCTAGCGAT
>CAZRMP010000047.1:0-8000 GCA_964601235.1 uncultured Ruminococcus sp.
GCACAGGGTAGATTTTACGGCACGCACTTTGCCGTAAAATCGGAAAATTATTCTTGTGTCGGCACTTTAGTGTAGAACAAAGGGGGATGCTTTTATGGAAAAGAAAAATATTGTAGAGCTTAAAAACATTTCGGTCGCGTTTGACGGCGAGCAGGTTTTGGACGGACTTAACCTTGAAATCAAGGATAAGGAATTCATAACTCTCTTAGGGCCGTCGGGTTGCGGAAAAACCACCACACTAAGGCTTATAGCCGGTTTTTTGGAGCCTGATTCGGGCGACGTTTTGTTTGAAGGCGAAAAAATCAATGGTGTTCCTGCTTACAAGCGTCAGGTGAACACCATTTTTCAGCGTTATGCGCTCTTTCCGCACCTTAATGTATATGAAAACATTGCTTTCGGTCTGCGGGTTAAAAAGCGCCCTGAAAAGGAAATAAAGGAAAAGGTGGCGGAGATGCTAAGACTCGTAAATCTAACGGGTCTTGAAAAACGGCATATCGATACACTTTCGGGGGGTCAGCAACAAAGGGTTGCTATAGCCCGCGCTATCGCCAATCATCCGAAGGTACTTCTGCTTGACGAGCCCCTTGCCGCCCTTGATTTAAAGCTTCGCAAGGATATGCAAAAGGAGCTTAAAAAAATACAGGAGCAGTTAGGGATTACATTTATATTCGTAACCCACGACCAGGAGGAAGCGCGTACAATGTCCGACCGCGTAGTGGTAATTGACGGCGGCAAACTCCAGCAGGTCGGTTCTCCGCAGGATATTTATAATGAGCCCAAAAATGCCTTTGTTGCGGACTTTATCGGTGAATCCAATATTGTGGACGGCATTATGCTCCGTGATTATTTCGTCGAATTTTCGGGACAGAAATTTGACTGCCTTGATAAAGACTTCAATGAAAACGAGCAGGTTGATGTTGTTGTCCGCCCCGAGGATGTGGACATTGTAGCTCCCGAAAAAGGTATGCTTAAAGGACAGGTTACATCGGTAGCCTTTTTAGGTGTGCATTATGAAATTATAGTTGACATCGGCGGCTTTAAGTGGATGATTCAGACTACAGACGAGCATTTTGTAGGTGATAATGTAGGGCTCTATATTGAGCCTGACGCTATTCATATAATGAAAAAGTCCGAATATTCGGGACTTTACGGCGACTATTCCTCATACAGCGAGGAAATTGACCACCTCTCCGACACAGAAGAGGAGGATTAGCCGTGAACAAAAAAACCTTTGGAAATAAGCTGGTCGCCTCGCCTTATATAATCTGGTCAGCTATATTTATCGTGGTGCCGCTTATAATAATGGTGTACTTCGCCCTTACCGACTCCTCGGGTACTTTTACGCTTGCTAACCTGTCGGGACTCGGTCAGTACAAAAAAGCATTTGGAATTTCTATTCTTTACGCCGCCGCCGCAACCCTTATAACCCTTATTTTAGCCTACCCGATGGCGTATTTTATGACAAAGCTTAATGTTTCGTCACAGCGAATGTTATTTATGATTGTAATGATACCGATGTGGATGAACTTCCTTATCCGTACCTATTCATGGATAACTATACTCGCAAATACCGGACTTATTAATACACTGCTTTCAAAATTAGGTATAGGGCCGCTAAAGCTTATCAATACACCCGGCGCGGTAATACTCGGTATGGTGTATGACTTTATACCCTATATGATACTTCCGATTTACTCGGTTATGTCAAAGCTTGATAAATCTCTGCTCGAGGCGGCGGAGGACTTAGGTTCAAACTCCTTTGTGAAGTTTAAAAAGGTGATTTTCCCGCTTTCCCGCCCGGGAGTTATTTCGGGGATTACTATGGTTTTTGTGCCGTCGGTCAGCACGTTTTATATTTCACAAAAGCTCGGCGGAAACAAGACTATGCTTATAGGTGATACGATAGAATATTTCTTTAACTTAGGCCCGTCATATTATAATATAGCTTCGGCTATTTCGCTGGTGCTTATGGTTATGATATTGATATGTTTGTTTGTAATGAACAGATTCACCGACGACGAGGACGGAGGTGTGTTAATGTGAAAATACTTTCCCGACTTTATATCGCGCTTATTATTTTATTCCTTTACGCACCCGTTGCGGTAATGATAGTTTTTTCCTTTAACTCCTCCTCAAGCGTATGGGTGTTCAGCGGTTTTTCAACCCGTTGGTATGAGGGGCTCACTAACGACACAACAATGCTAACCGCCCTTGAACACACTCTTATTGTAGCCGTTTTGTCGGCAGTTATTTCAACCGTTTTAGGTACTGCCGCGGCGGTAGGAATAACCGCTATTCGCCGTAAAATATCAAAAAAGGTTGTAATGTCGGTAACCCAGATACCTATGATGAACGCCGATATTGTAACGGGTATTTCGTTAATGCTTCTTTTTATTTTTTTCGGCAAGCTTATAGGGCTTAACGAATCTTTAGGCTTTGCGACGGTGCTAATCGCCCACATCACATTTAACCTTCCTTATGTGATTTTGTCCGTTATACCGAAAATCAGGCAGACCGACTCCCACCTGGCTGAGGCGGCGCTCGACCTCGGATGTACCCCGCTTAAAGCCTTTTTTAAGGTTATACTTCCATCAATTTCAACAGGAATTGTTACAGGCTTTATAATGGCGTTTACCCTGTCTCTTGACGATTTTGTTATAAGCTACTTTACCTGCGGGCATTACCAGACCCTGCCCATCGTAATTTACAATATGACAAAGAAGTCGGTCACACCCGATACCTATGCACTTTCAACCCTGATATTTATTTCGGTTTTCGTTTTAATGGTGCTTTATAATGTATTACAGACAAAAAGCGAAAAAAAGCGTACCGATACAGTAAATGTATAATAAGCAAAGAAAGGATTTTGATAAATGAAAAAATATCTTGCTCTCATACTCTCATTAACATTAACACTCTCCGCCCTGCTTACGGGCTGCGGCTATGAATACAAGGAGCTTAATCTCCGCGGAAAATACGATAAAAGCCTTGAAGGAATCTCTCTTACGGTTTATAACTGGGGCGAATATATCTCGGACGGCGCGGATGGTTCGATTGATGTAAACAAGGAGTTTGAAAAGCTTACGGGAATTAAGGTTAAATACCTTACCTTTGAAAGCAACGAGACTATGTACTCCCAGATTAAGAGCGGCGGCATAAGCTACGATATAATAATCCCCTCGGATTATATGATTGAGCGCCTTAAAAACGAGGATATGCTCGAAAAAATCGATACCTCTAAGCTTTCAAACTACGATTTGATTTACGACAGCTATAAAAACCTCTTCTTTGACGAAAACAACGAATACAGCGTTCCCTACAATGTCGGCTTGGTCGGTATTATTTACAATGAAAAGCTGACAGGAAGCGATATTGAACATTCCTGGAAGGTGCTGTGGGACGAAAAATATAAGGATATGGCGCTTAACTTCAACAACCCCCGCGATGCCTTTATGACCGCCCAGATGATTTTAGGGCAAGATTTAAACACCCTTAACAAGGCGGATTGGGATGCCGCCGCCGACCTTTTAAAGAAAGGCAAATCCAATCTCCAGTCCTATGTCATGGACGAAATTTACGCTAAAATGGAGACGGGTGAGGCCTCGGTTGCCCCTTACTATGCAGGCGATTACCTGACAATGCTCGAATCAAACGAGGATTTGCGCTTCTTCTACCCTGAGGAAGGTACAAACATTTTTGTAGATTCAATCTGTATACCCAAGAACGCCAAGAATTATGAAGCGGCGCTTATGTATATAAACTTCCTCTTAGAGCCGGAAATTTCTACCGCCAACGCCGAGTATATCGGCTACGCATCACCTAACACCGCGGTTATAAACAATGAGGATTACTGCTATTATCGCAATGAAATACTTTATCCTGATGAGGCCGATATGCCTAAGGTCCAGTACTACCACGATATAGACAGTGAAATCCGCACCTATTACGAAACCCTTTGGAGCGAAGTTAAGCTTTATTAATCAATCATAACATAAATTTTCAGATAAGGTGCGGCGAAAAGAAATGAAAAAAACCAGCTTTGCAGAAATTATATTAACTGTCTGCCTGTTTTGTATCGGCACATTTCACGAATACCTTTCCTGCATTGCGGCGACTGCAATGCTTGTATGGCTTATCTATACGGTTATACGAAATAAAAAAATTTACTTTTCCCTTAATTTAACATCGGCCGCCGTTCTTTGCATAACCTTATTTTACGGTCTTACGGCTTTTTGGGCAGTAGACGGCGGTATGGCAGTTATAGGATTTATGAAATTTCTTCCCGTTCCGCTTTATCTTCTAATGCTGATGCAGACCGAGGATACCGAAGATATTATAAAAAGGCTTCCCTTTACCGCCGCTGTTATGACGGTGATTTCGGCAATAGGTATGCAAATCCCGATTTTTGAAGGTTTTTTTTCGGTTTCGGGAAGACTTGCCGGATTTTTTCAATATTCCAACACCTTTGCGCTGTTTGCACTCATAGCAGAGCTTACCGCACTTTCTAAGGGAAAGCTTAAAGCGCTCGATTTTGCGGTAATAGCGGTTTTGATTTTCGGAATACTCTATTCGGGAAGCCGAACGGTATTCGTACTGGCGGTTATTTCAAACTTAGTTTTGATTTTCACGGTCAAAAACCGCCGTGTAAAACTCACAATCGGGGCGATTTTCGGCGCTTTCGCGGTAGGAATCGTAGTCTACGCCGCAATTTCAGGCGGTGCAGGCGTTTTCGAAAGATTTTTGAGGTTATCTCTTAACGAAAGCACATTTGTAGGAAGGCTTTTGTATTTTAAGGATGCGTTGCCCCTTATATTAACCCACCCCTTCGGGCTTGGATATATGGGTTATTACTATATGCAGCAGTCTATACAAACCGGCATATATTCGGTAATGTTTATACATAACGATTTTTTACAGCTTATGCTTGATGTGGGTTGGATTCCCGCATTGCTTTTCGCAGGGGCGATTATCAAATCTGTTTTCGGCGGCAAAAAGCCGTTATACAAGCGGGTTATTCTTGCTGTAACAGCGCTTCACTGCTGTTTTGATTTCGATTTGCAGTTTATAGCTATCTTTATGCTTCTGCTTCTCTTTATTGATTACAGCGATGGAAAAGAGTTTTGTATTGAAAACATTGAAGCGGTTGGCGGTATAAGCTTTTTGATATCGGCCGTCTGCATTTATTTCGGAATATCTCTTACATTTTTTAACTTTGGTAATTATGAGGCGGCCTTCTCCATGTATCCCCTTGATACACGCGTCCAAACCCAGCTCTTAATAAGCGAGACAGACTCAAACAAAGCCAAGGAAATCGCCGATGATATTATAAGCCGCAACGAATATGTAACCGTTGCCTACAGCCTAAAGGCAAAAACATATTATTCCGAAGGCGATTTTTCAAATGTGATTAAATATAAAAAAATGATATTTGACAAGGCTCCCTTTGCTTATGAGGAATACAAGGAATACTGCTATATGCTTATTACCGGCATTTCTCTTTACAATGAGGCAGGCGATACCTCCAGTGCGAAAATCTGCCTGAATCAGCTTAAATCGGCGGCAGATTCCGTGCATACCCTTAAGGATAAATTAAGCCCGCTTGGTGCAAAAATCAAAGACCAACCCAAAACCGAGCTACCTGATGATATTGAGGATTATCTGAAATCGGCGGCAATTTCAAGGTGACGGAAAATGGCAGACAAAGAACGCTTCGGCTTGATGCTGAGGCGTTCTCTCTATTGTTATTAGACGCTTTGCTCCCCCTCAAAATACTCACGCAAAACACCTAAAGCCCTTCTTTGAATACGGTTTACCGCCTGTCTTGTTATTCCTATCCTGTTTGCTATTTCAGTATCGGAATAACCGTATATGTATTTTAAAATGATTATCGTTCTTTGCCGCTCGCTAAGTGTTTTTATGCCGTCTTTTAAAGTAACAGAACCTTCATACTCCTCTTCACAGCCTATACAATCATAAAGCTCACCCGATTCAAGCATATGCCTGCGTGCTCTTTTTGAAAGCGCAATATATTTATTTCTCAGCGAAGCGGCAATGTATCTGTGAAGCGACTCGGAATCATCGGGTAAAAATCTGTCGGTATCAAGTGTATAGATAAGCTCCAGCAAAAAAACCGTAAGCTCCTGCCCCGCATCATCATATCCGAGTTTTATCTCATAGTGGTGTATAAGTCCCCCAAACGCCTCGTAAATCTCCCCGAAGCGGGACATTTCCTTATTTTTAATTTTCTCTGCTATAGTAATTATTTCCGCGTTGCACATCCTGTCTCTTCCTTTCCTTTATAGAAAGAAAAAGGCAGGCGATTTGTAAACATATTTTCTGTAAAAAATTCCCTGAAAACTTCTGCCTTTTTCTTTTGGAAAATTTTACATACTTTTTTTAACAATTTTGCAATTTTAGGAGTAAGCCGTCTTTCAAAAGGAGTTAAACGCAAAAAATAATGCTTTTTTTGTTTAAAAAAGTTATATATTGACATTTAATAATATATATTATATAATATTGTCGAAATAAGTCGAAAAAATAATCTATCTTTTCAGGAGGCAATGTTATGAGAATAGCCTTGTGCGATGCAGACATATTTGCAATAAAAACAACAAAACGAATTATATACGAATATGCAAATATTCACGGAATTGAGATTTTAGTTGAAGAATACACCTCCGGTAGTGAGTTATTAATCAATAAAACCAAATATCCGCTTATTATACTTGATTACAAGACAAAGGACTTAAACGGACTTGAAACCGCCCGAATCTTAAGAAAAAACAATCCCGTCTGTACTATAATGTTTTTAAGCTCATACAGCGGTTTCGTACTTGATTCTTTTGAGGTTAATCCCTACCGCTTTTTGTTAAAACCGCTTAATAAGTCCCTACTATTCTCCGCATTGGACGATTATTTTAAAGCCCGAAGCGATAGCCGCCCTCTTTTAATAAAGGACGGCGGCAATATCTTTTGTTTGAATACAAATGAAATATTCTACCTTGAGGCAGACAATAAAAACTGCTTTATCAGTCTTAGGAACAAAAAAATCCGCTGCAGAAAAACGATGGCGCGGGTGTACGGCGAATTACCAAAACAGCACTTCGGTAAAATAAACCGCGCGTATGTAGTGAATTTCAACTATATTTCCGGTTATAACAGGGATGCTGTTACACTCAGAAACGGCGAGCAGCTGCATGTTGGGCGTTGCTATTTTAAAAGCTTTAAAGAGGAGTTTCGGGAATTTTCGGACTCAGAGGAGCTGTAAAAAAGAAAATAATTCCGTTTTTTTGCACAAATGGTTGATTTTATTGCAAAAAAAAGGTATCATATATAAAAGAATATTTTGGTTGGCGAAGGCCGGCCTATTCGGAGGAAAAAATGTTAGAACTAAAAAATATTTCCTTCAGCGCCGAGAATGAAACCGGCGAAAAGGAAATTCTAAAAAACATCAATCTTAAAATCGACGATAATTTTGTTGTAATTACAGGACCTAACGGCGGTGGAAAATCCACCCTTGCGAAAATCATTGCGGGAATAATCACTCCTGTTTCGGGTAAGATTTTGCTTGACGGCGAGGATATTACTAATCTTTCCATAACTGAAAGGGCAAAAAAAGGCATAAGTTTTGCATTTCAACAGCCGGTACATTTTAAAGGGCTTACCGTTTATGACCTCATCGGTCTTGCGGCAGGCAAGAAAATCGGCATTAACGAAGCGTGCGACTATCTTTCGCAGGTCGGCCTTTGTGCAAGGGACTATATAAACCGCGAGGTCAACTCCTCACTTTCGGGCGGCGAGCTTAAGCGAATTGAAATAGCCACGGTGCTTGCCCGCTCCTCAAAGGTCACTATTTTTGACGAGCCCGAGGCGGGCATAGACCTTTGGAGCTTTGGAAACCTGATTCAGGTATTTGAAAAAATGCATAAGAAATCCGGCGGCACAATTATCATAATTTCCCATCAGGAGAGTATTCTTAATATTGCGGATAAAATCATAGT
>CAZRMP010000048.1:0-1810 GCA_964601235.1 uncultured Ruminococcus sp.
GAAGGCGTCGGCTACTGTTTCGTATTCGTCATCATCCTCAATTTCGTAATAGTACTCTTCGCCGTCTTCCTCGCCAACCTTTACTATAACAAGCTCGCCGCTGTCGTTAAGCTGGTCTTTAGGGTCGTCATATATAGGAAGCATAGCAAGGTAACGCCCCATATCGGTCTCGATAGCGTCAAGCACTTCAAAGGTGTATTCCTTACCGTCATCATCCGAAAGGGTGACTATATCGGGATTGTAATCGTCTTTATTCTTTATTTCGTCCATAATCGATCCTCCGAAAAGAAGTCTTTACTATATTGTACCCCTAAACCTATTTTAAGTCAATGGTAAAAAGGAGTAATTTTATATTTTTTCTGACATTTCGCGTTTGATTTCGTAATCAATTACTCTTTTAAATTGGGTCTCGTAAAGCTCGCGGTATTTATCGCTTGTGTTAATAAGCTGAGAATGTGTGCCCGTTTCGGTGATTTCGCCGTTTTCCACAACCATAATCCTATCTGCGGCTATGACGGTAGAAAGTCTGTGGGCGATAACAATGCTTGTGCGGTTTTGCATAACCGCGTTAAGCGCCGACTGTATAAGGCTTTCCGAGATTGAATCAAGGGAGGAGGTTGCCTCGTCAAGAATCAGTATTTTCGGGTTTTTAAGTACAACCCTCGCTATTGATACCCGCTGTTTTTCACCGCCCGAAAGCTTAAGTCCGCGGTTGCCCACAACGGTGTCAAATTTAGCGGGAAGTCCCATAATGAAATCACATATGTTGGCAACCTTGCAGGCATTTTCAATTTCTTCCCTTGTGGCAGAGGGTTTTGCATAAAGCAGATTATCAAGAATAGTTCCGTTAAAAAGGTATGTATCCTGCGTTACGATTCCTATATTTGTGCGAAGATAGGCAAGGTCGAAATCCCTGACATCGGTGCCCGCCACCTTTACACAGCCGTCACTTACATCGTAAAGCCTTGGTATCATACCGATTATTGTGGATTTACCCGCACCCGAAGTACCGACTATAGCGTACATTTTTCCGTTCGGTACAAAAAAGCTTATACCCTTTAAAATTTCGTGACCCGTTTCGTAGGAGAAACGAACATCACAAAACTCGACTGTGCTCTCCTCAAGCGGCGGCTTTACGGGATTTTCGGGGTTTTCGATATCGCATTTGCGATCGAAATATTCAAAAATTCTGGTAAACAAGGCAAGGGATCGCACAAAGTCGACCTGCAAATCAAGAAGCTGCCTTACAGGCTGGTAAAGGCGGTTTACAAGTGCCACCACTACCGAAATATCACCCACGGTAAGCCCCGAATCAAGACCGCCTATTATAAGAAAACCGCCGACAAAGTAAATAAGCAAAGGCGCTATCTGAATAAACATACCGAGGAATACATGAAACCAACTACCCGCCCGCTGTTCCTTTATTGTAATATCTGTAGCATCGCTGTTGATTTTACGGAATTTTTCGTACTCGACTTTTTCTTTAGTAAACAGCTTTACAAGCATAGAGCCGCTGACCGAAAGGGTTTCGTCAACATGCTGATTAAGCTCGTCCTGCTTTTCCTGTGCTTTGCTTACAAGCTCCCAGCGCTTTTTGCCTACCGCCTTTGTTGGGAGTATAAGAAGCGGTAAAACGATAAGCCCCACAATGGCAAGCCGCCAGTCGGTGTAAAAAAGATAGAATACGCAGGTGGCTACCGTTAGCACATTGCTTAAGGTTGAGGTAAGCATTACCGATATAACCGAGCTTACGCCGTTTATATCGCTGTTCATTCGGGTGATTATATCCCCTTGCTTTTCGTTTGTGAAA
>CAZRMP010000048.1:1820-7921 GCA_964601235.1 uncultured Ruminococcus sp.
GTCATACATCTGGTTGCGCATATCGAAAATTATTTTTTGCGAAATCCAGGAGTTTATGTACTGCTCAAGCACGCTTATTATCTGTGCCGCCGCAAGCACCACAAAGGTGAGGACAACAAGCTGGGCTAATATTTTGATTTCGCGGCTGTCGCTTATTATTGCGTCAACGATTTTACCGGTGATAATTGATGGGAACAGTCCGAGTACTGCCGACACCAATATCGCGGCAAATACCGCAATAAACTGCCATTTATACGGCTTTAAATAGCCGAGTATTCTTAAAAGCAGCTGTTTTGTAACCCGAGGTCGGTTTTGCTTTTCGTCTTCGGTTAAATATCCCCGAGGACCTCCGCCTATATGCATAGGTCCTCTCATACCCGCCGGCGGCGGCATCATAGGTCTCATTTTTTATGCTCCGTTCCTTCATTAATATATGCATATTATATTTTAACATATTTTGATAAGTTTGCCATATTTTTTAATAAAATGTTAATTTGCACAAAAGTTATTAAGTTTTTTAAAAATTTTTGAAAAAACTACTTGACAAATCGAAATTTATGGTTTATAATAAAGCCAGACAAAGGGAAAGGAGTTAAGGAAAATGAAAGAAGCAACTCCACCGGCAAATTGTCAGAGTAAAATGAAAGCGGTGATTCCAATGAAGTAAGTAGCTGTAAACAGAAAATGTAATGCATAAGAAAGTATTAAGTTTATAATTCCCAAACAGGGATAAAGATAACAAAAACCTTAACAGGTGATTTATATGATTGTGAGGAAAATTGCTTTCAAATAAATTGTTAAAGGTGAGACCAATGTACTAAGCTATAATTCCTAAAAAGGAAATAAGTATAAAACCTTAACAGGAGATTTATTATGATTGTGAGAAAAGTCGCTATCAAATAAATTATTAAAGGTGATTCCAATGTACGATTTGAGTTAGCGCTCAATTAAATTGCATTCTTATTTTAAAGATATTAAATTGTTTTTGCGATTTAAAGTAAATTCGGCAGTTTCAATTAATATTAAAGTATCACCGAATTATCGGTTAACGAATTAAGATTTAATTTTGAGCAAAGGAAAAAACTGAATATGATAAAATTTTAGACAGCCGTAACGGAAGCGTTACGGCTGGGTCTGTTTATTAAGTCCGGATCATACCGGGCTTTTTTGCGTATATATGGTGTGATAAAACGGTAATGTCCTTGTTTTGTCCCGTAGGAGGTTGTGACCAATAAATTATCGGGTTTACTTTTTGCAGGTTTTGGTGTAAAATAACACTATAAAAAATTTATGCGGTGACAAAATGAAAAAAATTGTAATAATCGGTGGCGGAGCGGCGGGACTTATGGCGGCCTACAGCGCCGCACTTAAAAACGGAAAGCAAGCCGAAATAACCGTTATTGAAAAAAACGAGCGGCCCGCGAGAAAGGTTATGATAACGGGCAAAGGGCGGTGTAATGTTACAAATAACTGTGATGTTGATACCCTTGTTGCCAATGTGCCAAAGAACGGGAAATTCTTGTTTTCTGCATTCTCGGGTTTTTCATCGGGCGATACAATGCAGCTTTTCGAGTCCTTGGGAGTTCCCCTTAAAACCGAGCGGGGAAATAGGGTTTTCCCCGTTTCGGACAAGGCGGTGGATATTGTGGACGCGCTTGTGGGCGCGGTCAAAAAAAGCGGTGTTAAGCTTGTTCGCGGAGTTGCGGAAAAAATAATTGTAAGCGACGGCGCAGTTACAGGGGTTAAGACCGAAAACGGCGAAATTTACCCCGCCGACAGCGTGATTTTAGCGACGGGCGGAATGTCCTACCCGCTTACGGGCTCTACGGGGGACGGCTACAAAATGGCTAAGGAGCTAACACACACCGTGACCGAGCTTAAGCCTTCACTTGTACCCCTTACGGTACACGAAGGGTTTTGTTCAAGGCTTTCGGGACTAACACTGAAAAATGTAACCCTTTCGGTTTTTGAGGAGGGGAAGAAAAAGCCCGTCTTTTCGGAGCTTGGAGAAATGCTTTTTACCCACTTTGGAATATCAGGACCCCTTACCTTAAGCGCGTCTTCGCATATGCGGAGAATGGGGAAGACGGCTTACACCGCATATATAGACTTAAAGCCTGCGCTAAGCTTTGAACAGCTTGACAGCCGCATTTTACGCGATTTTGAGGATGAAAAGAATAGAGATTTTTCAAATTCGCTGGATAAATTACTGCCCAAAAGTATAATCCCTGTAATAATATCCCTGTCCGGTATTGAGCCTGCCTTAAAGGTTAATCAGGTAAGCCGAGAAATGCGTGGGTCACTTTGTAAAGTAATTAAGGCTCTGCCGCTTCATATTACGGGATTCAGACCGATTGAAGAGGCGATAATCACCGGCGGAGGAATTTCTGTTAAGGAGATTAATCCTTCTACAATGGAATCAAAGCTTGTTAATGGGCTTTATTTTGCGGGCGAGATAATCGACGCCGATGCATACACCGGCGGCTTTAACCTGCAAATCGCCTTTTCAACCGGCTTTGCGGCGGGAAAAAATGCTTAGAAAAGCGAAATAAAAAATTATAAAATGTTTTGCTTTTTTATAGGTTTTATAGTATAATTAATGTGATGTACAGTAAACTACAGGACGGTGAATATATGCATACTAATTTTACCATATCTCTTGAAAAAATTATTTCGGAATTTTCCCTTGAACAGCTCAATATGCCCGAAAATCCCGAAAAAATCAAAATCACCACCACCGAGGTTAACCGCCCGGGACTTCATATGGCGGGATATTTTGAGTTCTTTGACGAAAAAAGAATTCAGATTATCGGCAAAAGCGAGGAGGGCTTTATTCTGCGCTTTACCCCCGAAAAGGCGGAAAGCAGACTGCGGGAGTTTTTCTCCCATAAACCTGCCGCGGTAATAATATGCCGCGACCTTGATGTAGGGGATATTTATGTAAAAATTGCTAAGGAGTACGGGGTGCCGCTTCTTAGAACAGGGGAGTCAACATCCTCTTTTACGGCGGCGCTTATTGCATATCTTAATCTCTGCCTTGCACCGAGGGTTACCCGCCACGGCGTACTTGTAGAGGTTTACGGTGAGGGTATACTTCTGCTTGGTGAGAGCGGCGTAGGTAAGAGCGAAACCGCGATTGAGCTTATTAAACGCGGTCACCGTCTGATAGCCGACGACGCGGTGGAAATACGCCGCGTATCTAATAAATCCCTTGTGGGTACCGCGCCCGATAATATCAGGCATTTTATCGAGCTTCGCGGAATAGGTATTATTAACGCAAGCCGTATTTTCGGCGCGGGCGCTGTAAAGCTTACCGAAAAGATTGACCTTGTCATTAATATGGAGCCCTGGGATGTGAACAAGGTTTATGACCGTATGGGGCTTGAAAACCAGACCACAAGTATTTTGGGACTGGAAGTACCCTCCCATACAATCCCTGTAAAGCCCGGGCGCAACCTTGCGGTTATAATCGAGGTTGCCGCTATGAACAGCCGTCAGAAGAAGCTCGGCTACAATGCGGCGCAGGATTTGCTTCAAAAGCTGGGTATGACAGAGGACACGGAAAATGCCGACAACGGTGCAAAAACGGTAGAGCCGTTTTAAATAAAAAAATATTTTGGGAGTGCAAAAAAATGTATAAGCTTGGAATCGATCTCGGAGGAACAAATATCGTGGCGGGAGTTGTGGACGGTAATTATAATATAGTCGCAACAGGCAAGGTTAAAACAAATCTTCCCCGCCCCGCCCAAGAGGTTATAGACGATATGGTAAAGGCGGCGAATATCGCAATTGAGAGCGCGGGACTTAAGCTCAGCGATATTGACTCTATGGGAGTAGGCTCACCCGGAGCTATCGACCCTGTAAACGGAGTTGTTTGCTATGCTAACAATCTCGGCTTTTACGATGTGCCTATGGCGCAAATGCTTAAGGAGCGTATGGGCGTAGATTTTTACATTGAAAACGACGCAAACGCGGCGGCTTACGGCGAGTATATCGCGGGCGCAGGCAAAGGCACAAACAACTTTATCGCTATTACCTTGGGTACAGGCGTTGGCGGCGGAGTTATAATTAACGGAAAGCTTTACTCCGGCTCAAACTATGCGGGTGCGGAGCTCGGTCATACTGTTATTGAAATGTCGGGTGAAATGTGCTCCTGCGGAAGACAGGGCTGTTGGGAGGCATATGCTTCGGCCACCGCACTTATCCGCCAGACAAAGCAGGCAATGATAAAATACCCCAACACGGTTATGTGGGAGCTTTGCGAAAACGATATTAACAAGGTAAACGGTAAAACCTCCTTTGACGCAATGCGTAAGGGTGATACCGCAGGCACAATGGTAGTAAATAAATATATTGAATACGTTGCTGTGGGTGTAGCAAATAATATAAACATATTCCAGCCCGAGGTGCTTTGCATAGGCGGCGGAATTTCAAAAGAGGGCGAAAACATCGTTGCACCGGTAAGAGAATTGTTAAAGGGCGATAACTATGCAAGAAATCTTAATAAAAATGCAGAAATTAAGACTGCCCAGCTCGGTAATGATGCAGGAATAATCGGTGCGGCGTACCTTTGCGACCTTTACAGGTAAATTTTTAATTTCGGAGCTATTATGAGTCTTAACGCGTTGATAAGATTTTGTGAGGAAAATTCGGTAGGGTTTAAATTAAATGAACCGATGAGTCTTCATACCAGCTTTAAAATCGGGGGAGCGGCGGATATTTTTATTTCCGTCCGCTCGGTCACAGAGCTTTCCGCCCTGCTTAAAATGTGCGGAGAGCTTAATATTCCCCGCTTTATTATCGGAAAGGGCACAAACCTTTTAGTGTCGGATTCAGGTATTGCGGGCGCGGTTATAAGCCTTGCGGATATGAACGGTATTTCGGTTGCGGGCGAGGAAATCACCTGCGGAGCGGGGGCGGCGCTTTCTGATGTTTGCAGGGCGGCGCTTGATAATTCCCTTACAGGGCTCGAATTTGCTTACGGAATACCCGGCAGTATCGGCGGCGCGGTTTATATGAACGCGGGGGCGTACGGCGGGGAGATGTCTGCCGTGGTTTTGAGTGCGGAATGTCTTATGCCGGACGGCTCTGTTAGTAAGGTTCAAATTGAGGATATGAATTTCGGCTACCGTAAGAGTGTCTTTAAGGAAAACGGTATGACCGTATTAAGTGCGGTGTTGAGACTTAAAGAGGGAAATAAAACAGAAATTAAGGAAAAAATGGACGATTATATATCCCGCCGTAAATCTAAACAACCTCTTGAATACCCCAGTGCGGGAAGCTTTTTTAAACGGCCTGAGGGCTATTTTGCGGGCGCGCTCATTGAAAAAAACGGGCTTAAGGGTGTGACTGTAGGCGGTGCACAGGTAAGTGTAAAGCATGCGGGATTTATCATAAACCGCGGCGGCGCCACATGTGAGGATGTAAAAAAACTAAGCCGTAAGGTGAGCGATACGGTCTTTTTGGCGGACGGAGTTAAATTAGAGCGCGAGGTCATCTTTGTCGGCAGGGAGGAGAATTGAAAATGGAGCTTTTAATTGTAACAGGAATGTCGGGAGCGGGAAAATCTCAGGCGGCTAATGTTCTTGAGGATATCGGCTTTTACTGTGTTGATAACATTCCCCCTGCTATAATACCCTCGTTTGTCGAGCTTTCCGCAAGGAGCGGAGACCTGCTTAATAAAATGGCGATTGTCACAGATATGCGCGGAGGTATTCTGTTTGATGAGATTGAGGACGTTTTAACAAGCCTTAAAAATAATCATACCGAGTATAAAATCCTTTTCCTTGACGCGGCGGACGATGTGCTTATAAGGCGCTATAAGGAAAACCGCCGCAAGCATCCTCTTGCCGACAGCGAGAATATGTCGGTTTCCGCCGCCGTTAAAAAGGAGCGGGAGATGCTCAAAAAAATACGGTATATGTCCGATTTTGTCGTGGATACCAGCCATATCTCGATTTCTCAGCTTAAGGTTCAGCTTTCAAATATTTTTTGCGGAAGCGTAAGCAATGTGCTTAAAATTCAGTGCAAGTCCTTCGGCTTTAAATACGGCTCGGATACCGAGGCAGATTTGGTGGTGGATGTGCGTTGTCTGCCAAACC
>CAZRMP010000049.1:0-7556 GCA_964601235.1 uncultured Ruminococcus sp.
GCCTAAAGGGAGGGGGACCGCAGGACGGCGGTGGAGGGATTAGGCAATGTTTCTGCTAAATCCGTATCCCCCAGTCAGCTATGCTGACAGCCCCCTTTAGGCAAGGGGGCCTTTGGTTTGTGCAGTTTTTTCTTAACACGATAGGCCGTTTTTAATAGCTTTATTTTTCAAGTCCGATTCTTATCGGGCTTTTTTAAATTTTCAAATTCCGGCAGACCTGCTAAGGATGAGAATTGTGCACCGTTTATTTTCTCCATAAAAGTTTCTCTTTGGGAAAGCGGTGTTGCTTTTGTAAATTCGAGAGAAGAAATCTTGTTATCCTTAAATAATATTGATGTATGGGTTAATTCGTTTAATTCATCAAATTTAACTGCATAATTATATGCTTTTTCGAGATATTCAATCTTTACCTTTTGGTCCTGCTCATATTTCGCCATATCTATGTAAGTGTCGGACAGGCATCTGTTATAAAAACCGAAATCCACCTTTTCAAACATTAAATTGATAAATTCAACTACTTTATTCAGAATCTCTAATCGCTCTTTGCCGTCAAATTTTTCAGATTTCATATAAGAAAGAATAGTTATGTAAAACCATGAAATCATTGTGTGAAAACTGTTGTGAACATTATCTATTTTATCCTCGCCTTCAAAAAAATCAGTGGAAACATATTCAATACAGTTCCAAAAGCTCGGTAATTTTTTAAGCCATATTTCCGCCTTTCCCTTGTTATTCAATCCTTTATAGGACCACGCTATATATTTCAGGGAACTGCACTCCACCTCAATATCATCTGTTAGTTTAATAAGTCTTTGGGCAACCGATATGGACATTTCATAATAATATTCCTTGTTTTCATCTGCCTTTTCACCCATTAAATATGAATCCATTACAACCATGTGCATTACGATTTTTTTATTTGGAAATTCGGCATATATTTTTTGCGATAAATTAAAGGCTTCTTCCACATTACCGCTGAAGTGTGCTTCCTGACGTTTATTAAAATATTCTGACAGTTTTAAATTTGCTTTTTCTGAATCAGCACCCAAAAGACTGTCTACAGTAACATCATAAAATGAAGCGATAGTGGGCAGAAAAGTTATGTCGGGGTAGGTGACATTGTTTTCCCATCGGCTTACGGATTGCTTTGAAACACCCCAAAATTCGGCAAGCTCTTCCTGTGTAAAACCCTTTTGTATCCGTAAATTCTTCAAATTTTCACCAAAATCATAAGTCATAAATATACCTCCGAAAAATGTTTTGCAGCTGCATTCATATCATAACCTATTATTTAGGATATAACAAGGTATCAAATCAAGACAGTTGTTACAGAAAATGAGACAGGACAATTTTTTATTTAAAAATATAGAGTCATCTAAAAACTGTATTGTGTATTTTAAATATTCACAAAAATATCTTTATTTTTGGGAAACGTTGTGATATAATCTATAATGTATATTTATGTGATAAAAGGGGGCGGATTTATGAAACACAGGTTAATATCGTTGGTTCTTGCCGCCATACTTTGTTTAACACTTTGCGGCTGTGATATTTTAACTTCAAACACGGCGGAGCTGTTAAGTCCGCCTAAGCTTTCGGGTGATATAGCGCCTATTGCAGAAGCTATTGCTAAAGGTGCGGGCGGAGAATACACCTTAAAATATCCGTCTAACGGTAATTTCCGCTCTGCGGTTGTGCAAAACGATATTGACGGTGACGGCAGGCTTGAGGCATTCGCTTTTTACAGTATGAAGGAAAAGGAAAACGGAGCAGACACCGTTAATATGTATATCAGCGTTATAAGCTTCATTGACGGTGAATGGATTTGTGCAGATAAGCAGAAAATCGTTGCAGGCGGTGTGGAGCGCCTCGACTTTTGCGACCTTGACGGCGACGGTATATCAGAAATATTGGTTGGCTGGGAAATTTACGGAACAAGCGAAATGCAGCTCGCGGTATACAAATTTAAGGACTCAAAACTGACCCAGCACACAATGCAGAAATACAGCCGCTTTGTATGCTGTGACCTTAACGAGGACGGCATAAACGAAATTTTCATTATTAAGTTCAGCGCGGCTGAGCAGCTTAACACGGCGGGGGTTTACAGATTGACCGAGGGCGGCGTGACAGAGCTTTACTCCTGCGAGCTTGACAGAACCGTGCAGTCGGTGGGAGAGCCTGCGGTGTCGCATCTTTCGTCGGGAAAACCTGCGGTTTATATAGACGAGACAAAGGGTGTAGGCGCGATAACCGAGGTTTTGTTTGTTGAAAAAAATCAGCTTGTAAACCCGCTTATGAATCCTGAATCGCGGGAGACATTGGCTACACTGCGTTCGGCAGAAATAGCCGTAAAGGATATTAATGATGACGGAATAGTTGAGATTCCCGTGCAGGAAAACGTGCCTTCTATAACTAAATCCAACCTTAACGAAAAGCTCTACCTTACAAACTGGTGTTCCTACAACGGCGAAACCCTTACCAATCAAAAGACTGTAATGATAAACAATAATGACGGTTATTACTATACCCTTTCCCAAAAATGGACGGGACAAATTGCGGTATTAAAGGATACTGATAAGAGACTGCGCGAAATTTACCTTTATGACAATGAAACCTCAACCGCGGGTGAAATGCTTGTGAGCTTTATGACGGTGGGGCGCTCAGATTGGGAGAGCGGACAATACGGGGATGCGGGATACTATAAAATTACGCAGAACGAAACATCCGTTTATCTCTGCAAAATAAGCGATACTGCTAAATCGCAGGGATTGACCGAGGAAGTAATCACGAAAAACTTTATATTGACGGAGTAGATTGAAAAATGAAACGCATAATGATAGTTGAAGATGAGGCGGCAATACGCGAGTTTGAGGCGATTAACCTTAAAAGGGTAGGATACAGCGTTGTAGAGGCGGGCTCAGGCGAAGAGGCGCTGGATATTTATGACAGCGACGCCCTTGGGATAGACATAGCCCTGCTTGACATTTCAATGCCGGGAATGGATGGCTTTACCCTTTGCAAGGAGCTGAGAAAACGCAGTGATACGCTTGGTATTATAATGCTTACTGCAAGAACACAGGAAATGGATAAAATAAGCGGGCTTATGATAGGCGCGGACGATTACATAACAAAGCCTTTCAGCCCAACAGAGCTGTTAGCCAGGGTTGATTCCCTTTACAGACGGGTTGAAATGCAGGTTCCTAAAGCCGCCCCCGTACCGACTGATGAGATAGTTTTGGGGGAGTTCACCCTTAACCTGCGCCGAAGAACCCTGCTTAAAAACGGTAACGATATCGAGCTTACTCAGGTCGAGTTTCAGATGATAGAGTATTTCTTCAATAATCCTGATGTAGCCCTTGACCGTACCGACATATTAAGTAAGGTTTGGGGAACAAACTATTTCGGCGAGGAAAAGATTGTTGATGTAAACGTAAGAAGACTTCGTATGAAGGTTGAAGACGACCCATCACAGCCGCAGCGGCTAATCACCGTTTGGGGTATGGGGTATAAGTGGAATACACACTAAAACATTAAATTCAAGAATTTAAAGAAAGGAAGGTAATACTGTGCAGCTTGAAATTAAATTTAAAAGCATAGCGTTGAGATGGTTTTTTAATATTTTTCTTATCGTGGCAATAGTTGTCTGCACAGTAATTATTGCTCTTTCAGCCCTTGTAAGCTCCCTTTACACCGAGCGTATAACCACCCTTGCAAATGACCTCACCTACGAATTTAATTCCCTTTCCACCGTTTCGGGAATGAATTTCAGGGATACGGCGGTAGAGCTTGCGGAAAACTTTCCCCATAAAACAAAGTTAGAGGTTCAGGTTATTGATAAAGACGGTGATATTATCGTCACAACCACCGGCTTTAACCCGACAGAGCAGAAAATGCCCGATTATGAAAAGGCGAAAAAGAGCGGATATGCTTCACTTAAATGTAAAACGGCGGAGGGTGAGCGTGTGCTTTGCGGCACCGCCGCGCTTTATGATACCTCGGGCAAATATGTGGGCGCTTACAGATGGATTACCTCCCTTAAAAATTCCGAAAAGTCAATCACTTGGTTGGTTTTAGCACTCGTTTTAGTGGGCTTACTTATACTTGCGTTCTGCGCCTTTTCGGGACTCTTCTTTATACGGTCGATTGTAAGGCCTATAAGGGATGTCAGCAATATTGCCAGAAAGATTGCCATGGGGGATTTCAATTCCCGAATAGAGATTAAGAAAAACGATGAAATAGGCGAGCTTTGCGATACCATTAATTATATGGCTTCGGAATTAAACCAAGCGGAAAACCTTAAAAACGATTTTATTTCCTCGGTTTCCCATGAATTAAGAACCCCCCTTACTGCCATAAGGGGTTGGGGCGAGACGGCGAAAATGTCCTTAGGTACAGACGAGGAGCTGGTGAAACGCGGTCTTGATGTGGTGCTTTCCGAGGCGGACAGACTGTCAAGTCTTGTTGAGGAGCTGCTTGATTTTTCAAGAATGGAAACAGGCAGACTTTCGGTTGTATCACAGCCCCTTAATGTTGCGCAGATTTTGTCGGAATCGGTGGATATGTATATTGAGCTTGCGCGTAAGCAGGGAATAGAGTTGATTTTCACCCGCTCTGCTGAGGATATGACCGTATCAGGCGACCCGAACAGATTAAAGCAGGTATTCATTAATATAATTGATAACGCGGTTAAATACACCGAAAAGGGCGGTCAGGTGCTTGTTGACCAGACAGCCGAGGAGGGCTGTGTCAGAATAACCGTTAAGGATACGGGAGTGGGAATACCCGCGCAGGATATTGACCGCGTTAAGGAAAAATTCTATAAGGCAAACAAAACTGTCAGAGGCTCGGGCATAGGCCTTGCGGTTGCGGATGAGATTATAAAACAGCACAAGGGGCTTTTGTTTATCGAAAGCGACGAGGGCGTCGGAACCACCGTTACTATAGTCCTTCCCCTTTATGAGCCTGAGGAAACTAACGAAACCGATGAAAATCAGTCGGAAGATAAGGAGAATTAGATGGCAAAGTACACTTCAATAGGCGGTCAGGCGCTGATAGAGGGCATTATGATGAAAAGCCCTGAAAAGACCGCGCTTGCGGTAAGAATGCCCGATAAATCGATAGACATAACCTATTTAAACGGTAAAAGTATTAGAGAAAAGTATAAAATTTTAAAGCTGCCGATACTTCGCGGCATTGCGGGCTTTATTGAATCTATGATACAGGGCTACAAGGCTATGATGCTTTCGGCCGATAAGTCGGGCTTTACAGACCTCGACGAGGGTGAAGCAAAGGAAAAAACCGAAAGCGACAAGAAAAAGGAAAGCGTCCTTATGAGCGTTATAATGGTTATAGCTACAGTTTTGGGGGTTGCGCTGGCGGTTGTCCTTTTTATGTTATTGCCAAGGCTCGCAGTTCAGGGACTAAGGGCGCTTTTTAAGGTGGAATTTTCCCCGGTTGTCCGCTCAAGCATAGAACAGCTTTTAAAGCTTACTATATTCGTGATTTATGTCTGGGCGGTATCCTTTATGAAGGACATTAAGCGGGTTTTTATGTACCACGGCGCGGAGCATAAGACCATTTTTTGCTACGAAAAGGGACTGCCGCTAACTGTCGAAAATGTAAGAACACAGCGCCGTTTTCACCCGCGATGCGGCACCTCGTTTATGATACTGATGATACTTGTCAGCATCATATTCTCAACGATAGTGCAGATTATTTTCCCGAGCGTTTACAATATCTATTGGCTGTGGGTGGCAATAAAAATACTGTTAATTCCCCTTGTGTGCGGCGCGGGCTTTGAGGTGCTTAAAATCTGCGGAAAATACGATAATTTAGCGACTAAAATCATTTCCGCACCGGGGCTTTGGCTGCAAAGGATTACCACCAAAGAGCCCGAGGACGATATGATAGAAATTGCTATAGCGGCGCTTAAGGCCTGCGAGCCTGCCGTGCCCGATGTCGACCGAAGTGTTGACAGGATAGAGGAAAAACAAAACACCGAAACGGACGAAACAGAAGAATGAACATATTTGAAGCCTACAACAGCACCAAAAAAGCGCTCCACAGCGCAGGGATTGAGGACTGCGTTTTTGAGGCAAAGCAGATTATAAAGCACATAACGGGTTTTTCAAGCTCCGAGATACTGATGAATTATACAAAGGAGCTTTCCGAGTTTCAAAGCAATAATCTTACCGCGATTATAAGGCAAAGGGAGCTTAGATACCCCCTGCAGTACATTTTCGGCGAGTGGTCGTTTTACGGACGGGATTTTTATGTAGGTCCGGGCGTGCTTGTGCCGCGGGCGGATACCGAAACGGTAATTGAGGTCTGCACCGATTATCTAAAGGATAAAAAAGAGCCGAAAATTTTGGACCTTTGCGCGGGGAGCGGCTGTATCGGCATAACCCTTGCAAAGGAAAAGGAAGACTCAACCTGCCTGATGATAGAAAAATACCCCGAGGCTATGCGGTATGCCGAGAAAAATATCGCACGCAATAAGGCGGAAAACGCCAAGGTGATTTCCAGCGATGTTTTCGAGGGTACAGGGTCGGAAGAAAAATACGACCTTATAGTGAGCAATCCGCCCTATGTTGCCGAAAACGGAACGGAAGAGTGTTCGCCCGAAACTAAATACGAGCCCGAAACGGCGCTTTCAGGCGGCGAGGACGGACTCAAGTTTTACAGGGCGATTGTAGGGAATTATAAGGACTCGCTAAAGCAAAACGGTATGCTTTGCTTTGAGGTAGGTATAGGTCAGGCAGATGCCGTAAAGGAAATATTAAAGTCCGCCGGGTTTGTAAGTATAGGCGGGAAAAAGGATTTAAACGGTATTGAACGGGCGGTTTACGCAAACTTTAAATAAATCGGAGGAAATAAAATGGCACAGAAGACAAACATTAAAACTCCCGTAAAGGTTACAGAGGCAGAGGGTAAGGAAAAGGCATTAAAAACCGCAATGGAACAGATAGAAAAGCAGTTCGGCAAGGGCGCGGTTATGAGACTGGGTGAAAATGTGGGAATGAATGTGGAGTCAATTCACACAGGCTCCCTTACCTTGGACTTAGCCCTCGGAATAGGTGGTATACCGAAGGGCAGAATAATTGAGATTTACGGCCCCGAGTCCTCGGGTAAAACCACCGTTGCGCTCCACTGCGTGGCAGAGGCGCAAAAGGCGGGCGGCACCGCCGCGTTTATAGATGTTGAGCACGCGTTAGACCCGGTTTACGCTAAAAAATTGGGGGTAGATATTGACAGTCTGCTTGTTTCTCAGCCTGATTCGGGCGAGCAGGCGCTGGAAATTGCCGAGGCGCTTGTCCGCTCGGGAGCTATTGATATTATAGTTATCGACTCGGTAGCCGCCCTTGTTACAAAGGCAGAAATCGAGGGCGAGATGGGCGACTCCCATGTGGGTCAGTTAGCCCGCCTTATGTCGCAGGCGTTAAGAAAGCTTACGGGCGCTTTGGCTAAGACCGACTGCGCGGCTATATTTATTAACCAGCTGCGTGAAAAGATCGGCGTTATGTACGGCAACCCCGAAACCACCACCGGCGGCCGCG
>CAZRMP010000050.1:0-7393 GCA_964601235.1 uncultured Ruminococcus sp.
TACATTTCCCGCCTTGTAAAACCGATGGGGATTAAGGTCACCCGCCTTGCCTACGGAATTCCCGTAGGCGGCGACCTTGAATACGCCGACGAGTTTACTTTGGCCCGCGCCTTAGAGGGCAGGAACGAAATTTGAGGTAACAGTATGACCGAAGAAAAGATAAAACGCATAAACGAGCTTGCGCGCAAGCAAAAGGCCGAAGGGCTTACCGAGGAAGAAAAAGCGGAGCAGTTTAAGCTCCGCCGCGAGTATATTAACGCATACAAGCAAAGCCTTATAGCTCAGCTTGAAAACACATATATTTTAGAGCCTGACGGCACAAAAAGAAAGGTCGGGCGAAAAAATGAAACTCCTCTTAACTGACTGCGCGACCCTTAAGGCTAACGGCGACCTATCTCTTGATACCTTTAAGCAGTTCGGAAAACATCAGCCGTGCTGAACTTTTGAACGAAACGGCGGATACCGACATTATATTATGTAATAAGACGGTTATCGACAAAGAGGTTTTCGACTCAGCTCCTAGCCTTCAATATATCGGGCTTTTTGCGACCGGCTATAATAATATAGATACCGAATACGCCGCAAAAAAAGGCGTTACGGTCTGCAACGCGGGCGGATATTCCACAAACGCGGTAGCCCAACAGGTTATGGGATATATTTTAATGCACTACACCAAAATACCGCAGTATGACGCCTTTGTAAAATCGGGCGGTTGGAAAAGTGCGGAGGTCTTCTCTCCCCTTGTATTTTCCACGGAAGAGGTTTTCGGCAAAACCCTCGGTATTGTGGGCTACGGCAGTATCGGCAAGGCGGTGGAAAGGGCGGCAAAAGGACTCGGCATTAATGTTTTGGTATATACAAGAACAGTGCACCAAAACGGCGAGACCCGATTTGTCGATTTTGATACCTTGCTTAAAGAGAGCGATATTATCTCGCTCCATTGCCCTTTAAACGAGCAAAGCGCGGATATGATGAACCAAGAATCCTTTAGCAAAATGAAGGATGGTGCATTCTTTATCAACACCTCGCGGGGCGGCACGGTAGACGAGGACGCGCTTTTGGGCGCGCTTTTATCAGGCAAGCTATCGGGAGCGGCGGTAGATGTTTTAAAACAAGAGCCACAGAACGAAAAAAGCCGCCTTGAAAAAGCGCCTAACATAACAATAACGCCCCATACCTCCTGGGCACCCTTAGCCACAAGAAAGCGGCTATTAGGTATAGTTGAGGACAATATAAAGGCGTTTTTGGCGGGCAAGCCGCAAAATAAAATAAATTAGAAAATAAAAATAGGAACGACACGCAGGTCGTTCCCTACAAAGGTGAATTGAATATGTGTAGGGAACAACCTATGTGTTGTTCCGCATAATTTCAATGAATAATCCATAGAAAATGGGCTTTCGCTTAAGCGAAAGCCCTAATTGATTTTCTATTAAACCGCTTAATTAAGCAAGCTCAACAGTAGCGCCAACCTCAGCGAGCTTAGCCTTCATAGCTTCAGCCTCTTCCTTAGCTACAGCCTCTTTGAGGGTCTTCGGAGCGCCGTCAACGATAGCCTTAGCCTCAGCAAGTCCAAGACCGGTGATCTCACGAACAGCCTTGATAACCTTAATCTTCTCAGCGCCTGCTTCCTTAAGAACAACGTCAAACTCGGTCTTCTCCTCAGCCGCAGCTGCGCCGCCTGCTGCCGGAGCTGCTACTGCAACTGCTGCTGCAGCGGATACGCCGAACTCCTCTTCTACTGCTTTAACGAGCTCAGAAAGCTCAAGAACGGTAAGAGTCTTTAACTCTTCAATCATAGCTGTGATTTTCTCAGATGCCATTTTAAATTCCTCCATTAATATTTTAAAAATTTAATAATTATTCCGCATCAGCGGTGCCGTCTTTATCGACGATTGCCTGAACAGCGCGGGCAAATGCCGCGATAGGAGCCTGGAATGCACTGCAAACCGTTGCAAGAAGAACCTCCTTGCTGGGGAGCTTTGCAAGAGACTCGATTGTAGCTACATCTGCTACTTCACCGTCAAGGAATCCCGATTTAACCTTGAAGTTATCGTGACCCTCAGCGAATTTGCAGAGTATTCTCGCCGCCGCGGTGTAGTCCTCCTTGGACAGAGCGATAGCGGTAGTACCCTCTAAAACAGATTTCATTCCCTCAACAGAGGTACCCTCAATAGCGCGGCCTAAAATCGTGTTCTTAACAACGAAGTACTCCACACCATTCTCGCGAAGCTCCTTACGAAGCGCAGTATCGTCAGCAACTGTGATACCCTTGTAGTCAACGACTACGCCTGTAACAGCGCCCGAAATCTTTTCCGCGAGTTCAGCAACCTGCTGTTGCTTTTTCTCTAAAACAGAAGCGTTTGGCATTAAATTTCACCTCCGAAAAAAACTTAGCCCGTCCAAAGACAGAGGACGGGCGTAAATAAACAAATTATTTAAGCGCACACCTCGGCAGGCGATTAACTTACGACCGAAACGGTCACCTGCTGTCTTTGGATTGCAACAAAAAAATTATAATACTAAAGCGTTGGTTTGTCAAGTGTTTTTTTGTTTTAATTTTAAGTATTTGCAGGTAATGTTTCAGGAAGGCTTTGGGACTCACCCGAACCGCCTTTTTTTCCGTGAGACAGCGACAGCTTTAAAAGCACGGGGGTTATAAGCGCGGCTATAACAACGCAAAGCACTATCGCGGGGAAAACCGAGGAATCTATGTAACCGCCGTCTATTCCCTTTTGGGCAACCATCAATGCCACCTCGCCGCGGGCAACCATTCCTATTCCTACGGCAAGTGATTCGCGGTTACTCATTTTCGTCACCCTTGCCGCAAGACCGCAGCCTACAATCTTTGTCATAACAGCCATAACCGCCAACACCAACGCAAAAAGCAAAATCTGTGTATTTATTCCCGAAAGGTTGGTTTTAATCCCTATATTGGCAAAGAAAACGGGAGAGAACACAAGATAAGAAGCGGCGGTGATTTTTTTTGCAACATACTGCCTTGATTTAGTAAGGTTACAGAGAATTACCCCCGCAAAATAAGCTCCCGTTATATCGGCAACGCCAAACAGCTTTTCTGCACAGTAGGACATAACAAAGCAGAATGCCAGCGCCCATACCGCTACACGGCGGCTTGTTTCGTGATGTACCGTGACCTTTTTAAACACCTTGTATACAATAAAGCCGACAACAAAGGTGAATACGAAAAAGGCAAGAATTTTAAGCACGGTGACACCGGGGTTTACGGTGCTGTCCCCCATAGCGGAAAGCACGCTCAATACGATAATCCCTATAATATCGTCGATTATAGCGGCAGAGAGAAGGGTCGTCCCCACGCGGGATTTAAGCTTACCCATCTCATTTAAGGTTTCAACCGTAATACTTACCGAGGTTGCCGCAAATACAACCCCTACAAATGCCGCTTTTAAAAATGATGTGCTGTTAAAGCCGCTCCCAAAAAACAGGTAATATACACCGCCGCACCCGATAATCGGCACAAACACACCCAAAACGGCAATAAGGCATGCGGCAGGGCCTGTGCGCTTAAGCTCGTTAATATCCGTATCTATACCCGCTAAGAACATAAGCATTATAACACCTATTTCGGCGGTTTTTACAAGGAAGTCCGATTGGTGTAAAATGCCTATGCCGCTGGGCCCTAAAATAATACCGGCCAAAAGCGCGCCAACCACCTGCGGTAGATGGACATGAGCCGTTGCTATACCGAAAATTTTGGTAAACAGCAAAATTAATGCCAACGATAATAAAAAGCTGTATGAATCCAAATTTAACCCCTCTTAATACTATTAATATACAACTTTATATTATACATCATAAAAAGTCTTTTTCAAGGGCAAAAATCAATGAAAAATATATTGACAAAGTGAATAATATAGTGTATGATTTACCTGTACTATTTACATTAGTACAGTTGAAAATACTTTTTTCGGAGGTGCGTTGTGCTTCAGCTGAATTATAAAAGCGGCGTCCCTATCTGCGACCAGATAGTAAACGGCTTTATCCGTATGAAGGCGTTGGGGCTTTCAAAGGGAGGCGATCAGCTTCCCAGCGTGCGACAACTCGCCGTGGAGCTTTGCGTCAATCCGAACACCATACAAAAGGCTTATCAAATGCTTGAAAGCGCTGGAGTTATCTACTCCGTAAAGGGTAAGGGTTCCTTCTTTTCGGATGACGCCGCGGCGGACATAGCCGTTATAAAGGCGGCAAAAAAGGATTTTCGGGCGGCGGTAAGAAACGCGGTCGAGCTTGGTATGACTAAAACCGAGTTGCAGGAAATCGTGAGCGAAATATGTGAAAACGGGGAGGCGGAAAAATGATTAAGGCTGTCGGACTCACTAAAATATTTGACGGTAAAAAGGCGCTTGACGCGATTGATTTAAGTATTAACGACGGCTCGATTTACGGGCTTGTGGGCTCAAACGGCTCGGGCAAATCCACCTTTCTGCGGCTTGCGGCGGGTATTTATATGCCGGACTTGGGCGAGATTACCGCGGACGGGGAGAAAATTTTCGACAATTTCCGCAAAAAGACCGAAATTGCCTATTTAGGAGATACTCCCTACTTTATGCCCCATGCGACCATAAAGGAGACCGCAAGGTTTTACCGCACGGTCTACCCTAATTTTGATACTAAGCTTTATAACAGGCTGCTTGAAATTTTTCCCCTTGATTACAAGGCGAAAATCGCCACAATGTCAAAGGGTATGCAAAGGCAGGCGGCGCTTATTATGGCTATCGCCTCGTCGCCTAAGTACCTGCTTTTAGACGAGGCGTTTGACGGACTTGACCCCGTTATAAGAAAGGTGCTTAAAAGTATTCTTATAGAGGGGGCGGAGAACCGCTCTATGACCACGGTTATCGCCTCCCACAATTTAAGGGAGCTTGAGGATTTGTGCGACAGCGTGGGACTTATTCACAGCGGCAATATCATTTTCAGCGACCCTATAGAAGCGCTTAAGGGCAAGCTTCACAAGGTGCAGACGGCCTTTTCAAGACTTCCCGAGGTTTCGGTATTTTCGGGGCTTGATGTACTTAAAATTGAGCGGAGCGGCTCTATTATCAGTATGATTGTGCGCGGCGATGAGGAGGAAATTATGGCGTACATAAACCGACTTTCGCCGATTTTTGCAGAATGTATCGAACCTACACTTGAAGAAATGTTTGTTTATGAATTGGGGGTGACGGGATATGATGTCAAAAGCATCATCAATTAATTTTCACCCGTCCTTTAGGCTTTACGGCTATTCGGTAAAGCGCACGGCGGGGCTTACCCTGCTTATGACGGTATTTATGCTGCTTTTCTGCCCCGGGTATGTGCTGATGCACATCAACAACCGTTTGAGCTTGCTGTCCTCGGGTATTTTTAATTTTGATAATATCGCACCTACTGTGATTTCCGCAGTTACGGTTATCACCTGCGGCGCGGCGTTACTTTATCTTTTCGTTAATTTTTCCTTTCTTTACAGCCGCTCGAGCAGTGATTTCTTCCATTCCCTGCCCTTTAAAAGAACGGGGCTTTTAGCCTCCCGCTTTTTTGCGAGCATAGTTCCCATACTTGTACCGATGGCGCTTACCTACGCCGCTATGTGCGGAATATTGGCGCTCGACTATGTGGAGGGCAGTATAAGGCCTATTTTAACGGGCTTTGCCTACAATATTCTAATACTTATTATGTGTGCGGCGTTTACGATGATATTTATTGTCTGCGCGGGCAGTATTTTTGATTTGATAATATCCTTTGTGACCTTTAACATAGGTGTTGTTATAATTCAGCTTATTAATTCCACGCTGTGTGCGGAATATCTTTGGGGTTATCCGTGGGAGACGGAGTATAAACTGCTTTTGTTTTCAAGCCCGTTTTATTACGCCTTTGTGGGCTCCTTCGGTCTGATTAACGGCGAGACCGATTATGTAGACAGCTATGCGGTTTTCACTCTAAAGCTTATTCTTATTACCCTTTTGTCGCTGGTCGCCGCCTTTCTGCTTTACAAGCGCCGCAAGAGCGAAAAAAGCGGAGTTTCCTACGCATATAAATTTATTTACATAGTCTGCGCGCTTATTGTGGGCATTGTGGGAGCGTATCTTATAGGCGTGCTTTTCGCGGACGGAAATATAAATCTTATATTCTGGATTTTCGCGGTTGTAGGCGGACTGCTGACATCGGTCACCTTTGGCGCAATTAATGACCGCGGCTTTAAAACCGTGAAAAAATCGCTTATAATAGGGAGCTGTTCGGTGGTTTGTCTGGCGGTCACGGCGCTTACCCTTTGGAGCGGCTTTTTTGGCTATTCTACCCGCATACCGAGGGCGGAAAGGGTAAAATCGGCAACGGTTTCCTTCGGTGGGTGCAATATTGAGTTTGCCGACCCCGACCTTGTTTTCAAGCTTCACGGCGAGATTGCAGAGAACGGGGCGGAGACAGAGGAATACCAATATGTTTCGGTAAGCTACAGCCTTAAAAACGGTGACAGCTTTAAGCGAGCCTTTTATGTTGATTTGGGCGATTATTTAGATACCCTGCTTGAGATTTACAAGAGCGATGAAAACAAAGAAAGCATAAAAAAGCGGTTTGACAGCTTTACCGAAAACAATCTCGCAATTTCCCTTTATTCCGATGATAACTCGGTAGAGGGGCTTTACCTCACACCTGCCGAGCTAACACGCCTTAAAGAGGCATATTTGACCGACATTTCGGGAGCGACAGAGGACAGCATTACAGGCAGACTCTACTACACTATAGATATTTCGGGCTTTGATAAAGATTTTGATTATTTAAGGGATTCCTTTTATGTTGAAGAAGGCTTTAATAATACGGTTGAGGTTATAAATTCCCTTAACCTTGAGGAGCGTGCGGACGGGGATGATAGCTGAAGATTCTAAAATTGTATGCGAAAATCCTTAACAGCCCAGTCTTGTGTAATAAACACAAAGCAGCCGACCGAGTAAAAATCGGTTGGCTGCTTTTATATATGATTATAGGATATGCAAAAAAGCCGACCGTTACCGATCGGCTTTTTTAATTTTAAAAACTTAACCGTTAATCTTAGTAACAACGCCTGAACCAACGGTACGGCCACCCTCACGGATAGCGAAGCGGAGACCCTCTTCAATAGCGATAGGAGTGATAAGCTCAACATCCATCTCTACATTATCTCCGGGCATGCACATCTCTGTGCCCTCGGGAAGAGTGATAACGCCTGTAACGTCGGTAGTTCTGAAGTAGAACTGAGGACGATAGTTGTTGAAGAAAGGAGTATGACGGCCGCCCTCTTCTTTATTAAGAACGTAAACCTGACCATGGAACTTGGTGTGGGGATTGATGGAGCCGGGTTTGCAGAGAACCTGACCACGCTCAACCTCTTCACGGCCTACGCCAC
>CAZRMP010000051.1:0-6913 GCA_964601235.1 uncultured Ruminococcus sp.
TAAATATTTCGAGGAAAAGGGCGAGCCCTAAAAGATCGAGCTTGTGGGCGATATTCCCGAGGGTGAAAAGATAAGCTTTTACACTCAGGGCGATTTCACCGACCTCTGCGCGGGCGCACACCTTATGAGCACAGGTATGGTAAAGGCGTTTAAGCTTACCTCCGCCACGGGCGCTTACTGGCGCGGCGACTCCAATAAAAAAATGCTCTGCCGAGTTTACGGTACTGCTTTCCCGAAGGCAAGCGCCCTTGAAGAGCACCTTAATATGCTTGAAGAGGCTAAAAAGCGCGACCACAACAAATTAGGCAGAGAATTAGAGCTTTTCACCACGGTTGATGTTATCGGTCAGGGTCTCCCCATAATGCTGCCTAAGGGCGCTAAAATGATTCAGATTTTACAGCGCTTTGTTGAGGACGAGGAGGCTCGCCGCGGCTGGCAGCTTACCAAAACCCCATATATGGCTAAGCGTGAGCTTTACAAGCTTTCGGGGCATTGGGATCACTACCTTGACGGAATGTTCGTATTAGGCGACCCCCAGGACGAGACCAAGGACTGCTTTGCACTTCGTCCTATGACCTGCCCCTTCCAGTATCAGGCGTATCTAAACCGCGCCCGCTCCTACCGCGACCTACCGCTTAGGTATAACGAGACCTCTACCCTCTTCCGCAATGAGGACAGCGGCGAAATGCACGGTCTAATAAGACTTCGCCAGTTCACCATTTCCGAGGGTCATTTAATGTGCACCCCCGAGCAGTTAGAGCAGGAGTTTAGGGGCGCGTTGGAGCTTGCTATTTATATGCTAAAAACCTTAGGTCTTTACGAGGATGTTTCCTACCGCTTCTCGCAATGGGACCCCAATAACCGCGAGAAGTATATCGGCACCCCCGAGCAATGGGACGAGGCACAGGGAATTATGGGCAAAATCCTCGACCACTTAGAAATTCCGTACACAATCGGCATTGACGAGGCGGCGTTCTACGGTCCTAAGCTTGACATTCAGATAAAGAATGTCTACGGCAAGGAAGACACGCTGATTACCATTCAGATTGACCAGTTGCTCGCCGAGAAGTTCGGTATGGAATATGTTGACCGCGACGGTCAGAAGAAAAACCCCTACATCATTCACCGCACCTCGCTGGGCTGTTACGAAAGAACCCTCGCCCTGCTTATAGAGAAATACGCGGGCGCATTCCCGCTGTGGCTCGCTCCCGTGCAGATTAAAATGCTTCCGATTGCCGACCGCCACCTTGACTACGCCTATGAGGTTAAAAAACTTCTTGAGGAGCAAGGACTCCGCGTTGAAATTGACGACCGCAACGAGAAAATCGGCTACAAGATCCGTGAAGCAAGACTCCAAAAGGTGCCGTATATGCTCGTCATCGGCGATAATGAGGTTGAAAACCGCACCCTCTCTGTAAGAGAGCGGGGCGAAAACGGCGACCTCGGCACAATGAGCGTTGAAGAGTTTATTTCCCGCGCCGTAGAAGAGGCTCGGAATAAAGTAAGGAAATAAAAAATGTAATATTTAAGCCCTCGGCTTTTGAAAAATTCAAAGGCCGAGGGCTGTATTTTTTCAAGCTCGGATTTTAAAGGTTTTGGGGGCTAATCTGTAAACCAAAAGGCTTGCCGCGGCGCAGTAAACAAGGCAAAACACAATAGTCGCCGCGCCGAATATCAGGGTGGGGAATCTCATCTGCAAAAAGATATAGCAGACCATATATGTCCCCCACATAGCAAGCTTATATGTTCCGCTTTTAATCTCGGTTCCCGCGTTGTAGGGCTGGAGCAGATAGTAAAGCGTTAAATAATGCACCGAAAAGAAAATACTGAGAGCCACAACCGAAACAAACAGCACCGCGTAGTTAAGGGGATTGTCCGTCCCGCCCGATACATAAAGCAAAATCATAAGCCCCCCGCCGATTGCCGCGGCGGGAAGAAGATTCACCTTAATAATCTCCCGCAGACGGATTTGAAACAGCTTTAAAATAAATTTCGGCTGTTTGTAAAAGGAATAGGTCAAAAGACTTGAATCGCAGTTTACAAAAAGCGCCTGTGTAAAGCCCGTACCGCGGTTTAAAATATACATCACAAATAAAGACAGGGGCAGAAAATTCATCAAAGCCCCGTTGACCGCAGACTTTGCTTCAGGTACATAAACAAAAAGCAGAAGCACCGCCGCAAAAACCACAAGCACGCCGAGGGTAATACGCTTAGCAGAGCGCCAAAGTATTTTTCTGTGCCGCTTTATAAAAAGCTCGTTTAAGTATTCAAAACCCTTTTTACTGCTTGTAATACCGTTGTCCGCGCTGATGCTTTTTTGGGCTTGCTCCTTTACAAGCTTAACCTGCGCGCTCTTATCCATTTGTACGGTAAGCGCGTTGGTCAAAAGCTCCTTATACATCGCGCGGTAGCTTTTAAAGGTGATTATTTTCTTAAGCGAAATCACGCCCGCAAGCACCGTAAGGCACATCAAGGCAACAATTACTGCTTCGGGCAAAATATAACCGAACGCGGGAGCGGCATATGTAAGAGCCAGTATTATGAATGTTGCTATAATCCGAAGGAAAGCCAGCTTGTTCTCGTTTTTAACAGCGCCCTTCTTTTCGTATTTCTTAAGCTCCTGAGCGGCAAAGGTCACCTTCATTCCCGCCACAAAGAAGGGCACAAGCAGACACTCCCACACATTAAGCCCCATAGCCAGTCCAAACATTAAGGCGGCGAGGGTAAAGCCGAGAATAAGTCTTAACAAATTAAAGGCGTAATTTGCAAGGGTGTAACGCCGCGCGTCCATATTAAGCAGAATTATGGCGTAATACTTGTCCTTAGACGGGTCAAACATCAGGGTATTCATAAACGCCCCTATTACCGTAAGCAAGAACAGCATCTGCAAAAAAAGGGGTGCTCCCGCACTTTCAGGAAGATTGTAAAGCCCCGACACCGCGGCAATCATAATAAGAAAATACAAAAGCTTGCCGATAAAGGTTGAAATTACCGTCCATATCACCGAAAGCACATTTGCAAATACCTTAAGCCCGCCCTCGCTGTAAATGCTGTCGGGAAGAATATTTTTAATAAGGGGTATCTGCTTTATCGCGTAGAGTATGCTGTTTACGCGGTATGTATTTTTTAGCGTTAGGGACAGCCGTAGGGTTTTAAGCATTGCCGTCCTCCTTTAAAGCCGCGATTATTTTTTCCTTGAACTCGTTATTTCCGAGATTCAGTTTATCAACCGCCTCAAGCTCGCCGTGGCTTAAAAGCACGATTTCGTCACATAAATCAAGGGCTAAATCCATTATATGGGTGGAAAAAATTATAATGCGGTCGTTTTTAGCCTTACGGAGTATCTGCTTCATTTCCTCGGCTACCACCACATCAAGGGAGGTAAGCGGTTCGTCAAGCAGTAAGAGCTTAGGCTGTGCGATAATGTTTATCAGCATCTGCATTTTATTCTTCATACCGTGGGAATAGTCCTTTAAAAGCTTGTTTCTGTCCTGCCAGTCAATACTCATAAAGTCAAAGTATTCGTCGATCGTTTTAGGGTTTAAAATCCTGTCCCCGTTTATCTCCAAAAAGAACTTAAGAAACTCCCTGCCCGTCATAAATTCGGGAACGGTAGGGGTAGAGAGAACATAGCCTATATCCTCTGGCTCGGGTGTGCTGACGCCGCTTTCGGTTTCAAAACAGAACCTGCCCGTATCAAATTTAATATCTCCGTTAAGGCAGTTGAAAAGGGTGGTTTTACCCGCCCCGTTTCTGCCTAAAAGCCCGTAAATCTTCCCCTGCTCAAAGGTGAAATCAATATCACACAGCACCCGTTTTTCGCCAAAGCTTTTTGATAAATGCTCAACGGTAAATTTCATTGCTTCTCTCCTATTATAATTTAATATTTTTTGCTTCTTCCTCTTCCCCGCCGTTTATTCCGCGGCTTTTATCATTTCGTTAAACTCCTTTTCGTCTATAACCGTAATGCCCAATTTATTCGCCTTGTCAAGCTTACTGCCCGCATCCTCGCCCGCCAAAACATAGGTGGTCTTTTTGGAAACCGAGGAGGAGGTCTTCCCGCCGAAGCCCTCGATAATCGCTGAAGCCTCGTTCCTTGAATAGGTAGGCAGAGTGCCTGTCAGCACAAAGGTCATACCTGCAAAGCGGTTATCCTTAACCTCTTTAAGGGATTTCATATTAACCCCGCCGGATTTAAGACGCTCTATCATCGCGCGGGTCTCGTTTAATGCGAAAAATTCGTAAGCGGATTTTGCCAGCACCGCGCCGAAGCCGTCAATTGCCTCGAAATCGGCTTCGGTAGCCTTTAAAACGGCATCAATACTGCCGAAATTTTCGGATATTAAAGCCGCCGCCTTACTGCCTATATGGCGAATACCGAAAGCGAAAATAAGCCTTGATAAATCATTCTGCTTTGAATTTTCGATAGCCGTTTTAAGGTTTTGAACGCTCTTTTCACCTGTGCGCTCAAGCTCGGCTACCCTTTCATAATCAAGGCTGTAAAGGTCGTCTATATTTTTAATGAGCCCCGCATTAAGGAGCTGTTCAAGCACCGCAGGGCCTAAGCCCTCAATGTCCATAGCGTCGCGGGAGGTGAAGTGTATAAGATGTCTTAGTATCTGTGCGGGGCAGTCCGCGTTGGTGCAGCGGATTACCGCCTCGCCCTCCTCCCTTAAAACAGGCGAGCCGCAAGAGGGGCAGATTTTCGGCATTTCGTAAACAGAAGCGCCCTCGGCGTGCTTCGCGACCGACAGCACCTCGGGGATAATATCCCCCGCTTTGCGGACAACTATTGTATCACCTATACAAATGCCCTTTGAAGTGATAAAATCCTCGTTGTGAAGTGTGGCACGGCTGACTGTTGTTCCCGCAAGCTGTATCGGGTCAAAAACAGCGGTAGGAGTAAGCGCACCCGTTCTGCCCACGCCTATCTCAATGCTTTTAAGCACCGTTTCCTTTTCCTCGGGCGGGAATTTAAAGGCAACCGCCCATTTAGGATATTTAGAAGTACTGCCAAGTTCTTCTCTGTAATCGAGATTATCAACCTTAACAACCGCGCCGTCAATATCGTATGCAAGCCCGCCGCGTGAAAGCCCTATGCGCTCAATTTCGGCAACCGCACCCTCTATATCCCCGCACCTTTTATAGGTAGGAAGGGTGTGAAAGCCGAGAGCTTTTAAAAAGTCCAGCGTTTCAATATGCGAATAAAACTCCTTACCCTCTATACGCTGAATATTAAAAATGAAAATATCAAGCCCGCGTTCAGCCGTGATTTCGGAATTTTTCTGCCTTAAAGAGCCCGCCGCCGCATTGCGCGGGTTCTTAAAGGGGGTCTCCCCCATAAGCTCCTGTCGCTCGGTAAGCCTTTCAAAGCTGTCCCTCGGCATATAGACCTCGCCCCGCACCTCAAGCTCCCCCTCAAAGCTTATCACCTTGGGTATGCTTTTTATCTTCAAAAGGTTTGCGGTAACATCCTCGCCCGTAACGCCGTCGCCTCTAGTAGAGCCGCGGAAAAACAGACCGTCCCTATATTCAAGGGAGACAGAAAGACCGTCGATTTTAGGCTCCACCGAAAACGCCGTGCGGGCAGTATCTATTTTTTCGGCAAAGCTTCTTAATTCGTCAAAACTGAAAACATCCTGCAGGCTCTCCATTTTAACCGCGTGCTCTACAGGTGAAAAAAGCTTAAGCGCCGCGCCGCCCACCATCTGGGTAGGCGAATCCTCCCGCCGAAATTCGGGATATTCCTCCTCAAGCTTTTCAAGCTCGCGAAGCATCGCGTCATACTCGAAGTCCTCAATCTCGGGCGAGTCCTCAATATAATATTTTCTGTTATGGTATTTGAGGGTGTCGCTTAAATACTTTATTCTTTCCTCTGCCGCTTTAATATCCATAATCTTCTCCGTTCCGCGCCGCTTAATTTATAATTAAGGAACAGCGCCGTAATCGTTAATAAGTCCCGCAGTATTGTCCTGCTCGCTTTCTATTACATTTGTAAAGGCTTCGGGTGTTGTGCCGACAATAATTGTCTGTGCCGCCATTGCAGAATTTGAAACCGATATTCCGCCGCTATAGCCGGTTATCACAAGACTGCCGCTTATATTCATATCTACCATTACAATATGAAGCACCTGATTTATTCCCGCCGACCTAAATTCGTGTGAAAAATTAACCCTCGCCGTGGCGGTGAGCTGCATTTTAAAATGAATTTTAGGTCCGTAGCCGCTTGTATATACACTGGAAAAAAATGTGCCCAATGGGATATTTAAATCATAGTATTCCTTGCCCGCAATAATTTCCGACAGGCGGTTTGAAATAAGGCTTTTAAGGGAGTTGATTTTTACAATATCGGTTTCAAGGCTCGTTACCCTGCCCGACTCCTCCCTTGAAAGGGTGACAATATCGTTATAGGATACATTTTGCTCATTTAAAATGTCCAAAATCGCCCTGTTTGACGCGTCCAGCAACAGCGTTTCCGCCGCGCTTTCGGCATACCGCAGGATTACAGGCCGCATTTTGTAAAAGCAAACGGTGATAAGCACCGAAGCCGCAAGCAAAACCGCGGCTGTTTTAATTAAGAAAGCATTTTCGCCGTGTCTTCGTCTTCTCATAGCTCCACCCGCCTTCCGCAATAACATATTACGGAAAGCGTCAGGTTAATGTTAATAAATTATACCACTTTTTTTAAATTTATTCAATAATTCCTTGACTTTTTTAATGAATTAAAGTAAAATACCATTTGTTGCAATAAGTAATACTTCTTCACTATTCACTATTACTTATTACTTTAATATGCGGGTGTGGCGGAATTGGCAGTTTTGCGCCGAGCGCCTCCTGCGGAGGATACAGCGAGTGCGCAAAAGGCGCCGCGGTCGAAAAATTTTGCCGCTCCAAGGCAAAGAATTTTTCGGGC
>CAZRMP010000052.1:0-6721 GCA_964601235.1 uncultured Ruminococcus sp.
TGATAATTATACCGACGGCGACCTTATTATAGGCGGAAAATCCACAAAAACCTTTAAGGATAGAGATTGGGATAATTACCGCAACCACTCGGTAGGCTTTATTTTCCAAAGCTACAATCTGATTCCCCACCAAAGCGTTTTATCGAATGTAGAATTGGCGCTTACCCTTTCGGGAGTATCAAAAGCAGAGCGCAGAAAACGCGCAAAGGATGCCCTTGAAAAGGTGGGCTTAGGCGATCAGTTAAGTAAAAAGCCTAACGAAATGTCCGGCGGTCAGATGCAGCGTGTGGCTATTGCACGCGCTCTTGTAAACAACCCCGAAATACTGCTTGCCGACGAACCTACTGGCGCACTTGACAGCGAAACCTCTGTTCAGATAATGGAGCTGTTAAAGGAAATCGCTAAGGATCGCCTTGTAATAATGGTTACCCACAATCCCGACCTTGCAAAGCAGTACTCCACCCGTATTGTACGCCTGCTTGACGGAAATATAATCGATGACAGCAGCCCCTATTCCTCCGAGAATGAAACTTATGAGGATGAAGAGAAGAAAAAGCGTCCCTCAATGTCCTTTTTCACGGCTCTATCATTAAGTCTTAACAACCTTATGACCAAAAAGGCGAGAACCTTTTTAACCGCCTTTGCGGGCTCAATAGGCATTATAGGCATAGCCCTTATACTCTCCCTTTCAAGCGGAGTGAATGCCTATATAGCAAGCGTTGAGGAGGAAACCCTTTCAAGCTATCCTATCACAATAGAACAAACAGGAATGGATGTAAGCAACCTTGTCACCGACCTTATGAACGAGGCAGAGGAAACCGCCGACTCCGAAAGAGAACCCGACAGAATTTACAGCAACAATATTATGACCGATATGATGTCCACTATGGTAAACGGTCTTTCTGCAAACAATTTATCCCTCCTCAAAAAGCACATTGAGCAAACCCCCGAGTTCAAGGAAAATTCCAGCGAGATTGAGTATCAGTACTCGACCGTTATGAACATTTACACCGAGGACGGAAAGCGCGTAAACCCCAACACGGTGCTCTCCACCATTTTCGGAGGAGAAAGCGCCGCCGCAAGCACCCCTAAGGTAACCGCGATGTCCTCATTTACAAACACCGAGGTATGGAACAGGCTGTTTGACAATACGGAGCTTCTTGAAAAACAATATGATATTGTCGCGGGACATATGCCCAAAAATTACAACGAAATCGTACTTGTGGTTGATAAAAACAACCTTATTAGCGATTATACCCTTTACTCATTAGGGCTTAAAGATTCTGCCGAGCTTGAAGAAATGATGAAAAAGGCTCAGGCGGGCGAGAAAATCGAGGCCACCGAAGAAGTTTCCTACACATATGACGATATTTTGAGCCTCAAATTCAAGCTTCTTTGCAACACCGACTATTTCGAGAAAAATGCCGACGGCACCTGGAAAGACAAAACAGGTGATGAGCTTTATGTTCAGTCACAGCTCGAAAAGGCCGAGGATATAAGCGTAGTCGGAATTATCCGCCCGTCGGACGATTCGGTAACCGACACTAAAAGCGGCTTTGTAGGCTACACAAGCGGACTTATGGAACACCTTATAAATAAGGTAAACGACAGCGAAATTGTGAAAGAGCAAAAAGAGAAAATCGACACAAATGTATTCACGGGTCGTCCCTTTGAGAGCAACACCGATAATATGACCTATGACGGATTGCTTGCATACATCGCAACTCTGCCCCAAGACAAGCAGGCAGAATACAACGCCTACATCGGGCAGATGAAGGGCTCGGGTATGAGCGATGAGCAGATTGTAGAGCGCTTTAAGTCCGCTATTGAGGCTGAAAGCAGTACCGCAACCTATGACGGAAATTTAAGTCTTATGGGCGTTTCTGATTTAGACGAGCCCTCCGCTATAAATATTTACCCAAAGGACTTTGAGGCAAAGGAAACGGTCTCCGACCTTATTACCGATTACAACGATAATGCCGAAGACCAAAACAAGATAACCTACACCGACTATATAGGGCTTATGCTTTCCTCTGTCACCACAATAATCAACGCGATAAGCTATATTTTAATCGCCTTTGTAAGCATTTCGCTTATCGTTTCCTCTATTATGATAGGAATTATAACCTATATCTCGGTGCTTGAGCGCACAAAGGAAATCGGAATACTGCGTGCTATGGGCGCTTCAAAGCGTGATGTTTCCAGAGTTTTTAATGCCGAAACCTTGATTGTCGGCTTTGTGGCAGGTGCGATAGGTATTGGCATAACCCTCTTGCTCCTCATTCCCATAAACGCGGTAATTGCCGCCTTTACCGATATTTCGGGTCTTGCGATTCTGCCTGCAGCCGGCGGAATAGCCCTTGTGGTAATCAGTATGCTGCTTACCTTTATTGCAGGTCTATTCCCCGCTAAGATTGCCGCTAAGCGTGACCCTGTAAAGGCGCTCAGAAGTGAATAAAACTTAAAGCGAGAATTCTACATTATACGCTTCAGCCCAATAATCAAGCTGTATAAGCCACGCGAGTAACTGCGGCTTTGCCATAAGCTGACCGAACCAGGTTTCATTTTCGCCGTTTATAAAGGCGTCAAACGCATTAGCATTTAAAATACTGTGCAAAGCCGAATTACTGTCCCGCAGTCTTTCCCGTACCCCGTTAGTCACAGCCCGCTCATATGCAGGATTCTGTGTTTTGGGGTACGGGCTTTTCTTTCTTAAAAATACCTTTTCGGGCAAATAATCCTTCATTGCGTTTCTTAACAGCGCCTTTTCCACCCCATTTTCAAACTTTATCTCCCAGGGCACATTAAAGACATATTCAAGTATTCTGTGGTCGGCAAAGGGTACACGCACCTCAACAGCCGATGCCATACTCATTCTGTCCTTCCGCTCAAGCAGGGACGCCATAAAATAATTTACCGAAAGCCAGGTCGCTCTACGGCTGGTTTTCATAGCAGGGCTGTCGCTCTCTAAGACAGGGCACTCCGCCATACTCTTTTGATACTCGCCCTTTAGGTATTCGTACCCGTCTTGAGGTTTCGCAAATTCTTTATTAAAAAGCTTTGCCCTTATCATCGGGTCGTGAATCCAGGGGAAGAAAGGATTTTCGAGCATTTCCGTTCGGTAAAACCAAGGATAGCCGCCGAAAATTTCGTCCGCGCACTCCCCCGAAAGAGCGACCGTGTGATTTTTCTTAATAAGGGAGCAAAAATAGTAAAGCGAGGAATCAATATCCGCTTGCCCCGGGAAATCGCGCGCCAATGTCGCGGGCTTCAGGGCGTTTATCACATCTTCTGTAGAGGCTGTTAATATATGATGCTCTGTCCCTAAAAAATCAGCGGTAAAGCGGGCGTAATCATCATCGCTCTGGGGTTGGAAAAGGCTTGAATGAAAGCTCTCGCGGTTACCCTCGTACTCAAAGGAATAGGTGGAAAGCTGTTCCCCTTTTTTATGGCAGTAACTCGCCGCCACCGCGCTTATAACCGTAGAATCAAGCCCGCCCGAAAGCAGGGTGCAAAGCGGCACATCGGTAACCAGCTGTCTCTCTATAGCGTCGGTTAAAAGAAACCTTGTGTGGGCAATAATCTCGTCTCGGCTTTCCTTACATTCCTCCGCCTTTAACTCCCAATACCGCTTTGTTTCAAAAACGCCGTCCCGCCAAATCCCGTAATACGCGGGCTTAAGTTCAAGTATATCTCGGAATATACCGCCCGTGAGCCTTACCGGCGTTAAGAAAAGCAGTTGCCATATTCCTTTTCTGTCAATAATAGGCTTAACAGACGGGTATTTTAAAAGCGACTTTATTTCCGAGGCAAAGACCATAGTATCACCGCAGAACGCATAAAAAAGCGGTTTTATACCGAACCTGTCCCGCGCAAAGTATACCTCGCGAGTTTTTCTGTTGTAAACGGCAAAGGCAAATATACCGTTTAGCATTTCGGCGCATTTTTCGCCGAACAGGATATAAAGATACAGCACAACCTCTGTATCACAGTAGGTTTCAGGCGTTATTCCTCGGCTTTTGATAAGCTCTGAAAGCTCCGCCGTATTGTAAATCTCGCCGTTGTATACAATAGTATATGAAACGCCGCCGTATTCCCTTGTCATAGGCTGTATTCCGTTTTCAACATCAATTATCGCCAGTCGGTTGTGGGCTAAATAAATATCACCCTCGTTAAATATCCCGCTTTGGTCAGGACCGCGGTTTTTTAAACACAAGTTCATATCATTTATAATTTTCTCCGTTTCATTACCGCTCCCGCCTAATATTCCGCATATCGAACACATAACAGTCTCCCTTTCAGCAAAGAAAAAACGGCGTGTAAAGCTTTAATCAGCCTTACAGCGCCGTAAAATAATTTCCGTGTTTCACGGCAATTCTTTTACTATATTATGCCGCTTACTTCTGTTTGATACCGACTGTTATTTTTTGAGTAATTCTCTTATCGCGTAGGATGCGGCGTACAGCCCCGCGCACCCGGGCACCATAGCCATACTCGCGGGCGGTATGCGCCCTGTGTCGCGGTATTCGCCGCAGTCGGCGGGTTTTATGGGAGTTTCATCGCTCCATACAACCGCCAACCGCTTAACGCCCCGCTTTTTAAGCTCGTACCGCATTACCCTTGCAAGGGGGCAAACGCTTGTTTTATAAATATCGGTGATTTTAAGCCTTGTCGGGTCAAGCTTATTGCCCGTTCCCATAACGCTTATTATGGGGACTTTGCGTTTTTCCGCCTCGACCGCCAAAAAAAGCTTTGCCGTGACATTATCCACCGCGTCTATAATAAAATCAAAGTCACCAAAGGGAATATCGCTTTCAGGGGTTACAAACTCCGTTTTTTCAATTATATTGCAGTCGGGATTAATGTCTCTGAGTCTCAACGCCTCTACCTCGGTTTTATACATTCCTACCGTTGAAGAAAGGGCGATTAACTGGCGGTTTATATTGCTTTTAGCAACCTTATCGCTGTCATAAATATAAACCCTGCCTACACCTGAGCGCACCAAAGCCTCGGCGGCATATGAGCCCACGCCCCCGAGGCCGAAAACCGCAACCGCCTTAGTTTTAAGTATTTCAAGCCCGCCTTCGCCTATAAGAGCGGCGGTTCTTAAATATTCCTCTTTCATTTAAAGCTCCAGATATTTAATAAGATTAGGTATCTGCGATTCAAAATTCACACCGTACCGCATATCCGAATCACTTTCCATAGTCTTTTTAATGCAGGCGTAGGTGAAATTCGCGGCAATCTGCGCCGCTGATTTAAGGCTTCTATCGTTAAGCAGAGCCGCGGTAAGGGTGGAAGCAAAAATATCCCCCGTGCCGTGATATGACGCATTGAGCCTATCCGAGAAAACATATGCCTTACTTTGCCCGTCATAGACCGCCGCTCCGATTTTTCTTTCATCAAAGCATACGCCAGTAAGCACAACACTTGAATGGGTTTTAAGATACAGTCCCTCAAGCAAAATATTAATATAATCTTCCGTATAAGGCGGTTGCTTGTAATCAAAGCCGAGCATAAGCGCCGCCTCGGTGATGTTTGGGGTTATAATATCCGCCGCGGCGCATAGCTTTAGCATATATTTAGGATAATCCTTTTCAAAGCCGTTGTATAATCTTCCGTTATCCCCCATTACGGGGTCACAGATAAACTTGGTATCCTTACGGCTTATAAGGTGCGCCGCCTCCATAACAAGATAAATTTGGTACTTTGAGCAAAGGTATCCCGAATAAACCGCGTCAACCGTAATATTCTCGCTTTTCCAATGCCGCGCAATCGGCACAATATCCTCCGATAAATCCCTGAATGTATAATCCTTAAAACCGCCCGTATGAGTGGATAAAACAGCAGTCGGAATAACTGCGGTTTCAACCCCCGCCGCCGAAATTATAGGCAGGGCAACAGTAAGGGAGCATTTGCCGAAGCAGGAAATATCGTGTATTGCGGCGGCTCTTTTTTGTGACATTAGTTTTCACCACTTAAATCTTTTTTGGACAAATATCTGAAAGCACACAGGTCTCACAATGCGCCTTTCTTGCCGTGCAGACATCCCGCCCGAACAGTACCGTTCTGTGGCAAAAATCGTTCGATTTTTCGGGAGGTAAAAGCTTTCGCATCTGTGTTTCAACCGTAAGCGGATTTGTAGTCTCAACAAGTCCTAATCTGTTGCAAAGCCTTATAAAGTGCGTGTCGGTCACAACCGCGGGCTTGCCGTAAATATCCCCGCAGACAAGGTTTGCGGTCTTTCTCCCTACCCCTGGAAGTGTTATAAGCTCCTCTATAGTATCGGGAACTTTCCCGTCAAAGCGCTCGGTTATCGCCTTTCCGATAGCAACTAAGTCCTTAGCCTTTGTTTTATAAAGCCCGCAGGTTTTAATAAGCTCCTCCACCCGTGAAAGCGGTGCTTCGCCCATACTCTTAGCATCGGGAAACTCGGCAAAAAGCGCGGGGGTCACCATATTAACCCTTTTATCTGTGCATTGCGCGGAAAGGCGGGTAGCGATAAGCAGCTGAAATGCATCGGTATAAGTAAGGGAGCAAATAGCTTGGGGGTAAAGCTTTTCAAGCCTTTCGACCGCCTTTTCGGCTCTTTCCTTTTTACGCATTTGAGGACTCCAGCTTAAGGTCGTTAGGTTTAATAAGCTTAAGTTTTCTCATACCCTCGGAAATACCAAGGCATATAGCCGCGGGCAGAACAAACTGCATTAAAATTATTTCAAGC